>NZ_KZ293963.1:3762214-4111042 GCF_002352765.1 Alteribacter populi | reverse complement strand
CAGGCAATTGCCGTAACTGCCCCATAGTCTGCTTTGGCATTTTCCACTCGCGTACCTTGCTCAATATGAAGCTCTAAAAATGAGTGAATCTCTTCTCTTGAACGTTCTGCTTTCGTCACTTCAGACCATCTCAGCCCTCTGGATTCAACCGCTTCTTTGATTGTAACGCCATTTACATCAGAAATATGCTCTACAGCAGCTGGATCTAATAAACCTGTCATTGCTTTACTACCAATCGTGGACACACCAAAACGTGCTGATTCTTCTGAGGCAAAACAAATGACTTCGATCGGCCTCTTCGGTTGAAAGCCTTCGTTTATTAATTGTTTTACAGAGGCTAGTCCACAAAGCACTCCAGCCACGCCATCATAACCGCCTCCATTTGCCACCGTGTCCAAGTGAGAGCCAACAACAACTGCTGCTTTATCGTAACTAAAATCTTCAGGTTCAAAACGGGCTATCACGTTTCCTGCCTGATCTTGTCTTACGCGAAGACCAAGTTCTTCAGCAACTGTTTTAAAAACACCCATCGATTCCCATTCTTCTTTAGTATAACTTAATCTGGTAAAACCTTCTGGTTGATCCATCGATTCAACTAAATTCAAACGATTTAATGTATGACTAAGCCATGATTTCATCTTTCGGTCCCTCCTTTGGGTATAAGATTTCTAGCAACATCAACGATAAAGAAATGACTGCAGTTTTTAATACCTTTTCATCATAATCAAAAGAAGGATGGTGGTGCCCTGCTGCTAATGGGGTGCCAAAAATCAGATAAGTTGCTTTTCCACCATTATTCTGCACCGCTTTCATCATATGTGTCACATCTTCTGAAGCTCCCAATGGAAGGACATCAATAGGCTCGGATAATTGATCAGAATACTTGACTGCCTGCTTCACCAGCTCTTTAAACTCTGGATCGCAATCAGCGGAAATCCCGCGACCTGCTACTGATATTGATTCTGTAACATCATAAAGTGCAGCTGATGCTTTCACTATTCGCTTGGCTTCACCAAACATAAAGTCATCGAGCTCATTTGTTTTTCCTCTCGTCTCACCAGCCATAGACGCTTTATCAGGGATAATGTTTCTTCCGGTTCCTGCTTGAAGCGTCCCGACATTTAACCGCGTTGTGCCATCAGAATGACGAGAAATACTATGCAAGTGCTGAGCGCAAGTAGCAGCTGCTAATAACGCATTTTTTCCTTCTTCAGGTTTTTTCCCGGCATGAGCAGCCACACCAGAAAAAGAAACATCAAATTTTGTTGTTGCCAAAAAATGATTCGTCGTAGCCGCAATTTGCCCTACCTTCAAATCTTCAATCCCTATGTGTCCACCTAAAAACCAGTCTACATCGTCGAGCCAGCCTTTACTCACCATTGCTTTCGCTCCTCGGCTCCCTTCTTCTGCCGGTTGAAAGAGCAATGTAAATTTACCTGAGAGACTTTGTTTGTGCTCAGATAAAAATGTAGCCAGCCCTAATCCTATGGCGGTATGTCCGTCATGCGCACATGCGTGCATTTTCCCTTTTTCCGTTGAAGTAAAGCCTTCAGATTTAGGGAAATGAGATGAAAGCTCTGCCTCATGTATAGGCAGAGCATCGATATCAAAACGAAATGCGATATGAGGGCCAGGACGTTCTGTATTTAGTTGTGCGACAACCCCGGTATGACCAGCTGTCATTTTTTCTAGTAAATGATCAGCAACGCCGTATTGTTTTGCCCTTTTATGCCCTTTCTCAAGCTCTTCTTGTTCTGGTACGCCCATCCGTGCTTCCGAATCGATAGCATCTTTTCCTGTATAAAGTGTAAAACCAAGCTGAGCTAACTCTTTGTAAATGCGATCTGTCGTTACATATTCGGTCCAACCTACTTCGGGAACCTGATGAAACAATCTCCTCCATTCCACCAGCTTCAAAAACATGTCCTCAGCCCACTCATCTACATTAATTTTGGGACGTTTTATCATGAGTTGTTCTCCTCTTTATTTAACTTTTCCAAAGCATCAAACGTAAGCTGCGTCATCATCTCTGTTCCGATGGCTAAGGAATCCTCGTTAATATCAAATTCGGCATCGTGAAGTGGTTTTTGTAATTTTCGGGACGGTATTGCCGTTCCGAGCCAAAAATAAAACCCTGGATATTCAAGTAAAAATCTTCCGAAATCCTCGCCGCCCAAGCTCGAATTAACTCGTGGTGTGGAATTTTCACCAAGTAATTTATGCGCAGATGCTCTTACCGTTTCTTCCCACTCCTCAGAATTAATCGTTGCGGGATAACCATCTTTGTAATCTAATTCAATTGTCACTTCGTTTGCACCGGCTAATCCAGAGAGTGTTTTTTCTAAACGGGCTTTTACTTTTTTCTTAACCTCATCATCATTCGTTCGAACTGTTCCTTCTAAAGTGACATGACTAGCAATAACGTTATAGCGTTCCCCGCCGGAAATTTCACCAAACGTCACAACGGCTGATTGCATCGGATCGACATTTCGACTTACAATCGTTTGCAGGTGATTGATAACTTGAGCGGCGATAACAATCGCGTCTTTTCCTTGATGAGGCATACTTGCGTGCCCACCGGCTCCTTTAACTATTACCGTAAACCGATCAGAATTCCCCATAATAGCGCCTGACTTGACTCCGATTTCTCCCGCCTCAAGGTCCGGCCACATATGCTGAGCAAAAATAGCATCCGGTTTATGCTTCGTAAACAAACCGTCTTTCATCATTTGACCTGCCCCTCCTACGGGGGCCATTTCTTCGGCAGGTTGAAATACAAGTAAGACTTTTCCAGGTATCTCTGACTTCATACTATTTAATAGCAGGGCTGTTCCCATTAACATCGCAGTATGAGCATCATGGCCGCATGCATGCATTTTCCCATTGACTTTCGAAGCATACGCAACATCATTTTTTTCTTTGATCGGCAATGCATCAATATCAGCACGTAAAGCGACTGTTTTACCAGGATTTTCTCCTTCAATAATCGCAAGAACACCATGTTCTGCAAAACCAGTCTCAAAAGGAATGCCTTCCTCTTTTAAGAAGTTTTGAATTGTTTTAGACGTTTTACTTTCTTCTTGACTTAGTTCAGGATATTGATGAAAATGCCTTCGATAATAAATTAACGTCTCTTCAATTTTTTTTCCGCGACCTTTAATCGTTATCTCCATTTTAAAGCGACTCCTCTGTTGTAAAGTTACCTGTTATAAAAAAAACTGCATAGCGGTCTTTTGTTAAAGCAGTTTCCTAAAAAGATTATTGTTTTTTGATAAGATAAAATCTTCGTTCGAATTCAATACAGGCGGACGCTTTCACCCCAGGGCACAAGTGAAACTGAAAATCCAAATAAAGAGGAAAGAGTACTCTGCCGATTAAAACTACCTTTCCCCATCATCTCATATTTCGTTAAGTTAAATATTCAGGCCTACACCAGGGCCAATCGGTAACCCAATTAGCGTCCAGATGATGAAGATGACAATCCAAATAACAAGGAAAATCAACGCATACGGAAGCATGATTGCAAATAGCGTTCCAAACCCTGCTCCTTTGTCATATCGTTTCATAAACGCAAGGACCATTGGAACATACGGGTTTAATGGTGTAATGATGTTTGTTGACGAATCGGCAATACGATAGGCAAGCTGTACGAATGCCGGATTGTAGTCAAGAATCATAAACATCGGGATAAAGATAGGAGCCATAAGCGCCCATTGAGCGGATCCACTAAAGATAAACATATTGAGCACAGCAGTGAGCAAAATAAACCCAACAATGACCGGCAATCCTGTGAAGTTTAAGTTCGTAAGCGTTTCGGCACCTGAAACGGCAATGAATGCTCCGAGGTTTGTCCATTCAAAATAAGCAATAAATTGTGAAGCTGCAAAAATCAGCACAATGTAGCCTGACATATCTTTCATCGCATCAGCCATATACTCCGGTACATCTCTCGTTGACTTAATCGCTTTGACAGTTAAACCATATGCAACCGAAACGACAATGAAGAAAAATAATATAATTGGGACGATATTAGTTAAAAATGGAGATGGTACAATCTCGCCACCTTCACCTCTTAAGATTGCATTTTCCGGTACAATTAGAAAACTAACTAAAATAAGATAAACTAAGCCTCCAAGTCCAGCGTTACGTAGTCCGTTATTTTTTTCCGGAGTAATTTCTTCTAATTGTTGCTTTGTTACTTCTCCATCTCCAAGTGAAGGATCATATTTCCCTAGTCTTGGCTCAATAATTTTTTCCGTAACCCAAGCTCCAACAAACATAAGCATTAATACAGAGAATATCATAAAGAACCAGTTATCGACTGGAGTGACGAGTGCCTCAGAATTGATTGAGGTTGCCACTTCGGTTGATATTCCAGAAAGTAGTGCATCGGTTCCCGTAATAATAACGTTTGCTGTAAAACCGGCTCCAACACCAGCAAACCCTGCTGCCATACCGGCTAAGGGGTGTCGTCCTAATGCATAAAATACCATTGCTGCAAGTGGTGGAACAATAACAAAAGCCGCGTCAGAAGCTAAGTTCCCCATGATACCAGTAGCAATAATGGCGTACGTTACAAGTTTCTTAGGAGCATTCAAAATAGTCTTTTTCATAAATGTTTCAATTAGCCCCACTTTTTGAGCAAGACCAATCCCGAACATCATCACAAGAACTAATCCTAATGGTGCAAAACCAGTAAAGTTGCCGAGCATGGACGAAATAATATATTCGACCCCTTCTGCTGAAAGCATACTTTGAATTTCCACCGTTTCTCCTGAACCAGGATGTTCAAATGAGACATTGAATAATCCAATAATCCCTGACAATCCGATAACCCCAAGGGCTAAATATACAAACAACATAAAAGGATGAGGCAATTTATTTCCTGCACGCTCAACCAAATCAAGAAATTTTGTGAAAAATCCCTTTTTCTCCTGACTCCCATGAGAGACACTCATACTAAAATCACTCCCTTTATTATTTTCGGACATTTTCTTTATATATACCGTTATAGAAAAAGTACCACATGAAATGTCGAAAGTAAACGATATATTTTATATTTTCAGAAATTTTCAGGGGACAGTCCCCCACTACGGTGGTGTGATAAAGTCTCTTATGTTAATTGAGCTGAGACCTGTTTGTTGAGAAAGTATAGCATCAATCACACATTAATTTACATGCAAAAAAAGCTTGAGGGGCCTTGGCCTCAAGCTTTTCCATTTAAGATGATTTTTGGTTTATTGAACGTTATATCTATACTACTTTTCCTTTCTCCACAATTAACGTAGAAATTTCATTCACCACCAAGAGTCTCTCTTCTTCTTTTTATAAATCATCAAACCCATTATCAGCACCGACTTTTGTGTACTGGCGGGATTTTTGTTCAAAGAAGTCTGTTTTACCGCTGTTTACGTCTTCATAAACTTTGATCCAACGCATTGGATTTTTTCGATATCCCTCAAACGGCCTTTCAACCCCAAGTTCGTTTACACGTTTATTAGCCATAAACTTGATGTAATCCTCGAGATCTTCAAGACGAATCCCATCTATTGGCGTTTTAAACAAGTAGCGGGCCCAGTTAATTTCAAGCTCTGCTGCTTTAACAAATGTTTCCTGGACGAACCGATGATTTTTTTCCGAATTTAGCTCCGGATACTCATTCATCAATTCCTTAAAGATATTCGCAAACAAATGTACATGCAGCTGCTCGTCCCGGTTAATATAATTGATCATCGTAGAAGTGGAAACCATCTTCTGATTTCGTGCAAGATTGTAGAAAAAGCTAAAGCCTGAATAAAAATTCAATCCTTCTAAAATGACATCATACACAATCGATTCGAGAAATGTTTGCGGCGTCGGATTGTTTACAAAAGCCTCGTATCCTTCTGCAATAAAATCGTTCCGTTCCCGTAGAACAGGGTCGTGCTTCCAGTATTCAAAGATCTCATCTTGTTTCGCTTTATCCGTTACGCTTGATAACACGTACGAATAGCTTTGGTTGTGGACAACTTCTTGAAATGAAAGAACGGTCATGAGCGCTGACAAACTTGAATCTGTTAAATAACGGGCTACGTGCATAGAGTAATCCGTTTGGATACTATCTAGAAAAGCGAGTAAGCCGATGATTTTGTTAAAGGCTTCCCTTTCTTGTTCAGATAACGTCTCATACTGCTTCACATCATTAGACATATTGATTTCAAATGGCGTCCAAAAGTTTGCGAGCATATTTTTATAAAGGGGATACGCCCAAGTAAAGCGCGTATCGTCCCAGTTTAAAACATTGGAACTTTCCCCGTTGATAATCCCAGTAGATGCGTTGGGTGCTGATGCATCATAAAGTTTTCTTTCCTGTAATGGTTTGTCCATCACAACTCACTCCTTTTGGCGTTTAACTTGAGCAACTCTCACATTCTACAATTTCACTTGAAGTCGAACGGACATAATACGTTGTTTTTAACCCTTCATGCCAGGCGTCCAAATGTAGTGACAACAGTTCCTTCGCTTTAATTGTATTTTTGACGTACAAATTAAACGAAATGCCTTGGTCGATGTAGCGCTGACGGGCTGCATTTTGTCGAATGCTCCAATGCTGGTCGATATCATGTGCTGATTTGTAAAACCACGTCGTTTCACTTGATAAGTCTGGAGCTGTCACAGGGATTCGGAAATTTTTCTTCTCTTCAGCATATTCTTTTCGGTAAATCGGATCGATGGATGCTGTCGTACCCGCAATAATTGCTGTTGATGAATTCGGCGCTACTGCCATCAAATATCCATTTCGAACGCCACTTTGCTGTACATCGGTAGCGATTTTTTGCCAAGCCTCACTCTCATAGCCTCTTTTTTCAAAATAAGTTCCTTTGGACCAGTCAGACCCTTGAAACGCCGGATAAGCTCCTTTTTCCTTTGCTAGATCTGCACTGGCTTGAATCGTAAGCTGAGCGACTTTTTCGTAGACCTCTTCAGCATAGGCGACAGCCTCCTCACTTTCCCAACGGATTCCTTCAAGAGCTAGAAGGTGGTGCCATCCGTATGTTCCGAGGCCGATCCCCCGATATTTCTCGTTTGTCAAACGTGCTTGGGGTACTTCAAGGTCGTTCACATCAATCACGTTATCTAGCATTCTTACTTGGACAGGAATTAACCTTTGCAACACGTCTTCCCGAACGGCTTTTGCCAAATTGATCGAGCTTAAATTACAGACCACATAATCACCGGCATCTTTTGTGATAATAATGTTGCCATCCTGAGTCACTTCTTCTTTAACAGTTGTCGAACTCATGTTTTGCATAATTTCAGTACACAGATTCGATCCGTAAATCATCCCTTTATGAGCATTCGGATTTTTTCGATTTGCTTCATCACGATAAAACATGTACGGTGTCCCTGTTTCAAGCTGGGAAATCATGATCCGTTTCATAATTTCGATGGCCGGTATTTGTTCTTTTGAAAGCGTTGAATGGTTCACGCATGCTTCGTATTTTTCACGAAAACTTCCGCTTCCGCTTTTTTCATCATAAAAATCTTCCAATGAAAAGCCCATCGTTCGCCGGACTTCGTGAGGGTCAAACAAATACCAATCTTCACGCGCTTCAACTTTTTCCATAAATAAGTCCGGGAGACTAACACCTGTAAACAAATCGTGCGTTCGTTTTCTTTCATCACCATTATTAAGCTTCGCATCTAAAAATGAGAAAATATCTTTGTGCCAAACGTCTAAATATACAGCAATCGCACCTTGACGCTGACCTAATTGATCGACGCTCACTGCGGTGTTGTTTAGCTGCTTCATCCACGGAAGTACACCGGAGGAATTTCCTTTAAACCCTTTAATAGAAGATCCTTTCGAGCGGACTTTGCCGAGATAAATACCGATACCGCCTCCATTTTTACTAAGCGTTGCCGCATCTGTCGTACAATCAAAAATCCCTCGCAAACTATCATCCATCGTATCTATGAAACAACTCGATAGCTGACCGTGCGTTTTTCCGGCATTAGCAAGCGTCGGTGTTGCTACTGTCATATAAAGATTAGCCATTGCCCAATAGGCTTCTTTAACTAGCGTGACCCGCTTAGCTTTTGGCTCGTTTTGCATGAGTATCATCGCGATAACCATAAAGCGTTCTTGAGGAAGTTCCACTTGTTCATTAGCAAAGTTTTTCGCCAAATAACGGTCAATAAATGTATGTAATCCTAAAAAGCTAAATTGCTCGTCCAATTTCGGATTGATGGCCTGCATGAATTCTTGTTGTTCCTCGTAACTATACGTTTGTAATAGCCGCGGATCATATATCCCTTCAGCAGTTAAACGCTCGATCATTTCCGGAAAACGGTTGTAGATGTCATCTACTGTGCAGTTACGCTCGTCTGCAATGGATCCGTATAATTCGTGTAAACGGTACTGTGCTGCGACATACGTCCAATCTGATTCTTCTATATGAAGATGATCTAGTGCAAGTTGTTGCAACTCACGTAACGGTGTACCTCTTTCTTCAGTTGGCCAGTTCGACCAGTCTAAGTGCTGAAACCTCGCAGTTAATTTTTCGGTGAGAGACAAGGAATTTTGTTCTTTAACATTCATCATTGTTTGTTGGCCCCTTTCGTCTTGATAGAGATAAGAAAAACCGCATAGTAGTCTTTTATTAAAAACACCGTCAGCTCGCATGTTTTAAGTCGATGGCGCTTAGACACCGAGACGTTGATTTTTCGGCTCTCAAATAAAAAAACTCTCTCCTCAAAGGAAAGAGTTGGATTTCTTGAAACGACGGGGCTCGATATGAAAACATTTTACTTCAGCAAATTAATATTTCCGACTAGCTGATGTAGTAAAACGATCCTCTACCGATCTGCCTGCCGCTCCATGAACTCAATCCCCGAAGACACGAAACTTTTGAAATACAGGCAGGTCTCCTGACTCATGCATCGTCCGATTCTGAGCCTTCCCATACTTGAAGCAATGGTTGTACAGTGGTCTCTCAGTTCGTCAGCATTCACAGTTGCGGGGACAGTTTCGGTTTCAAACCGAATTCCCTATTAAGTCTACATGACACCTTTATTTCAGTGAAACACTATATATTGTGTTATTGTTATTATTTTATTGTATATATCGTATTTTAGTGGATATAAGACCATCTTGCAACCCTTATTCCTCACAATGAGCCTTTTTTGCCAAATTTGAAAAACGTTCCGTTAATTAGCTCAGCTGTTTAGTATAAAGCTAGCTGCTTTCTAAAATCAAGAGAACCGGGACGATAACTCATACTAATGGATGGATACCCTTATACCTCTCTATGCCTTTTAACTTTAGGCTGTTTTTGCAAATGTTACGGAAAAATGAATTTGTTCCCCACAGTCATTTTAGTTTTGCAAATGTCACACTATGCGTAACAGGGCAAACATCCACTTCGGAAGACCAGAAACGCCTCCAGTTTGACTAGATCTGCTCGGTGAAATACAAAACCCCGCGCCACTGAAAGATCTGACCCACCTCGGAAGTAGTCATCTACCGCAAAAACCACTACTTCGTCCCTTATAAGAGCCTCACGTTAACTTTAAAAACTGTTGCTGACGGAGGGCTTCATAAACAAGAATCGCAGCTGTATTAGACAAGTTCAATGAACGAACCTTATCCGTCTGTGGGATACGGAAACAGCGATCCTGATATTTCTCAGTCACTTCTTCTGGAAGCCCAGTCGTCTCTCGTCCGAATACGAAAAAGTAGTCTTTGTCTTCATTACTATAATCAAACTCATGATAATACTTCTTTCCAATAGTTTCAATAAAGAAAAACTCACCATTTTCATGGGTGTCAAAAAGCTCCTGGATTGAATCATAATAATGAATTTTCACATTCGGCCAGTAGTCACATCCAGCTCTCTTCAACATCCGGTCCTCCGTAGAAAACCCGAGTGGACGAATCAAATGAAGCGATGTATTTGTACCTACACACGTACGAGCGATATTTCCCGTATTCGCAGGAATTTCCGGTTGATATAACACAACATGTATACCCATAATTTCACCTCTGATCATTGTTACACACACAACAGATAGTATACCACGAAAAAGTTCAGGGGTCTGTCCCCTGAACTTTCTTTAGACCCTATTGACTTTGGTTGATTGTTATGAACCGTTTGTGAGGTGAAAAAATTTATATTGAATGTTTGGCGTCCAAGCGGTGGAATCTTCATAAGCCCAGTAGCGCATCCGGCTATTTGTTGTTTGGGCATTCACGAGGGGCATGTTGTTATCATCTTTACCAACGACCACAGTTGTGTGCTGCCATCTTCCATCACCGTCAAAGTCATAACAAATGACATCGCCACGCAACAGTTCTTGAGGAGACGAGACTTCCCTGGCGCTAATTCCCGTTTTTGCCCCACTTAAGTACCACCTAAAAGCATGGGCAACACTCCAACTGTAGCTCCAGTTGTTGTTTTTGAACCACCATCCAGTCGTCCGATTACCAAATCCGGTCATTGGAACGCCTCCTGCATGAACGCATTGTGAAATATAGTTCGTACAATTATTTTCAAATTTCTTATAGGCAGGATTAGAATCATTCCACCACCGCTCTGCGTATTGTACTACCGCAAGACGATCGTATTTATATTTTCTAGTTTCACCAGGTTCTTCTTGAACTTTCGGGAGTTGGCGAGACCCTCCCTGTGTCGTGACTTCATCCCCCTCATCAGTCATTAAATAATCGTCGACTAAATCTCCATCATCAACCACAGCCCGCCGGTACTGCACTTGTTCTTCCATATAAAAATGTTCACGCTGACGGATAAAATGCTGAAAATATAGCACATAATCAAAAATTTCTTTGTCTACATAGTTTTGATGACTGATAATGTGACCGTCCACAATATTTTTTACAATCTCTGCATCCCTTCCCTCAAGCTGAGCAACCTTCCGCTCAAACGCATTCACCTCATGAATTCGTAAAAAGGGAACATCACCGTAATTCGAAACAAAACATTCATGACAATGTTCTATATATTCCTTTAAACGCTTTAACCCACTACTGTTCATATTAATCCCCCCTTCCGCAGAGCCCTTCTCCTACTTATCATCCTATGCATCCCCCCACCCTTCTCATACCAAATGTTCAAGGGACCGTCCCCCGAACAAATTGTCGGGGGACAGTCCCTTGAACATTATTTAGCATCTCGAAATTCCTCCCCAAAAATAATAGAGGGGGCCGTGGATTTGGCCTCCCTCTATTTTAAGTAGTTATGAAATCTTCTCTATTGCGCCTTCCATTTTCAGAAGGTATTCTTTTTTGTCTAGTCCGCCGCCATAGCCGACCATGGAGCCGTTACTGCCGATCACGCGGTGGCACGGGACGATAATTGGAACTGGGTTTTGATTGTTAGCTCCTCCGATCGCACGAACAGCTTTAGGTGCACCAATTTCTGTGGCAATCTGCTTATACGATCTTGTTTCCCCATAAGGAATTTCTTTAATCCTTTTCCAAACGAGACATTGAAATTTCGTACCTACGAGGTCTAAATCAAGGTCAAAGGTTGATCTGTGGCCTAAAAAGTATTCTTCTAGCTGCTCGACTACAGGTTGAAGCCTTTCTTCATCTGCCTTTAGCTCTGCATTCATGAAATGTTTTTTTGTCCATGTTTGAATAACTGAGCACGTTTCTTTCACCGGACCGAATTGGATCAAACAAACACCAATATCTGTGCTTGCCACCGTTAAGGCTCCGATCGGACTATTCATTTCTGTGTAGTAAATGAAAGACCGTTTCGTCATAAATAACCCCTCATTTCAGTCCAAATCTCATTTTTTTCTTTCCCTAATAGGTGGTTCAAAAAGAACTTATTAAAACATCCTTTAGAACATTAAAAAAGGGACTATCCTTATCCTACTGAACAACTGCACGTCTTTCCAAGGTTATATTTGCTTATTTAACAGGATCTCAAGTCCTCTTTCGACTTCAGCTAAGACTTCTGAGTCGTTTTCTCTTTCTTTCGCCTGCACAAGAGCTTTTTCAGACTTTTCTTCACCACCGATCGTTCCAATAGCCCAAGCAGCTGTTCCACGAATAACAGGACGAGGATCTTTTTCAAGCAGATCATATAACACCGGCAATGATTGTTCCTCTTTAAAATGAGCAAGTGCGATAATCGCATTACGCTGAATCGGCTTTTTCCCGCGCCATGAACCTGACATATACCCATAGGTTTCTTTAAATGCCCGGTTGCTAATTGTAAGCAAAGGTTCCAGCTTTGGTTTGACTACTTCGGGATCGGGCTCCATTTCTACATGATGGTGAAAATCTTTCCCTTTATTTTTCGGACAAACGACCTGACATGTATCGCAACCGTAGAGACGATTTCCTATTTTTTTTCGATATCGCTCAGGTAAAAAACCTTTCGTTTGAGTTAAAAAGGCAATACACTTACCTGAATCTAATTGTCCTCCCTGAACAAGCGCACCGGTAGGGCAAGCATCGACACACTTATTACATGTGCCACACTGATCTTCAATCGGTTGATCTGGAGGAAGCGAAACCGTTGTAATCATCTCTCCTAAATACATATACGAGCCTAACTCTGGAGATATGATTGCACAGTTTTTTCCGCTCCAGCCAATCCCAGCCCGTTCTGCTACGGCCCGGTCAGAAAGCTCCCCTGTATCTACCATCGAGGCATTCTTTGCTGACGGAACTTTACTTAAAATAAAGGACTCAAGCTGTTTTAGCTTTCGCCTCAATATATGGTGGTAATCTTCTCCCCATGAAGCTCTACAAAAAATCCCCCGGCGCTCCCCCTTTTTGGAGACCGGGGCACCCTTCATTTTCGAAGGGTATGCAAGAGCGATTGCAACAATCGTTCTCGCCTCTGGTAACAAGAGGCTGGGTTCCGTGCGTTTATCAACATCAGCCTCTTCAAAGCCAGATTGATAACCCAGTTCTTGTTGCGCAAGTAAACGATCTTTTAACGTCACAAAGGGGTTTGCTGATGCAAAGCCGATTTTGTCAATGCCTATGGTTTTACTATATGCAATGATTTCTTCTTTTAGCTGGGCACCTGTCACGGAATTCACCTCCTTTTTTGCAATTCCCAAAAACATTTAAACCTCTATTTACATACGAAAAAAGTAGCGTTTCATTAACACCCCACGAAACACTACTTTGTCTATAATTTTCATTCATCTACAAACATTATGGAGCGGGTGATGGGAATCGAACCCACATCATCAGCTTGGAAGGCTGAGGTTTTACCACTAAACTACACCCGCGCGACTACCTGTATGCATTGTACTACTCGCACAAAGGGAAGTCAAACTTCCGGATGTTTTAAAGGAATCCAGCTAGGTAATAACGAAGAATGGGAAGAGATAGATTAAAGGGAGGTATTGAGAAATGAATTTTGATTTCACTGTGAAAACCGATAAACACCCCGAACAAGTACTTTCTGACTTAGAAAGTACACTAAAGGAAGAAGAATTTGGTGTCCTATGGTCATTTAATGTAAAAGAAAAACTTGATGAAAAGGGTCTTGGATTTGACGATAACTTCTACATTTTAGAAGTTTGCAATCCAAAAGATGCGAAACAAGTGCTAGAAACCAACAAAATGGCCGGTTATTTTTTACCGTGTAAAGTTGTTGTTTACGTTGATCAAGGCCAGACATACATTGGAATGCCAAAGCCCACATCATTAATGGATTTCGTCGATGATTCACAAGTTCGCCACGTGGCAAATGATGTGGAGCAGCGAATGATGAGATGTATTGAAAAAGCAGCGTAATGACTGGTGCGTTAGGCAAGGATCTACTTGCCTAACGTTCCAAATGCCAACAGAACACTTTAAATAGGCTTATATTTCACGTATGACCAGCCTGCAAAAGACTTAAAATCCACGGTTTAAAATCTACGATCCGCTCATGCTCTGGATAATTGTTCGTTCCAGTAACAATCATAGGAACGAATGATTCCTGCTTGTGCAACGACCCATGTGCAGCTCCTCCATTATGTATTGGCGAAGCTTCTGACCTGAATTCATATCCGGGTTTTGCTGTAATGACAAGATAATTCCCTTTATGTGATTTTAGGCTACTGGAAAGGCGAGCAAGAGCATCAGGAAAATCACCATAATGAAGCTGTTTATCGCTAATTGTGATGTCTAATAAATGTTCATTTCCTGAGATTGTCCAGCTTTGCTGATACAAATCCAAATATTCTCCCCCACAGCTAAATAAAAGCTCTCCCTCTTTTTCACCTGAAACAACATGTGTTTGCTCGCCTTCTTGCCAAGCAATGAGGTCTATTCTTTTATCTTGCTTTAGTCGTTGAACCACATTGTTTTTAATAATTTGATCTCCAACGCAATAAACAAATGCCGTTCGTTGATTTACGCAAAGCACGATCTCATCTTTTGGCTGTACTCCAACCTTATCTTTCTTAATCTTAAAGCCTTTTAATAATTTGCGTAAATCAATAACGTATTGCCTGCGCTTTTTGCCCATAGATGCATGCCCATTGTCCGACATCACTATCCACGTACACTTTTCTAAGGCGTGATCCCAACTGGAAAATAACCCAAGAACTTTTTGCAACTTGCGGTCAACCTTTTTAATTCCATTTAAATCCATTGGCCCTTTTTCATGTACTCTTAAATCAAGATCTTGGATCACACAGAATGTAAAGGATGGAAGACAGCGTTTTTTAATTAAATAGCGCAACTCATGAAATCCCGCTTTGTAGTTTCCTGAAAATAATTGAGGCGTTTTTGTTTTTGAACTAAATTTTGAAAACGAACCGAGAGACCAAAGTGTTGAAGTTCTTATTTCCCATGGATCATCGTAGTCAGTTAACATCTGCAGCATCCTTGGCAGCTGAATTTGCTTCTGACTATTACCTCGATATACAAACGCATTAATCGAAGCACTGTCAAGCCCTTTTTCTGCTAGTTCCTCATGAATGGTTTTCACTTGCTGACTTAAGTGGACGTTATTTAAGTTATAATACATATCTTTAATAAATGGAGAGAACCCTGTTTTAACTACCTCTTTAATCCCAGTTCCATAGTTAATTACTCTTTTCTCGTCCTCGTCATACCAAATTAACGCTGGCAAACGGTGCTTATCAGCATACTCGCCTGTTAGTAAAGTACTCTCGATCGTTACTGACATCGTCGGAAAAGAGCTTACGACATGAGGAAAATATTTCCCTTTTTCCATTAAATATTGTAAAGCTGGCGCATAGCCAGTTTGAACAGCTTCCTCTAATGGGGTACTCATTAATGTATCAATAATTAATAAGATAACCGGTTTAGGTGCTTGTTTCATCATCATCCTCCGAACAAGTAATGTTTAAAACTTCAGAAACCATAACTTATAAATAGTGTGAAGAAAACGATGAGGTTTATTCATGTTGAATTGAGTGCCTTGCCTATACTCCATATATTTTTTAGTGGTAAGACATCCCATCATAAAAAGTTCATTAAAAAGAAAAAATACCTCTTAATAATGCTGTTTTTGAAACGAGGAGAGGTATCATGCAGAATGAAACGATTTATGTAGCTGTTGGTGATTCCCTAACGTGTGGAGTCGGCGCTTCTGCAGAGGAACATTCATTTCCTTTTCAATACTTCCAGTCATTAAAAACTACACACTCTTGTAAATATACTAATTTGGGTTGCTCTGGAATGAATAGTACTGAATTACAGCAGTATTTGGAAAAGAAAAACATAAAAAAAATTTGGCGGCGGGCTACTGACATAACGATCACTATCGGTGGCAATGATCTTATTCGAACATATAGAGCGAATGGAAGCGCATGGCATTTTCTTGTAACCACTCAAAAATTAAAGTGGAATTTGCATCGAATTATTAGTAACATCAAAACTCACAATCCCCGTGTTCATATATTGATCATGGGATTATATAATCCCGGTATACCTACCCATCCACATTATCATCGACTCAACACACTCATCCAACGAGTGAACCATATGTATGCTTGTTTATCTAACAAATACAGCGTTGACTTCATTGACCCTTTTCACTATTTTTTAGACCGGACTCATTTACTGGCGGATGAAATTCATCCAAATGATGAAGGTTACCGGAAAATTAGCGAGCTGTTTGTTGCGAAAAGAAATCAATTGTCCTCACAGCTAAATAAGAATCCTGTTTATCCATAACTTTTTAATCATTATTACAAATTCATTTGTTTAAAAAAGCACACAACTTCAAAATAATATCTCTTCCCATTTTTTGATTATTACTTATTGTAAAAAGCGTATCTTCTTGCAGCTCCGTTGGCCTGCGTCTGCTCGCTTTCCGCGGACGAACCGTCAAGTCCCCTCAGGAAAAGTGCCCTGCGGGGTCTCGGCTGGTCCGTTTTTCCGCAGGAGTCTCGCTTTTTCATGTCTTAGAACACTTGAGCCGCCTGGGCTCAGAATTATGAAATTTATTCAAATATAAAATCAACAAAAAATTGCTGTCCGATTGTCAATTATCACCTTTTTAGGAATATGCAAATAAGGAGTGGCAACATATGAAGTATGAAGAAGCAAAATATCTACAAACAGCAGGACAACCTGCGCAAAAACAACCACGTCAGCCGGGAATCGAATCGGAAATGAACCCGATGCCCATCTTTGACGACATTGAATACACCGGAAGCGGAAAATTAACAAGTAAAGTCGCTCTCATAACTGGTGGTGACAGTGGGATCGGACGTGCGGTTGCTATCGCATTTGCCAAGGAAGGGGCAAATGTAGCAATTGTCTATAAAGACGAACATGGAGATGCGGAAACGACGAAGAAACTCATCGAAGGTAAAGGACAAGCTTGCATTCTTTTTTCAGGGGACATTGGTGACGAACAGTTCTGTATAGATGCTGTCGAAAAAACAGTCGCTCAATTCGGTAAGCTCGATACTCTCGTGAATAACGCTGCGGAACAGCATTATGCAAAAGACATTCGTGACATATCTACAGCGCAATTGTATCGTACATTCGAAACGAATATCTTTTCATGTTTTCACTTCACAAAAGCGGCACTGAACCATTTACAAGAAGGCAGTACGATCATCAACTCCGTTTCGATTGTCGCTTACAAAGGCATGCCCGTTTTGATGGACTACGCTGCAACGAAAGGAGCTCTCGTAGCACTTACTCGTTCCCTCTCTGAAAGTCTTGTCTCCAAGGGCATTCGCGTCAATGGCGTAGCACCAGGTCCAATATGGACACCGCTTATTCCTGCTTCGTTTCCGGAAAATGACGTTGCAACATTTGGAACATCGACTCCAATGGGCCGCCCAGGTCAGCCGGCAGAACTCGCGCCAAGCTACGTTTACTTAGCTTCAGGAGATTCTTCTTACGTATCCGGCCAAGTACTACATGTCAACGGAGGCGACATTGTAGGATAACTGGTGCCTGACCCCCACCACGGTGACGCATTAACGTGGTGGGGGTCAGGCACCACAATAAGCCACTACAAAAAGCAGCTCTCCGTCATCACTTCCTGGAGAGCTGCTTTTTCACATATGTCGTAAATCTAGGCTATGTCTGATACTGCACGCTTTTTCTTCTTTCGGTTGAAAAGACGCTTGAACCCTCTTCCCATATCTTCAAACAGTAAATAAACTGATGGGATTAACACGAGTGTAATAAGTGTAGCAAATAGAAGGCCACCTATGATCACAGTTGCAAGAGGTGCCTGGTAGTTGCTCGCTGATCCGGTTGCAATGGCAAGTGGGAGCATACCGCCTACCGTCGTAAGTGTTGTCATAAAAATCGGTCGAATGCGGTTTTTCCCTGCCTCAATAACGGCTTCATTTACGCTGAGTCCTTCTTTGCGCAGTTGTTTTGTTCGGTCAATGAGTAAAATCGCGTTATTTAATACGATTCCAATGAGCATAAGAAGACCCATCGCAGACAATATACTAAGTTCACGCTGAGTAACGAGAAGAGCAATGATCGCTCCAATTGTCGTCATTGGGATAATCGACATTACGATTAGCGGATGTACGAGACTGTTAAATTGAATCGCCATCACTACATAAACGAGAAAGATCGAAATTCCAAGTACGATAAGTAAATCTTCAATCATCTCCTGCTGTGCAGCAATATCACCAGCAGAGGCTACTGAATACCCCATTGGCGTATCAAACTCTCCGACTATTTCTTGAACTTCACGTGTAACTGACCCTAAATCGCGACCTTCGATACCTGCAGAAACGGTCACGTAACGATCGCCATTGTCTCGGTCAATTTTTGTTGGCGAACTAATCGTTTCAAGATTCATATATTTTGATAGTGACTCTGAACCTGCAGCTGTGAAAACTTCAAAATCCTCTAATGCACGCTCACTTTCGATCGGGGCATTTAACTTGGCAAAAAGCGGAATTTCAACACCGCTTTCCATTATTTCACCTACAAGAATTTCAGAGAAAGAGCCTTGAAGCTGATGATAAATATCCGTTGAAGTAACACCATCACCTTCTAGCGTCTCTTCATCGAAAACAAATTGACGTTCCTCCATCGTTTTGTCCATCGATGTAGAAATGTTGACTAAGCCATCCACTGTTCTTAATTCAGTCACTAATTCATCGCTTAGTGTTTGAACTTCACCTAAATCCTGGCCTGTTACCATGAGTTGAACAGGGTCGCCAGCACCAGGCCCCATCATCATCATGCCGACACTTGCGACAGGAAACTCATCTTCTAACTCCCGCAATGCTTCGGTGATGGCAAGATTGACTTCATCCTGTGACTGTGTAATATCATTTCCGGTCGTCATGTTAATAATCGCAAATAAATATTGGGGATCGTCGATAAATACGTTGGATTCAACATCCTGTACGTCAACCAACTTTTCATGTGCGGCTTCGACAATTTCATTTCGTTCTGTCGGCGTTAGCCCACTTTCTAATTCGATTCCAACTTCTGCGTAGCGATTAAACACGTCCGGCATAACAGTCATTGGCACACGTGTCGTCATTGCTAAAGAGGCTACAAATACAATGAAAAACAGGAAAATCATACCGTATCTGCGACGCTTTTTCACTGTCAGCCAGCTGACAAGATTACCATATCCATCAATGACTCGACTCGGCTTTTGCCTTTTCTTCTTATCACGATTCCGAAGCTTTAAAAAGTTTTCTGCAAGGGAGGGAATCAATGTAAAAGAAACGACTACTGAGCTTACGAGTGTAATGACAATGACGACAGAAAGTATTAAGATAAACGATCCGAACTCACCGCCAAAAAGACCCACAGGTACGAAGACAACAACTGTAGTTAGCATCGAAGCAATAACTGCAGTAGCGACTTCTTTGACCCCCTTTGTGACCGCTTCAATTTTCTCAAAGCCTTGTTCTTTCTTACGGTAGATCGACTCTAAAATAACAATCGAAGCGTCCACCATCATCCCAATTCCAAGTCCTAACGCAATAAGCGTAATGACATTTAAACTGTAGCCAAAGAACCACATCGAAGAAAATGTAAGTAAAATCGATACAGGAATCGCTAAACCGACAATGACTGTTGCACGGAAATTTCTCAAAAACAACATGAGAACAAATAAGGCAAGAACCCCGCCAATAATCACGTTTTGTGTCACGCCATCAAGTGATTCCGTTACATAGTCAGCTTGGGTGACGATTTCCGTAAAAGAAAATTCAGAACCTAATCCGGCTTCTTTTATTTCTTCTACCTCTGAACGAACTGCTTCAGCCATATCAAGCTGGGTATAGCCATTCGCGCGGCCAATTTCAACGAAAATAAAATCTCTGTTGCCATCCTTCCATGCGAGTGATGAATACTGCTGGTGCTGAACCGTTACTTCAGCTACTTCTTCTAATTTCACCGGTCCATTCGCTGTTGGAATGTTCGTATCCTTTATTTCATCTAATGAGGAAAACGCTGTGTTCCAACGCACAGCCGGCTCATTTTCATCTTCTGCTAGCTCTCCTAATGAAGTTTCTATGTTAGTTTGCTGAAGAACGGAGATGACTTGATTCATATCCAAACCATTCTCCATGAGGTCCTCGCGATCAAACTCAATGACGTATTCCGTTTCCTGAAGACCGCTTAAGTTTACATCGCGAACTTCCGGATGAGCTTCCAGTCTCGGTTCGACTACATTTCGAGCAAATTCAGTCATTTCCTCTAACGTACCACCAGAGACTTCCATATAAAACTCATAATCTTGGTCAGTTGACATAGGAAAGACTTGAATGAAGTTGACCCCAGCAGTCTCCGATTCTATGCTTCCCATCCCTGCTTCAATTTCCCGGGTTACTTCATCCGTTCGTCCTTCTTCAATTTCTACAAAAACCGAACTGCTCCCAACCGCAGATGACGATTGAAATGATTCAACACCGTCTGTACTTTCTAACAATTGCTCAATCGGCTTGGTAACCCTCTCTTCCACGTCCAATACTGGCATATCCCCCGCATTAGCTGTAACCATCGCCATATTAAAATCAATCGATGGCATAAGCTCCTTATCCAATTTGTTCATGGAATACAATCCAACGATAAAAACAAACACAACCATTAACCCAATGACAATTTTCCTTTGCACTAACTTACTTAATAAAGACATCTCATTCCCTCTTCCAAAAGTTTTTTAACAACACCCTTCTTAACGTACGTATTAAGAGCAACCCGGTTTCCTTTTTTGTGAAAATAATTCCATTTTTTTTCGGGTGAATTTTCGAGTGTCTTTTCGGGTGCCTGACCCCCGGTGCGTTACTGCGTCACAGCACCGAGGGTCAGGCACCCTGGTTGGTATTTTCGATCGATTAATGATTTAATGAGGGGAACCGTTACATACTTAAGGGAGAGTTGAACATGAACAGAATCCAACTAACAAAAGACCTTTCCTATTCCAAGATTGTCCATGGCGCTTGGCGGTTAAATGAATGGAACTATACAGCCGACGAGACGTTAGCGCTAATTGAGCACTGCATTGATCAAGGAATCACGACATTTGACCATGCAGATATTTACGGAAGCTATACGTGCGAAAGTCTTTTTGGCGATGCTCTCGCACTGAAACCATCGCTTCGAGATAAGATTGAACTCGTAACCAAATGCGGAATTGTTCTTGAATCGCCGAACCGGCCTGAACATCGCTCGCATCACTACAACACATCAAAAAAAACACATCATACAATCAGTGGAAAACTCATTAATGAGTCTAAAAACTGACTACCTAGAAACGCTGCTTATTCATCGCCCCGATCCGATGATGAACCCTGAAGAGGTTGCTGAGGCCTTCACACAATTGAAACAGCAAGGGAAAGTCCGTTCCTTCGGTGTAAGTAACTTTAAACGTCATCAGCTAAATATGCTGCAGTCTTACTTAGAAGACAAACTTGTTACGAACCAAGTAGAAGTTTCCGCTTATCAACTGGAAAACATCAACGATGGCACTCTTGATCTATGTATGGAAAAACGTATGCCACCTATGGCTTGGTCCCCACTTGCAGGAGGAGCTATCTTCTCTAGAGCTGACGACAAATCCACACGATTAAATGATACGCTCACAAAAGTAGGTGAAGAACTAGGTACAGAAGATATTTCTGAAGTAATGTATGCATGGCTGTTAACTCACCCAGCCGGGATTCTTCCAATTGTTGGTTCCGGAAAAACGAAGCGCATTGACTCAGCGGTTCGTGCACTCGACCACCGTCTAACACGCGATCAATGGTTTGAAATTTTGCATAGTTCGATGGGGTATGAAGTGCCGTAAAGCAATTAGTTAAAAAAAATGGTGCCTGACCCCCGGCGCGTTAATGCATTAACGCGCCGGGGGTCAGGCACCTTTCCTTTTACAGACTAGGTACACTACTCTTTTAAGTAGACAGTCATTTCGTCTATCAACGTATCCATTTTTTTCGCATGAGTTTGATACATCTCCTTTGCATCTTCGTTTTCGGTTTGCAAAGAAAAATTCATTAAATTTGCCTGAAGTTGCTTAATATTTGCTGCTACTAACAGTTTTTGCTTAATTTGCGGCATTTTCAAATTATCGTTATACAAATCAAGATAAACATTTCCCATGGAATCAATTTGAGCCAAAAATACTTCAGAAAAATCTTTCGCTCCCTGCTTCATGATTTCCCCTTTCAACCATTCTTTCGTATAACCATATTCATTTAAACTTTTTTCCATAACATTTCCATCTACAATAACAAGACGAGGCTGGTGCTCAAGTTCTACAGTCATTCCCATATCTTTTGTGGTTAAGGGCTGTGAATCGCTTTTTTTCATAATGCTTATCTGTCCATTTTTTTCCATGACAGCTGATTCAACTTCAGATATTTTAAAAGCATCCTTTTGACGAAGATGAATCATCAGTTCATCAATTGTTAAATCTTCTTTTTTAAAATTTTTCTCGAGGATTTTTCCATTTTCAATTAAAACAGTGGGATGTCCTTCAGTAAGTACTCGAAACCTAAATGATTTTAGTTCTATCTTAGAGACAATAAGCGGGAATATGGCCCAAAGGATCATACCCAGAATAAAGTTTGACATCCTTACTTCCGTGCCAAACGTTAATTCCGCAGCGATACTTCCGATCGCAATCCCTACGATATATTCATAAAAGGTCATGTCTGTCATATGTTTTTTTCCCATAATCCGTGCCAATATGAATAATAAAATAAATCCGACTATGCCACGAATCAATACCGTTCCTAATTCAGTCACCTAGTTCACCTCTTATGTGTCCTCAAAAATGTACTACTTGTACATTATCGGGCAAACTAAATCAAAACATATGATTTTAACTTTGATTTCAGATGTAGTATGAGTAATTTGTGCAAACCTATTCAGCAAAGAGGAGGAATAAAAACAACTCTCTCTAACTTGAATGAAATTGATATACTAAAATAGAATTAAAGCCGAATTTTAAAAAAAACCTAAAAAAGGCTGACTCAAAAGTCTTGAGTTAGCCTACATTTCTTAGAAAGTACAAACCTTGATTTACCCTCGGTATCCAGGATCCTCTTGCTCAATTTGTTCCACTCTCGTTTCTAACCCTTCGATTACATCCTGAATCTGTGTTGCAGCTTTAGAATACATTTGTTTAGCTACCTCATCTTGAGTTTGCGATGCAAAAGTCTCAAAGTTTGCTTGAACACTTTTTGCGTTAACCAGTGCTTGCTTGACTTGTATACCTACTGTCACTTTTTTAACCTCCTTAAACCACGATGAATTTTATTTTTCCCCCTGACCATTCGCCATATATCTTTTTTAAGTAACGTTGTTAATATATTATGATTTGAAGTTTGCATACCCACTGGAAGTTACCTTCCCCTGTAAGACACCTATTATTTGAACATATAGTAAAAATTAGGACATAAACTAATTTTAAAAGAAGAAGAGGTGAAAACCCCTGTCATTCCTATATGAACATGAATGGCTATTATTAATAGTGTCTGAAGGACTTACTTGGATATGTTTAGTTTTGTTTTTTCTCAGTCGTTATAAGTTTAGTTTTGTTCGACTTAGTCAATTGTTCTTAACTATGATTATCCTGTGCACCTTTTTTCAGGCTATATTGGTCTTTATAGATTATTCCTTTACAAACAAAATTTCTTTATTTCAATTAATTATCATCATTTTTATCGTTTATGCTACTACTATAGGAAGTTCTGATATTCAACGTCTCGATCAGTTTCTACAAAAAAAATTCAAAAAAACACGAACCACGTTTAGTGAGAATATCTATGTGTATACGAAATACCGAAGGAAACTTTTTTTAATACATACGACTACTTTTCTCACCATTCATCTCGTATGGTTTTTAATAGATCTTAATATAAATAAAGATTTATATAACATTAAGCTGTTGGTTTTCAATGAGCCATTTTTTACTCTTCCACTATTTTTTAAAAGCAATTTCTTCAACATCATTAGTTATTTATGGATCATTATTTATAGCTTTGATTTATGCACTACTCTCATTTATACTACCTGGCAAATGAGAAATAAATAAACGGCACCACTAATTTCACACACTATTTTTGGGCAAACTAAATCTAACCATACTGTAAATTCATTAAAAATGTTTTAAGGAGTGTTTACGTGGTTAGTACAAGTAGAAGCGTAACTTTAATCATAATTATTATTTTCTTAACAGGCTGTAGCAATGTATCCATCACTGAAAAAGATGAATTACTATTTGAAAAAATTGATGAACTACACGTACAAATTGACCAGGAACAATGGGAAAAGGCCTTATCTAACATTAATGAATTTCAAAACAGTTATGAACACCGGAAATGGAAAATGCAACTCTTAGGCGCAATAGATGATTATGAAGAAATTGAGTTAGAAATTGAAAAACTAAAAGAAACTCTAAAAGATCAAGACGAATTAGAGTCTAAAGTAGGATTAAGAGAAATTAAGCACCGGATGTTCCTCATCTATAACCTTTAAATATGAAAAACAGTGCCTGTCCCCCGGTGCATTAATGCACCGGGGGACAGGCACTATCTCAAAAAATCACTGTAACTTTTTTCCTCACTCTTACGTCTATGTACGTAAAGACTGGGGGCATTAAAATGATGAATGGAAAACGGGGATTATCGATTATTCTTTCCACCCTTGTAATAGTCCTTATCTTCTTTGGTTGTAGTAACACCAACCAAGACGAAGCTGCGGAGTATGGTGAGGATGTTAGTAGAGAAGAAATGTCGGACTCAACAAACAGTTACGATGCTGGATTTGTAGAATCATCCGCAGATCAAAGTGAACCTGAAGTTGTTCAGGATGACCGGTCTGTTGAAGAAGAGGAACATTTGCATTCAGACACCTTATCAGAGCAAATGGTGATTTACAATGGAAACATTTCGATCGAAGTGAACGACTATGACCAAGCACATAACCGGATTCACGAAGAAGTAGAAAATGTCAATGGCTACATCGTAGAGTCTTCCGTCTATCAAAGCGGGGAGCAAGAACAACGAGTTGGGACCCTAGTAGTAAGAATGCCTCAAGACTACTTCCATCCTTTTCTCAACGAACTGGAAGCAACTAGTGCAAACGTTCTTGAAAAATCAACTCACGGAAATGACGTAACAGAAGAGTATGTTGATCTCGAATCGCGTCTGAGATCCAAAGAAACCGTCGAGGAGCGCTTACTGTCCTTCTTAGATGGTGCAGAAAACACCGAAGATTTACTAGATATTTCCCAAGATCTTTCTGAAGTTCAGGAGGAAATCGAACAAATTAAAGGCAGAATGAATTATTTAGAAGACCACGTCGCCTATTCAACCATTACAATTCAATTACACGAAAAAAGAGTCAACGTGGCCTCCATCCAAGATCAGGGATCACTAAATACCACAGAACGTGCTCATAGCCTCTTTATGGATACAATTAACTTTCTAATTACCATCGTTTCAAGCATTTTCATTTTCATCATCGGACTATCACCTGTCCTCGTGCCTCTGTTGATTTTGGCTGCCGCAGCACTTTTGTATCACAAACGGAACACTCGTAATAAAAAAGAATAAGAAAAAATAAGTGCCTGACCCCCGGTACTGCACCGCGGTGCAGTACCGGGGGTCAGGCACTTTCCTTTACAACAAACTTTTTATTACCAAGTTTGTTAGATTTGGTACTACTTCATATGAATACATCATTTCTGTTCTTTCAAGCTTTTTGTGGGCATCAATGCCATAGGGGCCAATATTAATGACCGGCACATTGATGTCTCGAATTGCTTGATAATCCACGTAATGCTTTGTTCCCCATCCCGGATTATTTTTACTGACTGCTTCAATCCCTTTTTCATTATCACTTAGCGCAACAAAACTCATATCTGAAATATAAGGGAAGAAGTTCTTCGTAACAATAGGATAGGAATACTGTGGCTGAATCGTTTCTACCGCTTGATCAAGCGCCTCAATTAAATCCTGCTCTTTCTTTGTTTTACCTGTTATATCAATACGCGGAGAATATAAAGACGAATAAAACAGCACTATCGCAGGATCTTTATCCTCCATCCATTTCCATGCTTCTTCGACCACCCTTGCTGCAAACATCCGCGTATCCAACGCTTCATCTTCCAGCAAGCTTTGTTTAAAATTATTCATATAGCGAACATAAGGAGCACCATTTTTCTCAACAAGCAACTGGTCTATTTCTTCATAAGTAAATACCCTTGGCCTCCATATAACATCCTGAAAAGGCTCACCGCTTACTTTACAAAACTGCGCATACCTCTCTTTATAAGACCTTAATGCATTTTGAAAAGCAATGAAAGCTTGTTCTTTAAGCTTTTCCAATACCTCACCTGGCGTCCATGAATGCACAAAAAAATTGTAGTACGCATAAGCAGACAAAGCAGTTTGTACCGTATAGGACGGTTTTAAGTCAGTTTGTTTCAAAGCTACCGGTGGCACAGTCGTCTCCCCATACGCTTCATTACAAAGCTCTGGATTATAGCTAATTTGTCTTGTTAACTCAGCTACAATAAAGTTAGGATCCAACCCCTCAAAACAAGAACCTACATGAGTCTCCGCGCCAGTAACAAAGAAGGAAGGAAGAAGTTTTCCAACCGTTCCCTTGTAAATATAACGGTTCTCATCGCCTTCAAACCGTGGTGAAACAAAATCACCATTAATCGCCGCAACATAATCAAAGTCGTACTCATTTTTCCATTTCTTCAACGTTTTTAAAGCCGAAAGAATGCCGTGAGAACCGTCCTCTTCATCACATTCTGCTAAAAAGACAATGTTCCCTTCAAGCTCTTCAGGATGCTCGGAATAATACTTTAGTAAATATAAGTGACACGCCAAGCCACTTTTCATATCAAGTACACCCCGGCCAAATAACCAGTCCCCTGACTCAAGCTGCTCTCTGACAGAAACCGGCAGGTCCCCGTCCTTTAAGGCCTCCATCAATGTCTCCGGTGAACAGGCATGATCTTTTATTTGCGCAAAATCATCAATTCCTACCGTATCCATATGTCCCATCAAAATGATTGTACGATCACTACTACTTTTCGTCCCTTTTACAAAAGCAAGGACATTATACCTTTCCTGCTCATCGTCGACAGTTTGTTCAATCGTCACATTCGTTGGGTGATCCGTAAAATAAGAAAAAGATGAGATCAGTGTATGAAGCGAATGAGCCATCACTTTTTCTCCATCCGTATTCACAATACTTTCAATACTAACAAGCTGTTTCGTAAAAGCTAGCACTTCCTCACGAGACTGCAGCATCCTCCTGCCCCCATTTCTATTATTCCTCTAGAACTACTATACGAAATTTATTTCGGATTTGGAAGTATTTTTTAGCCTTAGAAACCTATCAATCTATCTTGAAATATTGTTAGGCCCGTCTTACTATCAGAATTATGATATTTTTTCTATTATGGAAACTGGATAAGCCCCTGTCACCCCAACCAACTAAAGCTATATCCTCCAAGCTGCTGCAAAAGAACATCTTTAGTTCTTAACCTGATTAAATAAAAAATGGACCTTCCCCTCTTTGAGTGCCAACGCCGCATCAAACGTTTTCTTTCCTTTAAAACCTTTAATCTTATTCGTCTTTCCTTTTTCGCATAGCTGCTTAATTTGGCTTTTTGTAAGGGCCTTTCCGAGAATTTTCTTACTAAATGTCTGCTTACACCCTTTCCTGTACTCGGAGCATCCGTAAAAGGTCTTCCGGTCTGCAATGAATCCTGTCTTGCAAGCGGGGCATAAAGCAATTTGATTACTCTTATTCCTCTCCGTAACGGTGGTACTCACGTTTATTTTCTCAACGCTTCCTCCAGCCTCTTGAACGATTTTATGAGTAAAAGCGATGGTATTATCAATAAAGGCTTTTGACTGTGCCTTCCCTTCACCGATTTTCTTTAAATACATCTCCCACTTTGCCGTCATCGTAGGCTTGGACAGTAAAGTCCCATCTACTGCCTGACACAAGAGCTTTCCTTTTTCAGAGACAGTCACAACATTCTTCTTCACGTAAATATACTCTTGTTTAATAAGCGTCTCGATAATACTGCTCCTTGTCGCTTCCGTTCCTAATCCTTCGACATCCTTTAATGTGGATTTGGCTTCCTCATCATCTTCAATCGCCTGTCCACACGTTTTCATCATATTAATGAGCTGACCTTCTGTATAAGGTTTAAGAGGTTTAGTCGCTCCTTCCTTGGTCGCAATTTCAGCCCTGGCTGCCATTCCTTTCGCCACAGGAGGAAGCAGTGGTTCCTTATCTTTCTTCTGATCAGCTGATGATTTTTGAAATAGAGCTTTCCACCCCTGATCCTTCTCGACTTTACCCTTACTAAAAAATTCAAGAGACTTCACATCGGTTATGATCGTCGTTTCCTCATATACGTAATCATGATGAAACATCGCAAGCATACTGTTTAATATTTCAAAATAAACGTTCCGCTGATCTCGATTCAAGCTTGCAAGCGTTTTTTGATCCGGCAGCTTTTTCGTCGGAATGATCGCATAGTGTTCCTGCACTTTACTTCCATCTACATAGCGTTTGTTTGGTTTTGTTGAAGAGGGAGCAAATGAAGTCCCAGCTATATTCTGATAAGCAGACAAGTTAGACTTAAGGTAGTTAAATTCGTTTTCAGTAATATGCTGCGTATCTGTACGCGGGTAGCTAACAAGCTTTAGAGGTTGATCGTAAAGGGATTGAACGGTTTTTAAAACCTTGGAAGGGCTGTACTTATACTTTTTGTTGAGAAGAGATTGTAAACTTGAAAGAGAATGTAGCTTTGGCGGCTTTTGCCGTTTCATTTCTTTTTTAACTTCCTCAATGACCCCTTTTACTTCAGAAGAAATGTGGTGTTCTTGTAAAATCTTGTCGACCTCTTCTTTCGTTTTATAACGTTTCTTCACCTTTCCTTTATAAGAACCCTTCTCCGTATGAAAATGTCCTTCAATTTCAAAGAAAGGCTCAGGCTTAAAATCTTCAATTTCTTTCTCACGGTCATAAATTAATTTCAGTGTCGGAGTTTGAACCCGCCCCACACTAAACACATCTTGTATGCCTTTTTTTTGAAGAAGGAGCGTATAAAGCCGACTCGTGTTGATCCCAACAAGCCAATCACTAACCTGCCTCGCTTGCGCTTCCTGATAAAGCGGTAAATAATGAGTCCCGTCCTTTAAATTTTGAAACCCTTTTCTTACTTCATTAACTTCAAGACTATTGATCCATAACCGTTTCGTTGGCTTACGGGAAGCTCCCGATAATCGAATAATACTTCTCGCGATATTTTCCCCTTCACGATCACAATCAGTCGCTACGATAATTTCGTCCGTTTCTTTTAGAAGCCTCTTCACTATGTTAAATTGCTTTCTCGTTTTTGCAGACGGCTTAAACTCAAAAGTTTCCGGGATAATCGGTAACTTTGAAAGAGACCACCTCTTCCATTCTACCTTGTATTCATTCGGATTTTTCAACTCGACTAAATGACCAATCCCCCATGTTAAATGAGCACCCATTGGAAAGGTCGAACATGCCGGAATATAAAAATACCCATCTTCTCGTTTCACCTTTGAAAAAGCTTCAGCATAGGCTTTTGCTTGACTTGGCTTCTCTGCTAAAATGACCGGCATAAATACCTCCATTGTTAAATGAGAATGCAGTAAAAAAACGCGCATATAGAGAATGTACGTTCCCATTATACCATAGTGATGAAAGTTTTGGCTATTGACGCCGAGATTCATAAAATGGTTGGAACCTCTACCTGATAACGGTTGCTCTCGCCTTTCGTGCAGTACTCCGTCCCATTCCCTAAGTTTCCGTTGCATTTTAAATCTATTAAACGAAAGAAGGAACACATATAATAATAGAATAGCTTTTATTGATTTTTCATCGTTGCATCGTGCTCTATTCATTAACTTTTTGAAAGGTTGGATACATCATGTTAGAAGGAAAAATCATAAAATTTTACAGGGAACAGCAGCAATTAAAACAGAGTGACATTGGTCTAGGCATTTGTTCAAACACTCATGTCAGTAAGATTGAACGAGGATTAACAGAAGTATCCGGTGACATCATTGACTTACTTGCCAAACGGTTGGGGATTGATATGCAAAAAGAAATAAAAAATTATCTAAGCTTAACAAGTTTACTAAAAAAGTGGGAAGATGCCATCATTATGCACTATAAGGATAAGGCTAAAGAGGTTAGAGTACAAATAGAAGATATTAAAATCCTTCACACTCCTGACTTTTACCATTCATATACGCTGCTACTTGCGAGGTACTATTTACTAAATAATAAACATCATCTTGTGAAACCACTTATTGATGAAATGGATTCAAGTACGAACCATTCTCCTAAAGAGCAGAACATGCTTTGGCATATAAAAAGTATTTATAGTATGAAATACAAATTTGATTATGATGAAGCCATTTCCTACTTACGTAACGTATCTATCGATGAGTATAATAACCATGAGTATTACTATGATTTCGCTCTTGCCTATCATTCTATTAACTCACGGGTTTTAGCGTATTATTATGCTAATCTTGCTCTCCAGTTCTTTACTAAGCATCGTTGTTTCGTTCGTATGATTGAGACTGAGATGCTCATGCTGATTCAAATTGAACAAGAAGGTAACCCGGTCCATACCGAATACGAAAGGTTAATAGAAATGACCGATAGTTTAGGATTGATCCATCAGCAGGCACTAACCCTGCACAACTATGCCTATCAACAAGTTCGTCTAGGAAACTTTAAGAAAGCAAGTGACCTCTACTATAAGTCCATGAAAAAGAAAGACCCTGAAAGTCCTTTTTATTTAGGCTCCTTAGAAGGATTTGTGAATGCATTAACCAGTGATGGGAAAACATCAAAAGCTAGACTTTTAAGCCTAGCAGAGGAGGGTCTTTCTTTAGCGAATAAAATATCATCTGAAACGTTTATCCATCTTTTTACCTTACATATGTATAAAATCCAAGAAAAGAAGGATTTGTACTACCAATACATTGAAACGAAAGCATACCCTTATTTTAAGGAAAATGGAAATTCCCTTCCCTCAGAACATTATCAAATTGTACTTTTTGATTACTATATGGAAAATAAAGAACGAGACAAAGCAAACGAACTAGCTCAGGCACTTGTAGATAAGTACCGTACAATTAATAATTTTGTTTAACCATAAGTATAAGAAAAACCGCCTAACGGTCGTAAAAACACCGTAAGTTTCCGCCGCATGTTCTAAAGTTTCAAGGATACTTTTTTCCCTTGAGACGAGCGGCGTTAAGGTCCTATTTTAACTTCTTAACTCTTAAGAAAGGAACTAGTGCTACTACACTAGTTCCTCGATTTACCCTGACATGGTCTTTTATACGGACCGCTTACCTTAAAAGGTAAGCTTTAATGATTTCTTGTGAAATATGGTTTCCTTTAGTATCCCAACCTGTTGCTTTTATTGAAACAGATGACGCATCTCTAGGAGAAGTAATGGTTGTGATGAACGAATCACCTTCACGCTCAAGCTTTACCTCTTTCCATGTTTTTCCTTCATCAAACGAAGCTTTCAATGTTGCTCCCTCAATTTCTCCATATCCGTCCACACCATCAATCGTCGCTACGGATAATTCTAGATTTGTAGAGCGCCCTGCTACTGCTTCACCATTCATATTTGTATCCACATTATAATCGAGTGACAATAATGGGAAATAGGCTTGCCAATCTTCTGGTTTTTCGGTTTCGAACGTCCACTCTGTATGCGTTCGGACCGATGTATTCCATCGCTCTTCATCACGAGTTGCTTCATTGACAATGCGATATTCGGTACGCTCCTCTGCAAGAATGTCGGATGCATAGATCGCCTGGGTATTGGATTCGCTTAACAACGTGTCTCCCTGCCATAGCTGAAGTTTTTGTTGTTGGCTACTGTTATCACCTAGATTACTACCGGTGTGACCAACACCTGAGTCAGCCCAAGAAGGGACATTGATCGAAGCGGAATTATTTTGTCGATGAGGTGTCCAAAAGCCCTCTCCGAAACGCGGACGGACAATAGGACTAAACCAGTCTTGCTGCAATCGTTGACCAGGCTCATACGACACGGCTGGTGGTCTTATTTCCCATCTATTATCAAGAACTTCTGCTTTTTGATACCACGTTGTATCTTGAGGTGCTGATACCCACTCCTCCCTTTCAGCAGGTAGGGAAAGTCGTTGTGGGAAGCCCATAGCACGAAATGTATGAGGTCTCATGTCATACCTAAACTCCGCACCTGGTGCTTCGCGATCAGATTTATATCGGCTATCAATTTTCACCAATTCCTTCGGTTTTGGTGCATAAGCTAAATTATCGGGTATATGATTGGTGTGGACGTCTACCAAGTCATACACATAGGGCGTGTCAGGTGACATCTCTATATTAAGCATCAATCTACCTTTATCGGTAGCACTAATCAGTTCTTCACCTTGACTTTTTGAAATCCCAGCTACAGCTAACGGAATATCTGTATCATTACCAACATATTCGTTGAACTTTTGATCTTTATCGTTAACAATGATTAACAAATTAGCTCCAGCATCCAAAGCTACCTGGGCTTGTTCTCTTCCACTTATTTCCTCGTTTCGATCAACAATAACCGCATTTTCTTCGACATTTAAAGCTTTATAGTCCTCCTCTTTGCCTTTCCCTGCATAGACAGCAGATAAATTATATTTTCCTTCTATTAGCGTACTTCCACCCATTGGAAGGAGGTTTAGATCAGTCCCTCTTGCTTTAATTGTGAGGTACGGCTTTATCAACCGCCAGCGCGTTAGCATTTCAAACTCTCCATGCTCGACTGCTTTTGTTGGCGCGGCATACATTCTTTCAGTCCATACAGGTAACATCCAAATGTCATTTATCTCTTGATCTCCAAGGGATCGGTAATATTCTACTCTCCTGTAATTAGCTTCTGTTTTCTTTGGAACATTTGCTGAAATTTCATTTACCTCTCTTGCATCAAGCTCGACTGTTTTTGGACCATCTAGTAGCACTTCCGGATCTCCTACTAATGCTACTCCTTCATCAGGTGTACCTACATCAACATCCATTAGTGACATAACAGAATACGTTCCTGGTGTCAGCCGAAGTTCGACCTCTCCATCAACTGCGGTCATGCTTGTTTGACGACCCTCATTTACGATACCAACATAGGCTAAAGCTTGGGAACCATCTCTGTCGATTGCTTTAATCGTAAGTGGATATTTCTCTTCTTCTTTTGTCATCGCTAATACCGAACGTGCAACAACATGCCCATCGTGAGAGGCCACTAAACTTCCTTGATACGTAGCTCCTAAATCGGCTAGTTTCGGATCCACAGTAACACTGACTTCTTCTTTACTATTTGCCGGTATTGTAACATCACTTTCAGAAACGGTTAATGTACCTTCTGCTGCACTCGTGCCATCTTCTTTGGTAAATGTTGCTTCTAAGTGAAGTGTGATGTCTTCATCACTATCGTTGTAATACATAACCACTCTCTCTACACTTTCAGCCTCATCATGTGGCCATTGGAAAAATCCAAAGGACAAAGAACCCGTTGCTCGAACATCATTTAAAGCGGCTTCAAGATCAAGTGCCCCTGCCCCCACTTCAAATGGCTTGTGGTCTTCGATGCCCTTTGCTGAACTCATGAGTGCGTGTTTAATTTCTGTACCACTCCATTCCGGATGCTTTTGGGCAAGAATGGCTGCTGCACCTGCTACATGAGGAGTTGCCATCGATGTTCCGCTTTTTCCCGTATAGAAACCCGACCCTGATGCAAAATCAGACCGAGCTGCTACAATGCCTACCCCAGGAGCAGCAATGTCCGGTTTGATTGCTTTATCTCCATATCGAAGTCCTCTTGAAGAGAATCCGGCAATTCTGTCATTTCGATCAATAGCTGCCACGGTTAGTGCTTCATCGGCTGCACCAGGTGATCCTACTGTTTCCAGACCTCCACTATTTCCAGCAGCGATAACAAAAAGGGTTCCTGTTTCCTCAGTAAGGCTGTTTACTGCGACAGACATAGGGTCTGTTCCGTCAGTAGGATCTCCTCCAAGACTCATATTCACAACCTCAGCGTTTTCCGCAGCCCATTCCATACCTTCAATAATCCAGGAAGTTAATCCGGTCCCCCCATCGCCTAACACCTTGCCAACTATTAAGCGCGCATCCGGAGCAACCCCTTTATATTGTCCTTCAGAAGCATCACCCGAGCCTAATACTGTTGATGCTACGTGAGTTCCATGACCATTCTTATCATCTACTACTTCTTCCGGTACGAAGCTCACTGCCTCATCCAACTGGTTCTTAATATCCGGGTGATCGGGATCAATTCCCGTATCTAATACCGCAACTGTAACCCCCTCGCCTGTGTAACCCGCATCCCAGGCATTAGGCGCATTTACTTGTGAAACACTTTCATCGATCTGTACTTCTACGCGAGAATCCAGCCAGATTTTTTCAATCCCTTTATTAAATGAAACAGAATCAACTGATCTATTATTCATTTCTTCCTGGGTAACATCCTCCCAGAATGATTTTACTTGTTTCTTCTCTGCTTCAACAGCAGCTCCATTAATACTTTTCAAATCACGCTTCTTCTCTGCGCCTTTTGGTAGAGATGGTGTAGTGAAGGTATTTGCTTTTATTTCTTCATACTCTAAGATAATAGGAACAGATTCAACATTGTGATCATCGAACTCATATTCAACTAATTTTGAGAGGTTGAACAACTCCATATCAAGCTTCCCAGCTGTTAAATATGGCATTGCTTCATTTGGAAATACAAACGTATCATCATCAAGTGTAATGATTCGAAAACCATCCCCATTTTCTTCTGCCGACTCTAAATCTACTGTACTTTTTCCATCCCTCATATTGTTAATCGTTACAACGTCACCTGTTATCAGTGTTATAACTTGGGTGTCTTCCCCAACTTCCCCTTCTATGACCTGTCTTTCCCCAGCATTAAACTCATGATTTTCTCCTTCAGCTTGGACCGCACTTGCCTGCAGAAAAGGATCAATTAACAATAAAACTGCAATCACGGATAACAATAAACTTTTTAGATACCATTTATTCAAGTTGCATTCCCCTCTTCTCTCTCGTTATAGTAATAGCCCGCCTAACAACACTTGCAAAGTCACCCCCTTGAAACTTTCAGTAGAAAGGTAGTTTTATCGATTTCATACCATCAGACATGTAAGTTCTAGTTGTAATTAGTTGAATTATAATCTGGTATAGACATTGATACAATTGGGTTATTCACTTAGTCTATAGGACTAGACTACGAAGAAATGATGAGGGTTTTCTATGAAAAATGAAGTAGGAAATAGATAAAAAGTATTAAAAGCTATTCATTGAGTTGGGGTTTTGGATATTGAGGTTTCCAATTGTAGTGTTAAGGAAGTTCAGTTTGATGACGAAATGAGTCGGATTCTTTTGGATTAAAAAACGATTCCCTATTTTTGTAGGTAAGAAGATCTATATTATGAAGCGACGTTTCCGAGAGAGAGATGGATTTTGGTTATCTTTCATCGTCTAAAAAAAATCAAAAAAGCGGCTCTCATCGCTGAGAACCACCTTGATATCGAATCATACGATATGCTTTGTTTTTTGTTTAGTGTAATTATACATAATATCCACTTTTTTGTTTAATTTAAAAATTAGTACACACTTCACTACTAAATAATATTAAAAAACTGTGTACTTTTACGTGACCTGATTACAGCCACAAGTATGTACCATCTCTGCCAAGTTTTTTACCAGCAGTTGCCACGAATTTTACTGCAACGCGTTTACCAATAGAAAAACAGCAAAGATTTTTAAATGAAAAAGCTTAATTCTCTCGAGGAATTAGGCTTTGGTCTTCCGCAATCGCGCTAATTGTGGAATATCATTTTCTATTGAATAGTATCCTTATACTTCGCAGCAAATGACTTTGTTGTTTTTCACCTTTCTTATTCAACATCAGCCGTTCGTTTAATAAAAAATCCCCTAAAGAAGGTCAATAGTCCCTTTAAACTCCCTCCATTTGTTCCCCTTCCCGTTTCTATTAATCTAAGTTTTCCAAGCTTAAACACCACTTTCACTGAAGAGGAGCAGAAGATGTTCGGAAGTGGAGGGACGCGGGATGACACTATCCAATACGGTTGTCAGGCCGAAAATCACTCCCTTCCCGCTCACCCATAATCTGCTTTCTCAATGTGAAAAGGACAAAAGAATCTAAATCAATAACAAAATATATATTACCGGTTTTAAACCTCCAAAATTAATCTCGCTTAGTCAACTGATAACAACAAAAAGAGTATGTATAGGAATGTACATACTCTTCGTCTACTTATTACTTTTATCTTTTACCAATCAATACGATTATCATAAATTGTTGTCGTCATTTTTCTTAGTTCAAATATTTTATCAAGTGCTTTAGTGGCTGCCTTTCTTGCAGGTTCAATTAGTGGCTTACGGTCACTCTCAAAATAATAAAAGGCGTCTCTATATCCATGCTCCTTTAACATTTTTGCTAAATACATCCCATCTTCTAAAGCCCATGATGCACCAATTCCTAGCATCGGGTTGGTGGCATGAAGGGCATCACCAACAAAAGTGACTCGCCCATGATACCAATGCGGTAGTTCTTCCAATTCAAAGATATTTCTAGACGTAATATTTTCTGTATTGTTTAGAAGTTCAATAAATGGATTATCCCACCCACTAATTTTTTCTGATAACCAATCCTTGATAAATTGATTGTCAGCCAACTCTAATTCTGTTGCAGGAATCTTTCTTTCTTCTTTACCACCAAATTGCCATAATATATCTGTTTTTGAAGTTGGTGAACATTTACTTACAAAAGTACCTATATAATTATCAAAATCTATATAAACACTGGCATTAGTATTAATCGTTTGCTTCACATTAGAAGAAGATACCAGCCCATGAATCCCATAGTAACCAGTATAAATAGGTTTAATTTGAGGAAATACTATCTCTCTTGTTCTTGAATGAATGCCATCTGCCCCGACTAAGATTTCTCCCTTTACTCTAGAATCATCAGAGAAAATAGCTGTAATACTATCAGAGTTTTGTTCCAAATTAACAAGTCTTTTATTATAGTGTACTAGTATATTATATTCCTCAGCTTTTTCTAAAAGAAATTTTATTAAGTTATGTCTACTAATCGTTATAAAGGTTTTACTAAAGAAATCATTTCCCGCAAAAGTAGTACTGGACAGTTCTTTATAGTTACTAGTATATGTTGTCTCAGACTCCAAAGGAAAACTATGATCTGCAATTTGAGTTATACCTAGTGTCTCAAGAACATTCAGGCCATTTGGTGTGAGTACAAATCCTGCCCCGCTCTCTCTTTCAACTGAAGCACCTTCAAATACGATACTTTCTATTCCAGCCTTTTTTAAAAATAAAGCCGTAGCAAGACCACCAACACCAGCCCCAATGATAATTACTTTTTCTTTCACATTAAACACTCCTTTTTTTATAAAAACTGGGTGAAATACAATTATTAAACCCGTTATTTGAATAAAAGCATAACTTATGATTAATTAGGAAGGTATAATTGAAATAGAATGACTTTCACGCCCAAAACTTATAGGAGGAATTTATGGTTAATAAGAAATACTTTTCAATTGGGGAAGTTTCTAAATTAAAGAATATTACGATAAAAGCCTTACGCTATTACCATAATATTGGCTTGCTAATACCTGCCTACATTAACCCCGATAACGGTTATCGGTATTATACAATTAATCAATTCATTTATCTGGATATTATAAAAATTTGTAGGCACAGGAATGTTAGTATTAATGAAATTAAAGCATTATTTGCTAAAGCTGATACCAATTATCTTAAACTTTACTTAGAACAGAAAAATGAAGAAATTCATAACGAAATAAAAAAATTAGAGCAGTTTAATAAACAAATAGAAATATTAAAGACAACTATTCATTCATCAGAAGATGAACTTATGAATAAAGGCTTTAATATTCAGACATTTGAAGAAAGGTATTTTTTAAGTTCACCTACACAAGGTGGAGAACTTAATGAAATAAAATCATTTGATAAATTAGATGAAAAATTAGGCGAATTTACAATCAATACGTTTCAGTATGGATTAATTTATTCATGTCATTATGATAACTGGGAGATCAGTGATGTATTTCGTCTAATAACATCAGATGATTATAAATTTCTTAAAGATACCTCTAATGTATCTGAATTACCAAAGGGAGAATATTTAACTGTTAATTGTACGAAAGATACTGAAGTTGAAACATTTCAATTAGTAATAGAATATTTGAAAAAAAACAGTTTGATGTGTAATAAAGTTTATATGTTTTATTTAGTTACGGATGTTTTTAATCAATATAATCATTTCTCCCAATTTCAAGTAAGTCTAAAATCCACCCCATAAATGAGGTGGAATGTCCTTTAACTTAAAGTTTATATTCATAAATAAAATTTGTATTTTCGAGTTTGCCGTTAGGTAGATTAAATACAGTTACTTCTTCATCAAGACGGACAAACCTATTATGGTCATAGAACCCATAGTTACTCATTGTGTCAGTATACACATAAATTTTATTTGCTTTTGTTTCTCTTAAGTAAGAGATGAGTTCATTAAATAATTTTTTCCCTATCTTTTTTCCTCTAGCTTCTTCAGAAACAGCAAAGAATTCTAAGCAACCCTGAAACTCATTTTCTTTTCCTCTAATTAACTGGCTGTATGCCTCATTAGTCGCGGATGTGAGTTCAACAAATACTTTTCGTCCTTTGTCATTTAGATTTAAGAGTTGTAGCAATTCACTTGTATAATCTTCTTGTAGCAATCTATAAGATGCTGTTTCACCAACTCTTGAACCAAAAATTACACCAATGACTTCTCCGTCTAATGTAGCTACTCTTCCAAAAGTGCTTTTGTTTAATACTGGACTTATGAACATCATTGTAACAGCTGCATTTATTATGCTCTCATCCTCTATAAAATCCTTTGCGCTCCAAGTATCTGCAATAATTGCTTTAATAGGTTCTATATCCTCTTTTCTAACATCTCTAATATCTAAGTTCATTTTGATTTCCTCCTTTTATTTTATTAGCTTACAAATTGATTTTAATGCCTCCCTTATAGGGGAGAGTCAAGTATTTATTTTAAAGTTTTTTCAACTAACCGTTCATTTAAAAAAATGGAACTGGCTTACTCCAGCTCCATTCCATATCTTATTAAGACCTTCTCCTAATTTACTTTTTTTAATTGAATCCACCATAAATTACTAAATGGGTCTACAAAACCTGCCATGTAGCCACCTTCTTCATCTTCCGTGACTTCCATAAGTGATGTTGCTCCTGCTTTAATTGCTTTCTCATAGGTGTCCACAACACTTTCAACATTAATGTACATTTGTATAGGAACTAAACCATCATTCTTTAAATCTCCACATACTCCTGGACCACAATTCCCATCATAAGATGTATCTGCAAAATAAATAGAACTTTCACCGATTTTCATTTCCGCATGAACTACACCCTCTGTATCTCCTAACCTGTTAATACTTATTACTTCCGATTGGAAAACCTCCCCGGTAAATTCAATAAATTGTGTGGCATTTAGTACCATAAAATAAGGTACGATTGTTTGGTTCACTTGTTGATTTTTCATAGATATTCGCTCCTTTTAAATTAATTTTAACCTTACATTTCTATAGTACAATATTAATGCAAATGCTAATGTTTATTATTTTTTTTCATTGAAAATAGTTTATTATATAATAAAAACCCGTCATCAGGTTTAAGTTTAAATTATAAGTTTTGTAAAGGGGATTTTTATGAAAGGTATTGAGATTGCTAAAAAATTAAATATAAGCACCAGCGCATTAAGGCATTATGAATCATGGGGACTGGTTCCTACAGTTGAGAGAGAAGAAAATGGATACCGTATTTATACGAACGAGCATGAGGCGTATTTTAAATGTATTCGTTCTTTATTACCTGGCTTTGGTATGGACTTGGTAAAAAAAGTAATGCCACTTATCAAAAATGGGAAAATTGTAAAGGCGTTATGGCTAATTAATAAAGCCCAAGTTGACCTTTATAAGGAAAAGGAAACTGTACAAAGAACAGTAGAAATACTTGATTTAAAAGAGTTAATGCAAATCCCCACTTACCTTACCAAAAATTATTTTACAATTGGAGAAGTGGCAAGAGAAGCGAATGTATCCGCATCAGCAATTCGACATTGGGAAAAGGAAGGATTAATTAATCCTGAACGGCACAAAGAGAGTAGATTTCGTATATATAGTCCATCTGATATTCGAAGGGTGCTGATTATCCGGACTGTTCAAAGAGTTGTTTACTCATTGGATATTGTTCGTGAAATATTGTCAGACCTTGAAAAAAACAACGTTGCTAAGGCTAAGAAAATGGCTTTAAAATCATTGGAATACATTGATTATGCACTAACAGAGCAAGTAAGAGGGATAGCATCTTTACAGTATCTTTTGGATACTGTCAACAAGGAAAAGGTAGAGGAGTAAATAAATTAAGTAAAAACTAAAAGCTGAAGTAGTAATCACAATTCCAGAAGATATGGTGCTCATATCAAAAGTCGAATATGAAGAAATGAAACAAAATGAATTGTCAGGCGTGTATTGAAATATGAAAAATCTTGAAGAACGTAGAAATAAGAAACATGAGTGGCTAAAAGAAAAAATTCTCTACCCTCAAAGATTTAGGAAAATACTTGATGTTAAAAACGGAGGATTTGTTTATTATCCTGACTCTAAAGGTAAGACTTGGGCTTTCCAGGCTACGAAAATGACTGAATTTCTGGACAAGAATTTTCAGAATATATTTGGTGATAAGCCTTAGACAATTCTATTAAGATCTTTCTATTTTGTCCTTGCTATTACTCTTTCTATCTCGATATCCGGTACAATAAAGAAAACATTGCTATAATAATTTCGTACATAAACAGGAGGTGATCCTTTTGAATGTAAACTTATCCGCAACTGGAACTTGGGAAGTAGATAATTCTGGTCAACAATACTACGGAGACCTGTACTTAAACAAGGATGAAGGGGCGATTGTTCTTTATATTCGAATACCAAATAGTGGCCCTATAATGAGTTATTTGGAACTACCTCTTACCATCCCTTTCATTACCGGCTCTACAGCAAATGGTGCCAAACTTACTCTTGTCGATTGTGTAAGAATAAGTACCCAAAGTAGGATTGGCTCTGAGGAAATTTTTGGATATCAAGCGAAATTTATGTTTGATGCTACTAAATTTGAAAAAGAAGAAGATATTAGGTTTACAAAAATGACAATTGGTATACCGGGGATAATTCAATGGGGTGATACTTCAAACTATGTAAGACCAGAATTAGAAGACAGAGAAACTCTTATAAGTTTAAAGATTATCGAGCCTATCGAAATTTACTCATGTGATGAATACACTCTGGCTTATGACTTAACCTTCAGCTCTCCATTTGAATTCATGCAAGAGGAGATCATTTTAAAACAAACACCATACCTTGTTATTCATGCTCAATCAGCTCAAACATTAGAATGGTTTATGGAAATAGCCCATCAAATGAAAAGGTTAATCGAAATAACTATGGGTAATCCATTAGGTTTTGATTCTATGATTGTAGAGTCGCCTGAGATTTATTATGAATTTGAAAGTGAAAAGAAACATGTTCGACCGTTAGAAGTTGTTCATGCGCATAAACAAAATATGGATAAAGAAAAGATCAACAAAAAAACGTTAAAGCATGATTTTTTATTTAACTTGAGCGAGCTTAGACAAGCTGATTTTGCCAAGTGGCAAGAAATATCAACTATTATGGAACCCATCATAGAATTATATATAGACAGCTTATACAATCATAAATTGTCAGTAAGTCGGCATTTTTTGAACATGGTACAAGCATTAGAAACCTATCACTCTCGTAGAATTACCTACTCTCTTCGCGACTACAAGAAAAGAGTAAAGCAATTACTCGAAATAAGGCCAGAAGCCTTTCGCGAAAAAGATCAGAAGCTTTTACTAGAGGGTTGTAGAAGATTTGTTACATTAAGATGTCGTCTGACTGACCTATTACTAGCAGACTTTAGGTTCTTCTTTAATACAGGCGACTTCAAATTAAAGGAATTTCCTCAAATAGTTGCTGATACAAGAAATTACTACACTCACTATGATCCAAACAAAGAACATAAAGCTCTTAAAGGTGAAGAGCTAATAACCGCCTTCCATATCCTACGAAACATACTAGAGTATTACTTACTTAAAGAGTTTGGATTTGAAGAAGAGTTTATTCATGATAGAATTAGTGAAAGAATAAGCCCTATAATGACTAGCAATGAAATAAAAAAAGCTGATAAGAGGAAAAGGTATAAATAACTTTTTAGAGCGCCCCTTTGACTGAGCGCTCTTTATTCTCTATAATCTAATTAAGTGCTTTATTGATGGTTGTTGGCTATTGCCTGCAACCTTTTTTTTCTATTTTTAAGTGCTTCATTTGACCGCTTCGGATAGGCTCTGTCAGCAACATAATTACCAAATTTTATTTCTAATCGTTTTCTAAAGACTCCCTTTGACTTAAGCCCTTGTTTTTTCCACCGTTTTGCTTCAAAGCTCGTTAAACCGATTCTAAGGGTTGAATACGATGGAATAGAATAAAATTGTACCGTATCGCACTTTCTGTTCTTTATAGCTATTTCATTGGCCTTTTCATATAAATAGCCAGGGATCTCATTATCTGGCACTTTACGAATCAGCCCTAAAAATGCCAACATTGCAATTCGCTCTGACAGTTTCGACTTTGAAACTGAAAAGAACTTCTCGAGATAACCTAAGCTACAGAAGAAAATAGGTTTGCCGTATCGGTCAACTGCTTTTTTGCTTCCTAGATGTAATTCTGATAAGTCATGGAACATAAGCAATAATGGTTTCATGTATGATACTCAAGAAACTTCTTTAAGACAGGCTTCCCTCTCTCAATCTCTTCAGTCAACAGCTTCCTTTTGTTATCGCGCAACCTCTCAAGTTGATCTTCTTTCCATTCAGATGTTTCTACATGAATGCAACTAAGAAGGCTGCAAAAGATTTCTTAAATGAAGTTGAGTACCACGATCGGAAGGGAACTTATATATTAGAAGTCAAGATGACACTCTCTAATTACCTAGACGAATGGTACAAGCTTCATGTGGAAAATCGTCTTAAGCAAACAACCAGTGAAGGCTACTACAGAAATATCAAGCACATCAAAGCTGAACTAGGAAACCTACAACTGCAGCAGTTAAAAGCCGTGCATATACAACAGTTCTATAAAAGCAAAATGGAAGATGGCCGCCTTGATGGTAAGGGCGGTCTCTCCGAAAAAAGCATTCGCTATATTCATCGTGTGTTATCCAGAGCTCTCAAAGATGCTGTAAAACAACAATTAATCCCTAGGAATATCGCTAGTGATGTCACACTACCAAAGCCTAGGAGGTATCAAGCAGAGGTGTATGACAAAGAAGAGTTAGTGGATCTAATCAATGCAGTGAAAGGGACTGAGTTCGAGCTGCCAGTCATATTAAGTCTCTCTTTAGGACTAAGGCGTAGGGAAATCTTTGGAATGACCTGGGATCAAGTCGATTTCAAGAACAAGTCAGTGACTATTGATAAACAACTTATCAAGAAGAAGTATGGCTTAACGTCTCCAAAGACAGAGGATAGTATCCGTACACTACCTCTTCCAGACACTTTGATTGAAATACTCATGCAAATAAAGAAGAGCCAAAAGAAAGATATAATGAGAAATAGAGACAAGTACAAAGAGCATAATCTAGTCATCTGTGATGAATATGGGGAATTAAAGTGCCCGAATTATTTCAGCAAGACATTTGCTAAGTTCCTAGAGCTGAATGAGCTGAAACATATCGCTTCCATGACTTGAGGCACACTTATGCTACTCTCGGATTGTCTAATGGCGTCTCGCTTAAAATGGTTTCTGAATTGCTAGGTCACTCAACGATTAGTATCACAGCAGACATCTACGGACACATTCTAGATGACGCTAAAAGGAATGCATCCAATGAGATCTTTAATAGCATTTTTGATAATACACTTAATCAATCAATAAAGTAAAAATAGACTTGTTATCAAAAACAGTTTTTAACTCGTATGCAAACAAAAAAGGATTCAGCATTGCCCGCTGAATCCCTTGATATTACTAAGTTTTATGTATGGTACCGGTGGTCGGGGTCGAACCGACACTCCGTGAGGAACACGATTTTGAGTCGTGCGCGTCTGCCTATTCCGCCACACCGGCATAAAATAAAAAAGGCATTGAAATTTGTCTGGTGCCGAGGGCCGGACTTGAACCGGCACGGTAATCACTTACCGCAGGATTTTAAGTCCTGTGTGTCTGCCAATTCCACCACCCCGGCATGACATCCAGAAGACATTTTATTATATTAATGGAGGCGGCACCCGGATTCGAACCGGGGAATCAGGGTTTTGCAGACCCATGCCTTACCACTTGGCTATGCCGCCTTAATATGGAGCGGAAGACGAGATTCGAACTCGCGACCCCCACCTTGGCAAGGTGGTGTTCTACCGCTGAACTACTCCCGCAGAAATGGCAGGGCTAGCAGGATTCGAACCTGCGAATCACGGAATCAAAATCCGATGCCTTACCGCTTGGCTATAGCCCTAAAACCAATTTGTTCATTTAACATTTATGGGGCGACTGATGGGATTCGAACCCATGCATGCCGGAACCACAATCCGGTGCGTTAACCAGCTTCGCCACAGCCGCCATTGTAAAATAATTAATGGCAGGGGCAGTAGGAGTTGAACCCACACCGGAGGTTTTGGAGACCTCTGTTCTACCATTAAACTATGCCCCTACACGAGACATTGTTAATTAATAATACAAAATGGTGGAGGGGGACGGATTCGAACCGCCGAACCCGGAGGGAGCGGATTTACAGTCCGCCGCGTTTAGCCACTTCGCTACCCCTCCACAAAAGAAAGAAGAACCAGTTATTATATTACAAAAAATTGAATAATCCGTCAAGGATTATCGATGGTGCTGGCCAGAGGACTTGAACCCCCAACCTACTGATTACAAGTCAGTTGCTCTACCAATTGAGCTAGGCCAGCGTATTAAAGTGGTGGCTCGAGACGGAATCGAACCGCCGACACGAGGATTTTCAGTCCTCTGCTCTACCGACTGAGCTATCGAGCCAATCTATTTAATAATAATGGCGGTCCCGACCGGGATCGAACCGGCGATCTCCTGCGTGACAGGCAGGCATGTTAACCGCTACACCACGGGACCATTTGGTTGCGGGAGGAGGATTTGAACCTCCGACCTTCGGGTTATGAGCCCGACGAGCTACCAGACTGCTCCATCCCGCGACGTTATATAGCATATGGACGATGCTATTCAATGTTGTTACCTCTTCCTCTGCCAGCTTTTGCTAACGATGGTTATCCGTCGAGGCAACTCGCAGCTTTTACAACGATGGTTTACTCGTTGCTCCATCCCGCGACGTTACATAGCATGCATGTGATGCTAATAATATAAAGTGAAATAATGGTGGAGGATGACGGGCTCGAACCGCCGACCCCCTGCTTGTAAGGCAGGTGCTCTCCCAACTGAGCTAATCCTCCAGAGATTGTTTGTAATAAGCTGCGAATCTCTTCGTCAGATGCGTTCTTTCAGATCCTCACGTACTTGGGTACGCTCCGGTCTTCTCTCACTTTCTTCCTCGACCTTCTTGCTTCTTTCAAACAATCGAGTGAGCTTTAACCTGCGAATCTCTTCGTCAGATGCGTTCTTTCAGATCCTCACGTACTTGGGTACGCTCCGGTCTTCTTTCTCTTCCCTCGATCATTCTTCTTGCTAAGATCAAACGATCGAGTATGTATATCTTAAAGAATTGCTATGGTATGTAATGGTGACCCGTACGGGATTCGAACCCGTGTTACCGCCGTGAAAGGGCGGTGTCTTAACCACTTGACCAACGGGCCATGCTCTGGCGGAGAGCGAGGGATTCGAACCCTCGAGACGGTTCTACACCGCCTACACGATTTCCAATCGTGCTCCTTCGACCTCTCGGACAGCTCTCCATATGGCTCCACAGGTAGGACTCGAACCTACGACCGATCGGTTAACAGCCGATTGCTCTACCACTGAGCTACTGTGGAATAATTCTAATTGCCAATAAGCTACGAATCTCTTCGTCAACTGCATTCGATCAATCAGTCACGTACTTGGGTACGTTCCATCTTTCTCTCACTTGCTTCCTCGACCTTCTTGCTTCTTGACAATTAAAGGTTTCAGATTGCTACGAATCTTTTCGCTATGCTTGACCAATTTGAACATATATCCCTTATAAAGGGGATGCCCAGCGACGTCCTACTCTCACAGGGGGAGAGCCCCCAACTACCATCGGCGCTGGAGAGCTTAACTTCCGTGTTCGGCATGGGAACGGGTGTGACCTCTCCGCTATCGTCACTAGACAACGTATTGAGTTTGAGAAAACCTTGTTCTCTCAAAACTAGATAACAGCTTCAACTTGAAACCTTTGTGAGTTTCTTAAAGACAAACAACATCGTTTTTTGGATAAGCCCTCGATCGATTAGTATCTCTCAGCTCCACGTGTCACCACGCTTCCACACGAGACCTATCAACCTCATCGTCTCTGAGGGATCTTACTTACTTAACGTAATGGGAAATCTCATCTTGAGGGGGGCTTCATGCTTAGATGCTTTCAGCACTTATCCCTTCCACACGTAGCTACCCAGCCATGCTCCTGGCGGAACAACTGGTACACCAGCGGTGTGTCCATCCCGGTCCTCTCGTACTAAGGACAGCTCCTCTCAAATTTCCTACGCCCACGACGGATAGGGACCGAACTGTCTCACGACGTTCTGAACCCAGCTCGCGTACCGCTTTAATGGGCGAACAGCCCAACCCTTGGGACCTACTTCAGCCCCAGGATGCGATGAGCCGACATCGAGGTGCCAAACCTCCCCGTCGATGTGGACTCTTGGGGGAGATAAGCCTGTTATCCCCAGGGTAGCTTTTATCCGTTGAGCGACGGCCCTTCCATGCGGTGCCGCCGGATCACTAAGCCCGACTTTCGTCCCTGCTCGACCTGTATGTCTCGCAGTCAAGCTCCCTTATGCCTTTGCACTCTGCGAATGATTTCCAACCATTCTGAGGGAACCTTTGGGCGCCTCCGTTACTTTTTAGGAGGCGACCGCCCCAGTCAAACTGCCCACCTGACACTGTCCCCGAACCGGATCACGGTCCTGGGTTAGAATGTCAGTACAGCCAGGGTAGTATCCCACCGATGCCTCCACCGAAGCTGGCGCTCCGGTTTCCAAGGCTCCTACCTATCCTGTACAAGCTGTACCAAAATCCAATATCAAGCTACAGTAAAGCTCCATGGGGTCTTTCCGTCCTGTCGCGGGTAACCTGCATCTTCACAGGTAATATAATTTCACCGGGTCTCTCGTTGAGACAGTGCCCAAGTCGTTGCACCTTTCGTGCGGGTCGGAACTTACCCGACAAGGAATTTCGCTACCTTAGGACCGTTATAGTTACGGCCGCCGTTTACTGGGGCTTCAATTCAGAGCTTCTCCCCTAAGGGATAACCCCTCCTCTTAACCTTCCAGCACCGGGCAGGTGTCAGCCCCTATACATCGCCTTGCGGCTTGGCAGAGACCTGTGTTTTTGATAAACAGTCGCTTGGGCCTTTTCACTGCGGCTCTCCTGGGCTATAAACCCGAAAGAGCACCCCTTCTCCCGAAGTTACGGGGTCATTTTGCCGAGTTCCTTAACGAGAGTTCTCCCGCGCGTCTTAGAATTCTCTTCCCGCCTACCTGTGTCGGTTTGCGGTACGGGCACCTCTCACCTCACTAGAGGCTTTTCTAGGCAGTGTAGGATCAGGAACTTCGGTACTATAATTTCCCTCGCCATCACAGCTCAGCCTTACGACAAGCGGATTTGCCTACTTGCCAGCCTTACTGCTTGGACGCGCACATCCAGTGGCGCGCTTACCCTACCTTCCTGCGTCCCCCCGTTGCTCAAACGGTGAGGAGGTGGTACAGGAATTTCAACCTGTTTGCCATCGCCTACGCCTTTCGGCCTCGGCTTAGGTCCCGACTTACCCTGAGCGGACGAGCCTTCCTCAGGAAACCTTAGGCTTTCGACGGAGGGGATTCTCACCCCTCTTTTCGCTACTCATACCGGCATTCTCACTTCCAAGCGCTCCACCAGTCCTCTCGGTCTGACTTCACGGCACTTGGAACGCTCCCCTACCACTGTCCGAAGGACAATCCATAGCTTCGGTGATACGTTTAGCCCCGGTACATTTTCGGCGCAGAGTCACTCGACCAGTGAGCTATTACGCACTCTTTCAATGATGGCTGCTTCTAAGCCAACATCCTGGTTGTCTAAGCAACTCCACATCCTTTTCCACTTAACGTATACTTTGGGACCTTAGCTGATGGTCTGGGCTGTTTCCCTCTCGACTACGGATCTTAGCACTCGCAGTCTGACTCCCGAGTAAAAAGTAATTGGCATTCGGAGTTTGACTGAATTCGGTAATCCTGTAGGGACCCCTAGTCCAATCAGTGCTCTACCTCCAACACTCTCACCTCGAGGCTAGCCCTAAAGCTATTTCGGGGAGAACCAGCTATCTCCAAGTTCGATTGGCATTTCACCCCTACCCACACCTCATCCCCGCAATTTTCAACTTGCGTGGGTTCGGGCCTCCATCCAGTGTTACCTGGACTTCACCCTGGACATGGGTAGATCACCTGGTTTCGGGTCTACGACCACGTACTTGATACGCCCTGTTCAGACTCGCTTTCGCTGCGGCTCCGTCTCTTCAACTTAACCTTGCACGTAATCGTAACTCGCCGGTTCATTCTACAAAAGGCACGCTGTCACCCTTTAACGGGCTCCAACTACTTGTAAGCACACGGTTTCAGGATCTCTTTCACTCCCCTCCCGGGGTGCTTTTCACCTTTCCCTCACGGTACTGGTTCACTATCGGTCACTAGGAAGTATTTAGCCTTGGGAGATGGTCCTCCCGGATTCCGACGGGGTTTCACGTGTCCCGCCGTACTCAGGATCCACTCCGGAGGGAACGAAGTTTCGACTACAGGGCTGTTACCTTGTCTCGCGGACCTTTCCAGGTCGCTTCATCTACTCCGTTCCTTTGTAACTCCAATGGAGTGTCCTACAACCCCAAGAGGCAAGCCTCTTGGTTTGGGCTGTTTCCGTTTCGCTCGCCGCTACTCAGGAAATCGCTTTTGCTTTCTCTTCCTCCGGGTACTAAGATGTTTCAGTTCCCCGGGTCTGCCTTTTATACCCTATGTATTCAGGTATAAATAACACGCCATTACGCGTGCTGGGTTCCCCCATTCGGAAATCTCCGGATCGAAGCTTACTTACAGCTCCCCGAAGCATATCGGTGTTCGTCCCGTCCTTCTTCGGCTCCTAGTGCCAAGGCATCCACCGTGCGCTCTTATTAGCTTAACCGTCGATGTCGTTGGTCTTTTTCTAAGACACTCGGTTGTTCTCTCAAATAATCAAACAACCGGTGAAACTCACAAAGAGTTTACGATATGATGTTCAAAAACTCCGGGTATCATTGCCGTCGAATCTCTTCGTCACGTTTGTGTCTCCAGTCCTCACGTAGCGTACTACGCTCCGGGCTTCGACACTGCCGTTCCTCGATCTTCTCGGCCCTGATCGTCCTCGTTTTTGAACATCTCATTTCAAATTAGAAATTTGATGTCGTTACTGTTATCTAGTTTTCAAAGAACAGGTTTTGAAAGGATTAACCTTTCAAAACTAAACAAAAAGACCAAAGCAAAACCTTTGTAAAACTCGTTGAGCTTTAATAGCTCCTTAGAAAGGAGGTGATCCATCCCCACCTTCCGGTAGGGATACCTTGTTACGACTTCACCCCAATCACCTGTCCCACCTTCGGCGGCTGGCTCCAAAAGGTTACCGCACCGACTTCGGGTGTTACAAGCTCTCGTGGTGTGACGGGCGGTGTGTACAAGGCCCGGGAACGTATTCACCGCGGCATGCTGATCCGCGATTACTAGCAATTCCGGCTTCATGCAGGCGAGTTGCAGCCTGCAATCCGAACTGAGAATGGCTTTATGGGATTCGCTCGGCCTCGCGGCTTTGCTGCCCTTTGTACCATCCATTGTAGCACGTGTGTAGCCCAGGTCATAAGGGGCATGATGATTTGACGTCATCCCCACCTTCCTCCGGTTTGTCACCGGCAGTCACCTTAGAGTGCCCAACTTAATGCTGGCAACTAAGATCAAGGGTTGCGCTCGTTGCGGGACTTAACCCAACATCTCACGACACGAGCTGACGACAACCATGCACCACCTGTCACTCTGTCCCCCGAAGGGGAAAGCCTTATCTCTAAGGGTGTCAGAGGATGTCAAGACCTGGTAAGGTTCTTCGCGTTGCTTCGAATTAAACCACATGCTCCACTGCTTGTGCGGGCCCCCGTCAATTCCTTTGAGTTTCAGCCTTGCGGCCGTACTCCCCAGGCGGAGTGCTTAATGTGTTAACTTCGGCACTAAGGGTATCGAAACCCCTAACACCTAGCACTCATCGTTTACGGCGTGGACTACCAGGGTATCTAATCCTGTTTGCTCCCCACGCTTTCGCGCCTCAGCGTCAGTTGTAGGCCAGAAAGTCGCCTTCGCCACTGGTGTTCCTCCAAATATCTACGCATTTCACCGCTACACTTGGAATTCCACTTTCCTCTCCTACACTCAAGTTCCCCAGTTTCCAATGACCCTCCACGGTTGAGCCGTGGGCTTTCACATCAGACTTAAAGAACCGCCTGCGCGCGCTTTACGCCCAATAATTCCGGACAACGCTTGCCCCCTACGTATTACCGCGGCTGCTGGCACGTAGTTAGCCGGGGCTTTCTGGTTAGGTACCGTCAAGGTGCCGTTCTATTCGCACGGCACTTGTTCTTCCCTAACAACAGAGCTTTACAATCCGAAGACCGTCATCACTCACGCGGCGTTGCACCGTCAGGCTTTCGCCCATTGCGGATGATTCCCTACTGCTGCCTCCCGTAGGAGTCTGGGCCGTGTCTCAGTCCCAGTGTGGCCGATCACCCTCTCAGGTCGGCTACGCATCGTCGCCTTGGTGAGCCACTACCTCACCAACTAGCTAATGCGCCGCGGGCCCATCTCACAGTGTTAGGTAAAACCCAACTTTTACAAAAGAATCATGCGATCCCTTTGATCATCCGGTATTAGCCCCGGTTTCCCGGAGTTATCCCAGTCTGTGAGGCAGGTTGCCCACGTGTTACTCACCCGTCCGCCGCTCGTTCCACAAGTTTCACCCCGAAGGGATCCACTTGCTTCCCGCGCTCGACTTGCATGTATTAGGCACGCCGCCAGCGTTCGTCCTGAGCCAGGATCAAACTCTCCGTAGAAAGTTCGATGTCTCTGACATCATAAATAATTCATTGACGGAATATCTCTCGATATCCCACGTTTCGCTTGGCTTTTTGTTTAGTTTTCAAAGGTCAAAAACGAATTTCTACATTATATTAACTCTTCAATGAAACTCGTTATTTTTTGCCGCTCTGTTTTGCAGCGACTTTTATAATATACCACCTTGCGCTTTTAAAGTCAATGACTTTTTCAAAAAGTTTTTCAGTGGCACATTTCGAAGTCGCGCTCTCAATGCGACGATATAAAATGTACCACGTGTGAAAAATGAAGTCAATAACTTTTATGATTTTTTTCTAGGAAAGTGAATCCCCCACTTGATAATAACGATGGTAAATCGAATTACCTCTTGTTTTCATTCTAATAATGTCAACGTACCCTTTCTGAACGAGAAACTCCAAAAGAATGGTCAGATCAAGAGAATACTCACTCACTTCCATACTCGTTTTTAACTCTTCTATTGACCACGGTTCATCTTTACTTGCCATCAGATCTAAAAGATGAGCACTCCCTAGCCGAGTTTTTGATGTCAATTCAAATTCATTCGCAATTAGAAGAAGGTCGAGTTTCTTCTCAATGCTTTCTTCCCCTGTCACTAACTCAGAATAAAGTTTATGAATTTCAGGTTCGATTTGTTTCACTTGTTGCCAGACTGTCACTTCGGGGTAAAAACCATGCTCAATGACGGACAGGCGAGCTAAGTTATGAAGGGCATGTAGAATTTGATTGTAGGAATCAAGGTAGTGTCCTTCGTGAAACAGTGCCTTGCCATCCGTAAATCGGCGAATCAGTTTCGCAAATTCGACACCGATTCTTAGCTTCCTTTCCTCCATAGGGAAATCGAACATTTGCTCACGAAATTCTTTTACAAATTCATTGCGATCAAACAGAACCTTCCCATTCATTACCCAATCAAATACACGGCGGTTGCTGCTATTAATAAGCCAAATGTTTAATTGCTCAGTGTGAACAAGGTGCATTGCTACTTTATATCCATCATAAGTATAATGCTTCGTCTCCCATAATGGTTTATTTTCAGAAACGATGACTAGAAGTACAACATCAAAATAATCTGTTATCGCGTCTTTACTATCCTTTGATTCGATCATCATGACACCTAATGTATGTAAATCACTTGTACGATCCTGGTACAGCTGTCGTAAAAAATCATCCATATATATGCCTCCCACATAAACTTACCGCCAAACTTTTACGACGGCAGCCATATTTGCATTAAAACTTTTAAATTTCCATATAAACTTTCACAAAAGAAGAATTACTTTTAAAAAGAAGTTCGACGAGTAAGTAGAAATACCTTCTATCTTTATAGAACATCTTGATCCTTGTTTCCCCCTCCGATGTTTCTTTCCTATAGTCGTATAGAATTATGGTATGCTATACTCATTCTTTAGGAGGTATCAGTATGGGAGCTAAATTTACAAATAAAATAAATAAGATACGTACTTTTGCTTTAGTTCTTGTGTTTGCAGGGATTATTGTGATGTATTTAGGGTTGTTCTTCCAGACAAGCCCCTTATTTATGACCCTTTTTATGTTGCTTGGTTTTCTTTGTATTATCGCAAGTACCGTAACCTACTTTTGGATTGGGATGATTTCGACCAAAACAGTCCAAGTTGTCTGTCCAAACTGCGAAAAGCAAACAAAGGTATTGGGCAGAGTTGATGCGTGTATGTACTGTGATGAACCTTTAACATTAGACAAAGATCTTGAAGGCAAAGAGTTTGACGAAAGCTACAATCAAAAAAGCAGTAAAAAATAATCCGTCTCTACTTTAGAGACGGATTTTCTTATAAAAATAAGAAAAAACGCACAGCGGTCTTTTGTTAAAGCAGTTTCCTAAAAGATTATTGCTTTTATAAGATAAGACCCTCGCTCGAATTGCGCTACAGGCGGACGCTTTCACCCCAGGGCATAAGTGCGACATCCATTCTTCCTTCACTTCGTTTGGATTCACGGTGTCTTCTTTGCCGCAGGCTACGCTTCAGCCTCCTTCGGGGAAACCACCCTGCGGGGTCTTCAGCTATTTGCTTTTCCCGCTGGAGTCGCGCCCTTTCGTTTTATAAATCAATAACGACAATCTATGCGAAAAGTGCCTTTAGGTTATTTGACGTGAGCCGATGGTTCTTGGAGCTAGATGTCACTCCAATTTTAAAAAGGTACCCACAAAATTAGCAATATATAATTTCCTAAAGAAAAATAAAAAGTTGGCGAATAAGAAATCCACCAACCTTTTAATGTTTATGCTTCTGGCAATCCGGGCAAGTACCGTAAATTTCCATGCGGTGGTTTTTAACTTTAAAGTTTGTTACATGTTCAGCTAAAGTTTCTACTTCATCTAATCCAGGATAGTGGAAATCAACAATCTTACCGCAATCCTCGCAGATGACGTGGTAATGGTCAGTTGTATTACTGTCAAATCTGCTGGAAGAGTCACCATAAGTCAATTCTCTTACCAATCCGACCTCTTTAAAAACACGAAGGTTATTGTAGACAGTTGCGACGCTCATGTTTGGAAATTTTCCTTCCAATGCTTTGTAAATATCATCCGCTGTTGGATGGGTTTTTGCATCAAAAAGAAACTCTAAAATAGCATGGCGTTGAGGTGTCATACGCACTTTCGTACTTTTTAAAGATTGCAAGGCTTCTTGCAGTCGATGGTTTTCCATGTTTAACACCTCTTCCGAAAAGCATTCTTACTTTATAATATTTACAAATAGTATAGCTAATGTTTACAAAGGTTGTCAATGAATTCACTTTGCGCGTTATGCTATAGACCCAGGACTTTTTGTCTCGCTTATTTTTTACCGTTTTCCAATGAAGCTAGAATCGGAAAACTCTCCTTAGCATCAATGACAAATGAAGTATAGCGGCTATCTACATCTTTGGCTTTACCTTTCTTTTTTTCTGCTTCAACACAGATGCGTTGCATGTCATTTCTTAAAGTATCCACTTCATTATTTTTTACGCCGAAAAGGAACGTAGTATTCCCTTTTCTTAAAAATCCTCCGCTACTTGCAAGCTCTGTCATCCGGTAGTCTAATTCTTTCAACCCTTTTTCGAGTAGGTCTGCGTAGCGGTTATGGACGATGCATACCACTAATTTCATGTGTCGTCTCTCCTTTTCTGGAGTTTGGATTAATACCCACGTTTCGGATCGATTTTATTATAATAATTCGTGCCGTCTTCTAAAAATACCTTTAAGTTCTCCTCAAAAATCTCTAGTGCTCTTGGCTGATATCCAGGTGAAATACCAGAGATGTGTGGAGTGACTGTAACTTGATCCATTTCCCAAAGTGGGTGGGAAGATGGCAGTGGTTCTTCTTCAAACACATCAAGAACAGCATGGGCAATTTCACTTGATTTTAAAGCTTGGATAAGGTCGTTTTCGTTAATGACTGTTCCTCTTCCGATATTGATAAAGACGGCATCACTTTTCATTTTTACAAACGATTGATAATTAAGAAGCTCTGTCGTTTCCGCGGTTTGAGGAAGAACGGAAACAAGGAAATCAGCTTCTGTTAGTATGGAATCCATATTGTCAAAAGTATCAATGTGATCAAAGAATTCTACCTTTCTTCCGCTACGATTCATGCCAATCGTTTTCATACCAAAGGCTTTTGACAGACGAGCGATCTCTGTTCCAATTGCCCCAGCTCCAAGGACACCTAGTGTTTTTCCTTTTAGTTCTGTCATGGTTAGTTTACGATTCCATACAGACTCTTGTTCCTGTTTGATTAACGTTTTGGTTTTTCTGCCGACCTGCAGCATCATCGCGATTGTATATTCTGCCATAGGGGTTTGGTGAATCCCGCGTGCATTCGTTACAAGAATGTCTGTTTTTGCTATGGCCTTAAACGGCATGCGGTCCATTCCCGCTGAAATGACCATAATCCACTTTAAGTTTTTCGCTTGGCCTATGTGGTTGTCCGTTAGGTCTTCTCCATATGTAATCAAAATGTCTGCAGAAGGAAGCTCTTGTTCTGTGCCTTTTATATTTTCAAAAAAAGAAAAATGTACGTTTGGGTATCGTTTCGTTAATTGTGCGCGCAAATCACGACGGATTTTAGCAGAGGTAACAACGTGCATCGTGTTGGCTCCTTTCATAATCTTAACGCTGAATTTTTTTCATCTTATCATAATCCGATTATAGGCAACAAAATTTCATGATTAAAGGGGCTATTCGCAATGAACGAAAAGCCCCTTTGATTTTATTTAAACCTTTTTTTCTCTAGTACTTTTTTAAATTGCTTCGCATATTTGTGCTTCTTAGCATCTTTTTCAAATTCCTTCATGCGGCTGTGAACAAGGTCTTTATCATGATAAAACATAAGGTTTTCTCCCTCCTTATTATGCGTGTTTATCATCTTATAGTGACAGCTCACCGAAGTTAGCGATCGCAGGTGCCTGTTCTTGATTGCTAACCTCCTCAATCTGACCTTCTTTTACTCTGAGCAGCGGTTGAATGAATCCCTTGATTTTCGGTGTAGGTACAAGGACTTTACCAAAGACGTCCAATGCTTCAATTTTATTTTTTAAAACTTCAGGATCTACATTATCTTCGATGGTCAATTGACCACTTACGATGATTGAAATAGGATGATCATAAGCTTGAAACTGCTCATTTGACCAGGATTCATCGTTTTCAATAAACACATAGTCGTGTTCGTAAGGAAGAACTTCGGTTTCAAGAGAATCACACGTTTCATAAACGATGTCTTCCACTTCTTCATGACATACGATAATAGAAGAAGATCGAACTTCTTTAATGGCATTGGATAGTGCATCCCTTGTGACCTTTCTATCAATAAAAATTGGTTTTTTTGTGTAAAGCTTTCCCATTTTAAAGCGACGAATCGAGCGTGACGATAACGTAAGTGGCTTGGAGACGAACTCGAAATCGTTCGGGATCACTTCGATCGTGGTATTTGTTACAGCCATTTTTTTATAAACATAAGCTTCTTGGTGTTCATAAAGTCGAACGAGACCTTTAACTTCCAAACCCTCTACTTTCTCTTCAAAAGCTTCCATTGAAAGAGATTTATCAAACGTGAGAAGACCATTTACAATTATTTTTTCAGCATTCGTAATCGATTGAAGAAAGGAATTAGTTAATACTAACTTCCCGTTCGTTATTCTTGGCGGTTGCTCCGTATAGGCTTCCACTGAACCCGACCCTTCCTTCAACGCTTCGTTCAATAGACCAATTAAATGTGGAGGGGAGTAAATTTTTCCATTAACGATCAGACCCGCCAGTTTCCCTTTTATATCTTGAGCCTGCACCTGTTGACCAACAATAACGGCTCCATTTACTAGCAGAGAAAGAGGAGTCTCGATGGAGTCGAAATAAGGTTTATCCATTTTGATCGTATCGTTAATAAAGATATAGTCCTTTGTTAATTCAATGCTTTTACCAATGTTTCCGATATTTAATAATGAAAGAAGATGGGCATTTTCCCTTTTATACAAAACGCAACCTACATTTTCAATTTTTTCAATATGTGCAATGCTTTTTTCTGATGCCTTTGACAAATCTAGCAGACCAACATTCCCAATTTGTTGCTTTTTCATTTTTTTACTCCTCCATTTCTAGTTTTGCGCGTAAACGTTTTACAGCTGTACATAGTTTATAACGAACGGTCGCCGATGGAATCGATAGCTGTTTACCGATTTCCTGGCTTGTTAAACCAAGCCAGTAGCGTTTAAAGACAATATCACTTAATTCTGGCGTGAGAGAAGATAACAATTCGACCATTTCAATATGGTTGGAAACCATACCCGGTACATGAAAATCCAGATCATCCTCCCACGGGCTTAGCTTTTTCTCTTTTCGTCGTTCATCGATCATTTGGTTTTTCATGACCCTAAAAAACCAGGCTCGTTGTTTATACTCGGGTAATGTTAACAAGTTCTCGTCATTGAGTGATTTCAAAACGGCTTCTTGCACCAGGTCATCGGCTTCTTGGCCGTGTCTTGCTATGGACTTGGCGAACCTGATTAAGTCTGGCTTTAACTTTTCATATACCTCACTCATTTCCATTCGCTACACTCACTTTTTTATTTTATTACCTTCTCACTTAGATAACGGATGAGAAGGGGCAACTGTTTGAAAAAAGTAAAATTAATTATGTAAAACTTTAATCGGCAAAATGTGTGTTCAGAAGGAGGACAACGAGAGCCAAGATGGCCAAGCCAACGAAGAGATTTGACTGCTATCGTTCCCGCACAAAAAAAAGAGCGAGGACTAAGCCTCGCTAAAAATATATTTACATTGAAGAGGGATTGGGATCACCTATACTGTATTACTATGCCACAGCCTGAGCTTTGGACTGGTCAGGTGCCCTAAAGGGCTTATTTTAATTTTTCTGGATTAAGCCCGTTTAGTTCTTCAAGTACGAAGATGCCGTCTTTTCTAATGAGTACATCATCAAAGTAAATCTCGCCGCCACCGTATTCCGCTCGTTGAATTAGCACCATATCCCAGTGAACGGAAGAACGATTTCCATTATCAGCGTCTTCATAAGCTTCTCCTGGGGTAAAGTGAAGGCTTCCACCGATTTTTTCATCAAAAAGAATGTCCCCCATCGGATCAAGGATATAAGGGTTTACTCCGAGAGCAAATTCGCCCGTATAACGCGCTCCTTCATCAGTATCAAAAATCCGCTCAATTTTTTCTTTTTGATCCGCTTCCGCTTCAATGATTTTCCCGTCCTTAAATGTAAGCGAGACATTTTTGTACATGACACCTCGGTATGGACACGGAGTGTTGAACGAAATCGTGCCGTTGACGCTGTCTTTTACTGGAGCGGTGTAGATCTCGCCATCCGGAATATTCGCTTCTCCAGCACACGGAACAACAGGAATGTCTTTAATCGAAAAGCTCAGATCAGTGCCGGGTGCAATGATACGCACACGATCAGTATTTTCCATGAGCTTTTTGAGAGGTTCGAATGCACGTTCCATCTTTTCATAGTCAGCCGTGCAAACTTTAAGTAAAAAGTCAGTAAAAGACTTTGTGCTCATTCCTGCTTTTTGCGCCAGGGCTGGGGTTGGGTAGTTTAAAAGTACCCAACGTCGGTTATTGATGTAAAACTCTTGAACAGGTTTGAACACTTCACCGCGGAGCTGAAATTTTTCGCTAGGAACTTCAGCCATTTCCGCATCGTTTTCTTCAGCGATGATCGCGATGACCGCATCGACATCCTCGTATTTTTTTAGAGCCCAAGCAGCTTGTGTTTCAAGCTGGTCTTTTTGATATCCCATGCTTAAGTGGCGGCCAATTTCATCATCTAATAGCTCGATGTATGGATAAGCGCCCTTTTCATATGTTTGATCAATAAGCTCGGCAATGAGTGGTTTAGTTGTGTGATGCCCTTTAATGAGGACTCGTTCGCCTTTTTTGAGTTTTAACGAATGATCAAGTAAAACACTGGCTAGCTTTGGTAATCGGGGGTCCTTCATCTGTTAAGTTCAACTCCTTTTCAAATGTACCTTTAGTCTTTTTCTTCAAAAATAGAAGCTGACATCGACATAATCTCTTTTAATCTGTCCATTTATTTTCCACGCTATCGCTAAGTCTCACATCGGAGATCATGTTACAGGGCTTCTGTGATTTTTACTATTCATCAAGCAAATGATTATCCTTTAAAAATGTTAAAATTTCTGGCATCAGGCCATCTGCCAATGGAAGTGTAGGATCTGAATATGTCTTCATATTCTCTTCCTCATCAGCAGGAGCATCTTTGAGGACATGATTCATACCTTCTATAAGAAGAAGTTCTGATCCACTTTTAGCTTCAGCAAGCTTTTCGGCATCTTCTTCGGGCACTTGAATGTCGTGTGTTCCATTGATGATTAAGGCCGGAGTATCCAATTTTTGAATCTGCTCCACTGGATCATAGTTCATCCAAGAAATCATAAACGGTTGAACGCTAGGCCTGAAAACACTCAACAGTTGTTCGTTTACCTCTTCCACTGTATCTCCCTGCTTCAAGCTTTCCAATATTGCTTGGCTTTCTCTATACAATTCGTTAGATAAACTTTCTAACTGTTCTAAAAGGACTTCGTCAATAGGACGGCCTGCTCCAGCTACTGAAATAAAAGCGTCTACCGATGTATCAGCGCTAGCAATCATTCCTTCAAGTGAACCTTGACTATGTCCCACGACGACAATATTTGTAAATCGATCATCTTCTTCAAGTATTGTAATCCATTGCTCGGCATCTTTAACAAACTGATCAAAATCCATATCTTCTTCACTCGTAACTGCTTGAGCATTTTTCCCTGCACCGCGCTTGTCATACCGCAGACTCGCGATGCCGTTTTCCGCCAGTGCTTCTGCCATTAGCTTTAAACTATTATTCTCACCTGGGAGATTAGGTGAATTTCCATTTCGATCTGTAGGACCTGAACCGGGAATAATTAACGCCACGGGATACCCATCACCTTCTTCTGGTAGAACAAGAGAGCCGTACAAAGTGTCTTCACCGATTTCAATCGTTAAAAACTCTTCTTCTTCTTTTGAACTTTGATCACTCTCCTCCCCTCGACCTAATTCAAAGGGAAAGCTCTGGCCAGACTGCGTGAATGTTCCGCTGATGGAGTCCTCTATCACCTCACCGTCAAACATAACGTCCTCGTTAGGAAGAGCCATGATGAAAGAAATCTCATCTCCCTCCAACTGTATGTCAGACAATGGGTAACTTTCCAAGCCTTGCACAGGAATGCTGATCGTCCCTGTTAATGACTCATCACTTGCAAATGCTACTTCAATGTGTAACGGCTGTCCCGGTACCTCAATCGCCCCACTCCATCCACCTTCTAACCATTCAGTAGATTCATTTACCGTAGTTTCGTTGTCACCGGCATCGGGCTGCTCTTCATTATTGCATCCTGCAATTAAAAGAAGGGTCAGAAATGTAGCACACCACTTCAAGTATTTTTTCAATTTGTCCATCCTCCTGTGCTAGATTTTACAAAGTCCCTTAACTTTACGAACACCAATCAAAATAGATTCAAAAGTTTAGAGTGGATTTGGTAAATTGAGTAAGATAAGTAGGCTCCTAATGCTCACCTTCTTTTAAATCCTCAAAAACATACTCTGGCACAACAAGATGGTGGTAGTCTTGGTGAACTTGCCCATTTTCTTTCCACGAAATTTGAAAGTCTCCTCCGCTCGGCCTAGGGAAATATTCTTCGTCCTCACCTTCTTCATGCTCTGTTTCACAAAAATTGCACTCTTCTTGATAAATTATTTCCCCATTAAAATCTTCCAAAGTTACGTCTTGATAAAACAGGCTTCCCATTGGTGAATAGTGCGAATAAAAAAATTCTACTGCCTCTAGATCCTCGTTATCACCTTGGTAATCTAATTTCAATCCGATTTCAGGCGATTCATTTCCTTCCTCTACAAAGACTGTCAACTCCCATGCGCTCCCCTGCATGGCTTCTTCTCGGGACCAAAATGGATCGAATTCCTCATCAGATGGGTCTTGGAATACAAACATCGCTCCTCCGATAATCACGACAATAAGAATGATCGGTAAAAATTGCTTCAATGACTTCACCTCTATCTAACGGCTTTCTCATTTAAGTTTACCAAAGAATGTATCATATTCCAGAAAAATTACTTAAATAGTGTTAATATTGGCTTTAATAGGGATTACCGACCGTGAGAAAAGGAGTTTCCAAAATGAAGAAAATGATGATCATTCTATCAATCTTTTTATTAACGAGTTGTAATACAAACAATGAAGATGAACCTCACATTGAAGGAACATTAATAGCTCATGGGGGAATGATAAGCCTGCTAACCGTTTTTGTAGAAGACAGTATAAGTGGAAATAACTTTGAGTACCCGGAAACAGAACCGACCTCATCCGATATGGAAAACTATGAAGCAGAGATCTACCGCCTTCTTCTTGACAAGGAAACCAAATTTATTTTTAATGAAACCGGAGAAGAGCTTACTGTTAATATGGATGGATTTCCTTATCATTTACATGGATTTTTTCAAAGTTGGAGCGACCAAGTAGAGGTTAACGTCAAAGAGGAGTTCGAAAGAGAAATCCTAACTGACCGTTCAACTCCTGTAAGTATGGATGCAAGCTTTATCCCCATTTATACTGCTGATGAAATATTCATCGAAAGTCCCGATAAAGAGCTACTAATCGAAAGATACCGTACTCATACGAGCACAGAAAATGATTATAAACAAGCATCAGTTCTTACGTTTTTAGATGATTCCTTTTCTCAAGATTCATTAATGACGAATCAGCAGCATTTTCAACCATATCAAAAAGAAGATCAGTGGATTAACAATCAAGTTTTCTTTAATGATGAAGTCGGGATCTACGACCATTTTATCGACTCATACCCTACCTATTATGTACTTGATGAGGAAGGAAAAGTGTTTGAAACAGGAGACCTTAATGACGTAATTACGTATATAGAAGAAGAAAAAGAGTTCGAAATCAATGAAGAGTGGCTTGAACAACAGGAACATATAGATGAAATGGAGGATTAGAAAATTTGTATACTTAGAACTTAGACTTTGCTCTTGATCGGGCAAAGTTTTTTGCGTTATTGAGGGGATTATCCGGTTTTGTTCGGGTATATCGGCGGAAATGAGTCATTTATCAGCGATTCGACAAATAACGACACCAACAACACCTTACTAAAAAAAGACGCCCATTCGGACGCCTCTTCTAAAACCACTACTGCTGCTCTTTCAAAAACGCCAACGCTTCTTCAACATGTCCTTTAACACGGACTTTGCGCCATTCTTTCACCAAATTGCCTTCTTTATCGATGACAAAGGTTGAGCGTTCGATACCCATGTATTCTTTGCCGAAGTTTTTCTTCAGCTGCCACACGCCGTAATCCTCGGCTACTTTATGGTCTTCGTCAGCAAGCAATAAAAACGGCAAGCCATGCTTATCGATGAATTTTTCATGACGTTCCACCGGATCAGGGCTGACGCCTAAAATAACCGCGTCTAATTCTTCAAAGTTTTCGTGGTGATCACGAAAGTCACATGCTTCTGTTGTACAGCCTGGCGTCATATCCTTTGGGTAAAAATAAAGAACGACATTTTTCCCTTTGTAATCGGATAAGCTGACTTCTTTTCCATCGTTTGCTTTGAGAGTAAATTCAGGTGCTTTTTGTCCAACTTCTACAGTCATTCATAACACTCCTTTGTTCTTCTATCTTCTTTAAGGATAACCAAGATTAGCTTCACCTACAAACGATCCGCACTTCTTTCGTTATAAACGATGCTCGTGACGACAAATGCAGCTGGCAGCAAATAGCCGATCAATGCCTGTACCATCGCAATCCAGCGTCCGATACCTTCGGGAATGATATCACCGTAGCCTACCGTGAGCAATGTAACTGCACTAAAATACATAACATCTTCTATTAAATGAGCCAAAGGACCATCCATTCGGCCTGTACCTTCTAACAAAACAGATACCCCTAAAAAGTGAAGACTCAAGTAAATACAGCCAAACCCGATAATGACGGTGGCATATACGAGTAGTAATACGAGAAAGTTTCGAAGTGAAAGTCTTCTTCTATAGTGGGGTTGGTTTTTCACTAACAATAGAAAGCTCATCACAATCCCAACTATTGACATGATCGTCACAAAAATTAATAAAAGGGTTCCCATCCTTATTCACCTCTCTTCACTTTATGAAAAAAGAGACGAATTTAGGACAAGGAACCCGTTTTTAACTATCAGTTACCAGCGCCGCGGTAACGCTTCACTCCTGCATTCCAGAAAAACACCGACATTGTAATAAAAATCAGCCCCATCACTGGGGTGAAAAACGCATAGCCGTACCATTCTTCACGACCTAAAAAGAACGCTGCCGGATAAACACCTACAAATGCAAACGGCAAAATCCATGTGAGCATATACCGGATCACTTGGTTGTAAATATCTACAGGATAACGTCCATAGTTTCCGATGTTGTACATCATCGGCATAATGTCCGTTCGCGAATCGGACCAAAAGCTGATACTTGCTAGGATAATAAAAATACCGGCATAAATAAGGGAACCGCCAATGACCATCATGATAAACATAAACGGATCGTACCAGCTGAGTGTCAGCCCGAGTTCAGATCCTGCATAAAACATAATCGCTACACCGGTAATCACGCCAAACATCGATTCGAGCTCCATCCGCTCGATAATGATTTGAAACAAGCTGTGGATAGGCCGGGTCAAGACGCGGTCCATTTCCCCTTTTACGATGTAGCGCTCGTTAAAATCCCATATGTTAAAAAACGAGCTGAAAACTGCGTAGGGTACAAGGAAAAAGCCGTAAATAAAGATGATTTCTTCACGACTCCAGCCACTTAAAAATGTCGTATGACCGAATACAACAAGGATAAAAATTAAGTTTACCGCTTGAAACAATAGATCTGAAAACAACTCAACGACAAGATCTGCCCGGTACGACATCCGTGTTTTCAAATATTGAGAAGCGTACTGAAAGAATATCGATACATAAAACACAGCTTGTTACCCTCCTTGTACGATGAGCTGCCGTTTCGCAGCTATCCAAAGTAATTGAATAGGAATAAAAAGAATGACAGACCACATAAGTTGAAGCAAAATTGCTGAGTACACTTCACCACCAGTAAAGCCTTCAGTAAAGATCATCGACGGAATGTAGCTGATTGCCTGGAACGGCAGGAAGCTCATGATATCCTGAGCCCATAACGGGTAAAAGGAAATGGGAAGCAACAGTCCTGAAAACAAATCGATAACCACTCTCTTGGCTCGAATTAAGCCTGTGTTATAAAGTAAAAAGAACGTAAGAATTCCTGTAATTAAGTTGATTTGGGTGTTAACGATAAAGCTGAATAAAAGTGACACGAAGAATAATCCCCAAATCGATAAATCATTAGAGAAACTGATCGGAAATACGAGCCAGACGATCGCCATACCAGGGACTGAGAAAAACAACAACCGAAAAAGTCCCTCTCCTAACCCTTGCATTGTTTTCATGCCTAAGTAATTGTAAGGTCTAATCATTTCCACAGCGACTTTCCCGTCTTGAATTTCTTGAGAGATTTCGCGGTCAATGTTGTTAAAATAAAACGCCCTCGCCATCCATGCAATCGCAATGTAAGTCGTCATTTGTACGATGCTTAAATCTTGTATTGACTCTTGTCCGCCGTAAATCGCCTGCCAAAGAAAATAATAAGCACCGATATTAATACTGTAAATAAGGATGCCGCTATAGTAGTTGGTGCGGTAAGCGAGCATCATGAGAAAGCGGATCCGTACCATTTCTACATACATCGAAAGTTTACTAGCCATGGCGGATCCCTTCCTCGTAAATGTTCCGAATAATTTCTTCCGTCGACACTTGATTCAGTTTCACATCAGAAATCGGGTAATGACTCATGACGACACTCATCATTTTGGAAACGAGTTCATCGTCTCCCTCAACTGTTGCTTTCCAAGCTTTCATTTTATCTCCAGCCCGCCATTTTACCGGGAAATCAGCCGTAACGGCCTCCAATGATTCTTTTTGAATCGATTTTTGGAATTCAAATTGGACTTGCTTTCCTTCGACCCAATTCTTTTGTAGTTGATCAAGCGCGCCATCGTAAATGATTTTTCCTTCATCTAAAAGAACGACACGATCACACAACGCTTCAATGTCAGATAAATCGTGAGTTGTAAGCAAGATCGTCGTTTTGTACTTACGGTTGATTTCTTTTAAGAACTCGCGGATCTTCATCTTCACAAGAACATCCAGCCCAATTGTAGGCTCATCTAAAAAAAGCAGTGGTGGGTTATGAATGAGCGCTGCTGCGAGTTCACAACGCATCCGTTGTCCTAATGATAGCTTTCGAACGGGTTTATCCAATAATGGTTGAATTTCAAGCGTTTCAATAACTTCCTTCATATGAGTATCGTAATGCTCATCAGATAGGCGATACACTTTTTTCAAAAGACGAAACGATTCTTGTACAGCGATGTCCCACCATAGCTGTGAGCGTTGACCAAAAACGACGCCAATCGTCCGCACAAACTGTTCTCTTTCTTTATGAGGATTCATGCCGTTTACACGAACTTCACCTGCAGACGGTGTCAAAATACCAGTAAGCATTTTAATCGTCGTAGATTTACCAGCACCATTCTCACCGATGTAAGCGACCATTTCTCCTTGTTTAACATTAAGAGATATATCATCCACTGCTCGTAAAACAGTATAGTTTCTCGTAAGTAAATCGCGAAAAGCGCCTCCCAGACCTTTTCGGCTCGAATAAGATTTAAATTCTTTTCTTAATCCGTTAACCTCAATCACGTTCATTAAGATCCCTCCTCTCGTTACAACTTTACTAGTTTAACGAAAGGTGCCGTTCCATTCAAGGTAGTAGACTTCGAACCTGGGATGAAAGTTTTCCAGTTTTACCATCGCAATCGGGGAGATGTGGTAGTGTTGATTATTCATGCTACAATGAAGGACGTGATGTAGCTTTTAAGGAGGAATTTACATATGAAATTTACTGAATCAGAAAAACATAATCAAGTTGCCCAAGAGCATATCTTGGGAGGCGTAAATAGTCCCTCACGATCGTTCAAAGCGGTTGGCGGTGGATCTCCTGTTTTTATGGAAAAAGCAAAAGGTGCTTACTTCTGGGATGTGGACGGCAACCAATATATTGATTACTTAGCGGCATACGGTCCAATTATTACAGGACACGCGCACCCTCATATTACCGAATCGATCAAACAAGCAGCAGAAGATGGTGTCCTATACGGAACACCCACGGCTTATGAAAATACATTTGCGAAAATGCTTCAAGAAGCAATTCCTTCCATGGAAAAAGTCCGTTTTGTGAACTCCGGAACTGAAGCGGTGATGACAACGATCCGTGTCGCTCGTGCTTATACAGGACGTGATAAAATCATCAAATTTGCGGGATGTTATCACGGACATTCTGACCTTGTCCTTGTCGCAGCTGGATCTGGTCCTGCCACACTTGGCAGCCCCGATTCTGCAGGAGTGACAAAAAACATTGCAAAAGAAGTCATTACCGTTCCTTTTAATGATATTGAAAGCTTCAAAGAGGCAATCACGAAATGGGGAGATGAAATAGCCGGTGTTCTTGTTGAACCGATCGTTGGAAATTTTGGAATCGTCGAACCAGCCCCTGGTTTTTTAGAAAAAGTAAATGAGATCACTCACGAAGCAGGTGCACTCGTCATTTATGATGAAGTTATCACTGCCTTCCGCTTTATGTACGGCGGTGCGCAAAACTATACCAATGTCGAACCGGATATGACCGCACTAGGCAAAATCATCGGTGGAGGACTACCAATTGGAGCTTATGGCGGACGACAAGACATAATGGAAGAAGTTGCCCCACTCGGACCTGCCTATCAAGCAGGAACAATGGCTGGAAACCCGGCATCTATACGCGCTGGCATTGCTTGTTTAGAAGTACTGAAACAGCCTGGTGTATACGAGTATCTGGATGAATTAGGCGCTCAATTAGAAGAAGGCATTCGTAACCATGCTGCGACCTACAATGTTCCAATCACACTCAATCGTTTGAAAGGAGCGCTTACCGTGTACTTCGGTGTCGCAGGTGTGACTAATTACGATCAAGCAGAAAACAGTGATGGTGAAATGTTTGGCCGCTTCTTTAAACTAATGCTTGAGCAAGGGATAAACCTTGCTCCTTCTAAATATGAAGCCTGGTTCCTAACGACGGAGCATACGGAAGCAGACATCGAGAAGACTCTTGAAGCTGTAGATTACGCTTTTTCTAAATTGTAGTATTAAGAATTTGTATATTTATTCAAGATCTTACTACTGAGGATGAGTTTGTCTCATCCTCTTTTTTTGTACAGGCCACTGTAAACGCTTTCAAAATAACATTACAGCAATTTCACTTGCTAATACCACGGCCATTCACACCCTTATTTCATCCAACTGAATGTATAAATAATTGATTTTTTATTCATCACGTGGTACCCTAGATATTATCTGACAATTCTGTCAAAGTAGATGGTCGATCTTTTTTTATCAGCTTTATCAACTTTTCTCACATTACTTATTTTTTCAGGAGGTGACGGTCATTATGACCAATGCTATGCCTAACCGAAACCAAGACATTGCCCGTTTTCGTCATGCTATGAAACAAGAGCACGACAGCTGCGGCATCGTCGCTTTTGTAGAAAAAGAAAATAAACCGTCAAAGCAAAATATCGATGATACCATTGAATCTCTCGTAAAAATGAACCACCGCGCTGGTTTTATTAACGAGGAAGGGGATGGCGTTGGTATTCACATGGATATACCGTGGCGCCTCTGGACTGAAAAATTGAGTGAAGCCGGGACTGATATAGAATTTTTAAATCGCGACGACTTTGTAGTCGGTCACTTCTTTCTTGATCAGTCTGTTGACACAGAAAATACAAAAGAAGAAATAAAGCAACTTGCCCAAGAGCAGAACTGGACACTCGTTTTTGAGAGCGACAACCAAACGAAAACAGAAGCATTAGGCCCTTTAGGTAGAAAACATGAACCTATCTTCTGGCAAGTCGCCTTTTTAACGGGTGCAGAAAAAATTAACCAAGATGCAGTGCTTTTTGATTTTACAATTCAAGCAGAAAAAAACCCAGCTATCCATGTAGCCTCATTAAGTGATTCGTATGTCGTATATAAAGTGATGGGAGCAGGGGACATTTTGCCAAAGTATTACTCTGACTTAAATAGTCCATTAGTAGCCTCCACGATGACATTAGGACATAACCGTTATTCTACCAATACGTTGTCAAACTTCTTTCGCGTCCAGCCTTTTAGTGTGATCGGTCATAACGGAGAAATTAATACGATTGCAAAATTACGTGATGAAGCGGATATGATTGGTGTTCCCCTCGTTGATGGAGGAAGTGATTCTCAAGATTTAAACCGTGTTCTTGATACGTTTGTTTCGAAACACGGGTATGGGTTGTTTGAAGCGATGGAGCTGATCTTTCCGCCGATCGTGAACGAAATGAAAGCTTATCCTGACCATTTGCAGGATTTATTTACTTATATGCGCGAAGCTTGGGGCCACTTTGCCCAAGGACCGGCGGGGATTATTTCTCGGCACGGAAACGAAGCGGTTTTTAGTGTCGATTCATTAGGATTACGACCTGTTTGGATGCTGGAAACGGATACAAGTTTCATTTTCTCTTCTGAACAAGGGATTTTTACATCCAGCACCTATGTAAATGAACCTAAACCGTTCGCTCCTGGAGAAAAAGTCGGCTTACTTCGTGGAAAAGATGGTAGGATCCAAGTTTACTGGCATGACAAATTTCAAGAAGAGGTATACAACCGGTTATCTGATCGACTGGCCGTTAAAGACAGCCGGTCGCGATTATCTACTAATATAGAAACCGATTCAGATACGGTTTACTTTAATCCCAAAGTAACGAATAACGATTATGCAGCTTACGGCTGGGATCGTGAGCACATCCAATTAATTGAGCAGATGGCCGATAAAGGTGTAGAACCCATTCGCTCACTAGGTCATGATGCACCGCTTGCTTCGATTCATCCTGGACGTAAAAACGTTGCTGATTTTATAAAAGAGAGTGTAGCGGTTGTAACGAATCCTGCAATTGACCGGGATCGTGAAATGGAGCACTTCTCTACTCGTGTCGTCCTTGGCCGTCGTCCAGCATTATTTGAAAAAGTAGATGTCTCAGTGGTCCTTGAACTTGATTCACCTCTTGTAGCAGAGGGACTTGCTGGAAAAATGTTAGAAAAAGAAGCCGGTCAGCCTTCCTATGAAGGAATTGTCTCTCACTTTCAAAAAGCAGACCTTTCCGCCACTCTTCCACTGACTTATTCAAAAACTGAATCAGTGAAGGAAGCATTGGACCGTTTAAAAGACGTTGCACTTGAAGCTGTGGAAAAAGGGAAAACACTTCTCGTTTTAGATGACAACTTGTCTCACCAAGATGAAGATCATTTATGGTTAGATCCTCATCTCGTCGTCTCGGCTATTGATCAAACGTTAACTCACGCAGAGAAACGCCGTAAATGTTCGATTGCTCTGCGATCTGGGTCCATTCGCATGCTGCATGATTTAGCGCTTGCTTTTGGGTTAGGTGCTGACATCGTTAACCCGCACCTTATGATGGCAACAGTTATTGATGAAAGTGCAGAACCTGCTGTCAAACTTTATGAGGCGATGAACAAAGGTCTTGAAAAAGTCATTTCCACAATTGGAATTCATGAACTTCGCGGTTATGGGCGGTTATTCTCTGCTATCGGCCTTAATGAAGAAATTGCTAGCGAACTTAACATCGTCAACTTCCTTGGCAGTAAAGACGTGAGCTACAATTTTGATCATATGAAAGAAGATAGTATGAACCGAGTGGAAGACTTTCATTCAGAAAAAATCCGCCCGGGTAAAACGTTCCACCTCTTTCCGCGGCTTTGGAAAGCTCTTGGAGATCTTGCATCTGGAAAGGGAGACTATAAGGCTTTCAAAGAAAAGCTGCAGGAGCAGGAAGAGAAAAACCCGATTAACATTCGTCATTTGACGGATTTAAAAGCGGTCGATTCAAAGATTGACGATGAAAAAGTCGATATTGGTGTTAGTAATCACTCTTTACCATTTATGATCAGCTCGATGTCTTTTGGATCACAAAACGAGATTGCATTTCGTGCTTATGCTGAAGCTGCTGATCGATTGAACATGATCAGTTTTAACGGTGAAGGTGGAGAAATCAAGGATATGCTCGGAAAATACCCGAACACGCGCGGACAGCAAATTGCCTCCGGACGATTCGGTGTTAACGTAGAACTATTAAACTCGTCTAACTTACTTGAAATTAAGATTGGTCAAGGAGCCAAGCCCGGTGAAGGCGGTCACTTACCAGGTTCAAAAGTAACCGATAAAGTCGCTGCTGCGCGTAATGCGACAACAGGATCGGATTTGATTTCACCATCAAACAATCACGATATATACTCGATTGAAGACTTAGCACAAATGATCACGGAAATTAAAACTGCAAATGATACTGCGAAAGTGGCTGTCAAAGTACCGATCGTACCAAACATCGGGACAATTGCTGTCGGTATCGCCAAAGCAGGTGCTGACTTTATTACATTAAGTGGCTTTGACGGCGGTACAGGTGCCGCTCGTGTTCACGCCCTTCAGCACGTAGGATTACCCGCTGAAATTGGGGTGAAAGCGGCTCACCATGCCCTTCTTGAAGCTGGACTCCGTAAAAAAGTCGAAATTTGGGCTGACGGAGGGGTAAAAAGTGCGTTAGACGTGGTAAAGCTTATGCTTTTAGGGGCAAACCGGATCGGATTTGGGACGCTGTCGATGATCGCTGTTGGTTGTACAGCATGTCGCGGCTGTCACTTAGATACTTGTCATGTTGGCATTGCGACTCAAATTGAATCGGAAGCGCAAGCGAAAGAGCATGGCCTCCGCCGTTTTGTACCACGTCAATATGACTTAGCTGTTGAAGGCTTAGAGCGGATGTTTAACGCTTTTGGAAAAGAACTTCAAGCATTGACTGCTTCTCTTGGCTTTGAACGGACTCAAGACATGGTAGGGCGCTCTGACTTACTCGAGCAAACGCGTGGGAAAGATGCGATGGATTTAACGGACCTTCTCGCAACACTTCCTGAACAGGACATTCCATCCATTGAACCTGTGCACGCCATGGAGGAAGAAAAACAGCTAGCTGTCGCTGTTGGTGCAGAATACTTGGACTCTAACGTAGAGGATCTGACTGCTTCTCGTGAATTTGCGGAAATAACCGCTGAACAACGAGTTCTTGGAAGTCGTGTTTCTTGTCACCGGGTACGTGGAAAATTAGACGGTGCTTATCGAACGTCTCCTGAAGTGAACTTAAGCTTTACAAAGGGTTCGATTTTAGGAAATGGTCTTGGTGCGTATAATAGTGACGGTGTTAATATTTTAGTTGATGGCGGTGCCCAGGACGGAGTTGGCAAAACATCCTTTGGCGGGTCGTTTTCAATCTTTAAATCCAAAGGAAAAGACGGTAAGTTTTATAATGGATCCGTCGGAAAAGGTGTCGGATACGGTGCTCAAGCAGGTACGTTTATTATTCAAGGAAATGCAGATGCAAGAGCTGGAATCCGTCTCTCTGGTGCTGATATGATCTTTGGAGGGCACCCTGTAAACACAAATCATAGCGAGCGTTCCTACAATATCGGGATCCACGCGAATATTAAAGGATTTGCCTTTGAGTACATGACGAACGGGCGAGGTTTAGTTGTCGGCGACCCTGGCCCATGGATTTGTGCCGGTATGACAGGTGGTGTCGTTTATCTTCGTCACTCTCCAGAGCACGGTCTTGATGATGCCGGGATACAAAAACGCATTGCTAAGGGCGCGAAAGTAGTCGTCGAACCTTTAAGTGAGCAGGGGCTGCAAGATGTAACGGAGATGCTGACCCTCTACCAAAGTCAGCTGTCGAAAAACGGCCAGCTTGATGAATTGAACTATATAACCGAATTGATGGAATCACCTACAGATCACTTCCGTCAAGTCATCCCAGTCAAACAACAAGCAGATCCTGCAGTCTCAACAGAGTAAATCTTTTCAAATTATTCTCACCCTTCTTTCCTTGTGGAAGAAGGGTGTTTGCGTTTACAATCGGATTTCAGTGGAAAACTACGGGTAAAAAGTAACTTGATTGTTGTCTGAAACCATTGTATAGTACGATCGAAAGTATTGTTTGAATTTAGAATTAAATCACCAAGATGACTTACTGTTCAATAGTGAAGAATGAGGCCTAATCGAGTTGTATAGGCACTGCAATTTGCCGGCCTTCCATTCGCAAACTTTTGAACCACCACTTTTAGAAAGGACTATGTCTTCAAATGAGGCTAGGAGCCCGAATTTTAAAAACTGGTTTAGCGATCACACTCGCTTTGTATATTGCCACATGGCTTGGGTTCGATCCACCCGTTTATGCTGCATTGGCTGCAGTCTTTGCGGTTCAGCCATCCGTCTACCGGAGTTTGGTTACAATTTTAGACCAAATTCAAGCCAATGTTATTAGTGCAGTTCTTGCTGTCATATTTGTTTTATCATTTGGTCATGAGCCATTTGTTGTCGGTGTCGTTGTCGTATTAGTTATTGCTATTAACTTGAAACTTGGAAAAGAATCGATCATTCCGCTTGCTGTTGTTACTGCTATCATTATTATGGAAGCACCTTCAGAGGATTTCATCTCTTTTGCGTCCTCCAGGTTTTTATTAATTATGATTGGTGTCGGTGCGTCATTTCTCGTGAACTTAATATTTCTGCCGCCTAAGCACGAGAATCAGTTGTTCCATAAAATTACCGATGCAAACGAACAGATCATCCAATGGATCCGGTTAATGACACGTCATGAAGCTGACTATAGTACGCTTAAACAAGACTTGAAAAAACTTAAAGAAGCCATCGTAAAAATGGATAACCTTTTCCTTCTTTATAAAGATGAGCGGACATATTTTAAGAAAAATGAATATTCCCGTATGCGTAAAGTCGTCTTGTTCAGACAAATGCTTCACGGATTAAGTAAAGGGATGGATATTTTACAGAGCTTGAGCAAGCATGAAAACAACATGCAGCGAATGCCTCATGAGCTCCAGGACCTTGTTAAGGATCAACTCGATGAATTAACTAATTATCAAGAACGGATTTTACTGAAGTATATCGGAAAAGTCCGCCCGCAAACGACTGAGGATCTATATGAAGAAGTCGATAGTGGAAAACGACAGCTTACCGACGTCTTTTTCAACCTTCACGAGGACAAAAGGATGGACCGGGACGAATGGATTCACTTTTTCCCTGTTGTCGCCTTGATTGTCGAGTACAGTGAAGAACTCGAACATTTGGACCGTTTAGTCGACAGCTTCTTTACGTATCATAAAGAAGATAATGAAGTCGAAATACAAGAGCGTGATTAGAACGATAATAGGAAAAAGGCAGCACCGCCATTGAAGCGATGCTGCCTTTTTTAATTTATTTAAAACCTATAATCGGAAGCTTAACTGTGTTTAATACGGGTCTGAAGGATGACTTACGTTTTCTGCTTCCTGAATGGCTGTTTCTGCATCGGTTGCACCGATTACGTTTCGATGACTATCTGTTGGCGAATCCGTTTTCTGATTAAGACCTTCCTCAACTTGCCGACCATACTCTTCGTCACACTTTTTAAAATGGGCGATCATTTCCTGCTGGATTTCTTTCCTACATGGGTGAAGAGTTTCAACCAAGTTATGAATCAGATCATCTTTTTCCCATTGAGAAAACCGTCTGAACGTTTCACCTGCTTGTCCATAGTCGTTCGTTCGGTCAATCTTCTCACGCGTCACAGGACCTTCTGCTTTAGGTTTGTGATCCTCTCCTTTTTTCGACGCTTCTTTTAGCCCGCCAATAATTGAAGGCTCGTAGTTCACATGGGGATTTTGATTTTCTCCTTGATCAACACGGTACTGCATTTGACCGTCACGTTGATTTGTAGCCACATGTTTTTTCGGAGCATTGATAGGTACTTGCAAGTAATTCGCTCCAACACGGTACCGCTGAGTGTCAGAATAGGAAAACGTACGTCCTTGAAGAAGTTTATCATCAGAGAAGTCAAGACCGTCTACAAGTACACCAGTACCGAATGCCGCTTGCTCCACTTCTGCAAAATAGTTTTGTGGATTTTTATTAAGGACCATTTTTCCGACCGGTAACCAAGGAAAATCCTCTTTATACCACAGCTTCGTTGGATCAAGTGGGTCAAAATCGAGTTCAGCATGCTCACCATCACTCATAATCTGAACGAAAAGCTCCCATTCCGGATAATTCCCTTCCTCAATTGCTTCATACAAGTCCTGAGTTCCGTGATTAAAGTTTTTTCCTTGTATGCTTTCCGCTTCATCTTGTGTAAGATTGCGAATACCTTGCTTTGGCTCCCAATGATATTTAACTAAAACTCCTTCCCCTGCTTCATTCACCCATTTGTACGTATTTACACCCGAACCTTGCATAAATCGGTAGTTAGCCGGTATACCCCAAGGTGAAAATAAAAACGTAATCATGTGCATCGCTTCTGGACTTTGTGAGATAAAATCAAAAATACGCTCTCCGTCTTGAATATTTGTAACTGGATCAGGTATAAAAGCATGAACAAGATCAGGAAATTTTAACGGATCGCGGATAAAAAAGATCTTTAGGTTGTTTCCAACAAGATCCCAGTTCCCTTCTTCCGTATAAAATTTCACCGCGAATCCTCGAGGATCCCGGAGCGTCTCTGGGGAATGACGACCATGGTTTACTGTAGAAAATCGAACAAAAACGGGTGTCTGCTTCCCTTTTTCCTGAAATAACTTAGCACGGGTATATTTCGAAACTGGTTCATCCCCTGCCGTTCCATAAGCTTCAAAATAACCGTGGGCACCTGCCCCGCGAGCGTGAACGACACGTTCGGGAATTCTTTCCCGGTCAAAGTGACTGATTTTTTCTAAAAAGTCGTAGTTCTCAAGTGTTGTCGGTCCACGATTTCCAACAGTACGAACATTTTGATTGTCGGTTACCGGGTGTCCTTGCCTAGTTGTAAGGGTATCTTCGGTCTCATTATCAGCAGTACGCCCATCTAAAGAATCGCCTGTGCCAGAGACGTTTGTACCGAAATTTTCATTCTCATGATCGTTTTTGTGAGTCATTTTGTCACTCCTTTTGGTATCGATGTACATATGGTATTTTGACCAAAAACTTCGATAATATCCATTGTTTACCACACTTTAAAATGGCCATTCTTCTGAAATTGTCACCCATCGACTTAAATATCCGTGATGACCCAATGACCAGTGGCTCCATCACCATGATCCCGAATCTAAATAAACAGCCTCTCACATGTGAGAGGCTGCTTTTGTTTTTTTAATTCAACTGTTGAACCTGAAACAATTTATGGTACGCTCCTTGCCTTATCATCAGCTCTTGATGGCTACCTTCTTCTACGAGGCGGCCGTTTTCTATTAAGAAAATTCGATCAGCATGAGTAATCGTCGACAATCGATGAGCAACGATGAACGTCGTCCGATCTTTAGCAAGTTCAAATAGCGATTGCTGAATGAGCTGTTCGCTCTCTAAGTCCAACGCGGATGTTGCTTCATCAAAAACAAGAATCTCAGGACTTTTTAAAAATACGCGGGCTATAGCTAAGCGCTGTTTTTGCCCACCTGAAAGCTTCACACCACGTTCACCGATACTTGTGTCATACCCTTCAGGCAAATTTTGAATAAATTCGTGAGCATTAGCGGCTTTTGCTGCTTCGAATACTTCCTCATCGGTTGCATCCGGCCTTCCCATTAAAATATTGAATTTGACTGACTCACTGAAAATGACGTTATCCTGAAGTACCATACCTACTCTGTCACGGAGGCTTCTTACTTGATAATCGCGTACGTCTTTTCCATCGATCATAATTCGACCATCTGAGACATCATAAAAACGGGGAATCAAACTCATAATCGTACTTTTTCCGCCGCCACTCATTCCTACAATAGCAATTGTTTCTCCACTATTTACATGAAAATGAAGATCTTTTAAGACAAAATCTTCATTGTCATAGCTAAAAAATACATGGTCAAACGACACATCACCACGAGGGTTTTTCATAGCGGATGCATCCTTTTTATCTTTAATGTCGTACTTTTCATCGGCTAATTCAAACATGCGATCCATTGACGCAATAGACTGTGTTAACGTCGTTGATGAGTTTACCAAACGTCGAAGCGGATTATAAAGCCTGTCCATATAGGCTACAAATGCTACCATCGTCCCTACAGTCACAACATTTTGAATGACAAGCATACCAGCAACACCAATAACGAGAATTGGGGCTAAGTCCGTTACCGTGTTTATGACAGCAAACGTTTTAGCATTCCAACGCGTGTGGTCTAATGCTTTAGATAAAAAGTTTTCATTTCTAACGTCAAATTGTCGTTCTTCGTGATTTTCGAGGGCAAAACTTCGAATGACATTCATCCCTTGAAGACGTTCGTGCAAATGACCCTGTACTTCAGCCAACGCCTGGGAGCGATCTCGTGTGAGTGTTCGAAGTCGCGTGTAAAAGTACTTGATCGCTAGTCCGTAAAACGGGAGAAGTACTACAGCGACAAGGGTAAGCAAAGGATCCATTGTAAGCATAATAACGATTGCTACAATAATCGTAAACATATCAAGCCATATATTCATCATTCCGGTTATGATAAAGTTTTTCGTTTGCTCTACATCATGAATGACGCGTGAGATGACTTCTCCGGATTTGTTATTTGAATAAAAACGTAAGCTTAGCTTTTGAAGGTGGGTAAATAATTGATTCCGGATGTCATAAAGAATTTTACTCCCTGTCCACTGTGCATAGTATTGCCGGTAATACTCCACTGGAGGCCTTAAGAAAATAAAAATGAAGAGGACGCCCCCCATTAGCCAGTAAAGCTGGGTTAATTGTTCGTTCGTCGTAAGGCCGTCCGCTCCAATAATATCATCAATGACATACTTCATTAATAAAGGAATAATGAGAGGGAGCCCAAACTTCACCATCCCGATAACTACCGTAATTAAAATCTGTTTCCAATAAGGTTTAACAAACTGTAAATAACGTTTTATACTGTCCATTCGTTCAAGTCACATCCCGTCTGCTTTCCAATGAGCGGTTTCATTATTGTTTGTAAAGAAAAGCTCAATCACTCAAATGGCTAGAAGACATTTTTTAGTGAATAATGTTTCACCATAAAAGAAGCCGGCTTACGTATACCCGTTTCGCCGGCTAGTGGTTCATATTTCTTTACAACATGCTTGGAGCTAGCGATGTTGGAGAAAACGCTCGTACCAATATTCAATAAACCCCGGCTCAAAGGGACCTTTTCGTTGACTAATCCATTGAACGAGTTCATCCACACTTCTTCGGAGGATTACATCCACTTCTTTAGGATAGTTCATCCGTTGGCTGTGTAGCGCATATTCATCTTCATCGAGAAGCTTGTACGTCATATCAGGATAAACTTTAATGTCCAAATCATAATCAATGTACTTAAGAGCTTCTTCATCATACGTAAAAGGGGTCCCTAAGTTACAGTAAAAATAAATTCCGTCATTTCGTATCATTCCAATTGCATTAAACCAATGGTGTGCTGTGAAATAACAAATTGCAGGTTCACGTGTACGCCATTGACGACCGTCTGACTCTTTTACCATAATCCGATCATTGCCGCCGATGACTTCTTGGGAGGTTCCTTTTAGAACAATGGTTTCTTCCCAGATTCGGTGAATAAGTCCATTATGTTTATAGCTTTGTACCTGGATGTTGCTGCCTGCCATGGGAAAACTCAATGTTCTACTCCTTTCCTAAAAATGAGGTTTCGTAAAGAAAATAATTAGAGCTACGAACCGCTAAACTAACAATCTACGGCTATCATTCTAAATTTTTTGAACTACCTCTTTTTATTTATTTTCGGGCATTCGGTGTGTCACCATCCGGTCGTGTGAATGTAAATACAGATCAAAAGGAGGCTTCTCCTTTAAATAATCTTTTACCTTAAGATAATTTAATTTTCTCGCAGGATCTCCGGCTAAAACGGGCTCTTCTCCTGTTTCCAAAAAGTACTGATCACAAGCAATTTGACAAAGGTCAATCCACTTAGGATATTCCGGATCTTCAAAAATTTCAAACGTCTCTTTCGCCATATAAAAGGAGCGGTCCGGTCTGCCTCCTAGAAAATCCGTCAAAGGCTCATTATCAATTTCATGGTTATCTTTTATAATTGTACGCAAAGAAACGTCAGAATCCAACTGATTTGCATAGGTATTGACAGCAATACGCATATCCTCAACGGTAACATGGATCATCTCAACATCTTTTCTCTCCTTACGATTGTTTCCACCTTTTTTCCTTTTGAACCACACGCGCCTCCCCCCTCACCTATATTGAATCACTTCTTGCACCACGCCCTCTTACAACTTTTCTTTTACTTTTTACGCGTTCATCGCAAAGCCTTCAAAGATCGAAGCACCTTAAATATCAACTTTTTATTTTTCCTCTATTTTTCTTATTATACTATTGATTCAGTCAATTTAAAATCGATAAGTTCAAGCATCAAAGTTCGGGGGACTGTCCCCGCACAATTATAAATTCTAATTTTATAAAAAACGCGCCTTTTCCGGAATGGAAAAGACGCGCTAGGACATTTATGCAGCAGACAATTTTTGTTACTGTTGTCCTTTTGGTTGTTTTTTGGCAGATGCTTGGCCTTTACGTTGAGCAGATTGTTGGTTCTGCTGACGTACTTGCTGCGCATCTGTCTCGCTCGCAAATTCAGCCGGTTGGCCTTGAGCAGCTTGAGCAGACTGAGCGTTTTGTTGACGTACTTTTTGAGCGTTTGTTTTAGCAGCTTGTTGTTGAGCCTGCTGTTGTTGGTTTTGTTTATGAGCCATGAGTATCACCTCCACGTACATTATCATGTCCCGGTGACTTGTTTTTATCCTTAAATTGTTTACCAATTTTATTTCAAAAATGGATCATTTGTCACACATAATTATGTAGGGATGTGGTGAGTAGATAATACAGCTAACTCTATGTCAGTAATGAAATTCCGCCATCAACAATAATGGTTTGACCGCAGATCATCTTCGCTTCATCTGAAAGCAAAAATACAGCGGCGTCGGCAAGATCGTCCGGCTCAACGATTCTTCCAGCCGGAGTACGATCTTTAGAATCTTGTAAAAGTTCGTCACGGTTAGGAAAATGTGTTAACGCGTCTGTGTCTACCGCTCCACCGGATACAGCATTCACGCGAATATTACTTGGCGCTAATTCTACAGCTAAATAACGGGTTAACGCCTCAACAGCTGCTTTTGATACCCCAACTGTAGTGTAGTTTTTTAAGTAACGTTCAGCCCCTAACGAACTCAAACTGACAATTGCTCCAGTCTGTTGTTTTTCCATTCGTTTCGCAGCTTCCTGAGAACAGAAAAGCATCCCTTTATTATTAATGTTCATCGTCCAGTCCCAGTGAGACTCCTCTAGTTCCATAATAGGTCGTAATACGCCAGATGCAGCATTATTAACGAGTACATCCAAACGACCAAAATATGCGTCAACTTCCTCAAACATCTCAATCACTTTTTCCTTTTTTGAAATATTTGCTTTCACTGTTAAAACATCAGCACCAAGTTCGCGAAGCTCTTCTGCCGTTTCTTCAGCCTTAGAGCGACTTCGTGCATAGTTAATCACGATATTATAACCTTTTTTAGCTAATTTAATGGCGATTCGCTTACCAATACCTCGACTGCTTCCGGTAATGAGAGCTACTTTTTTTTCGTTCATAATCATTTCCTCCTCTTGCCTGTCATTCAGGATTTGTCTATTTTTACACTTCATTATATCGTATATCGCTCCTTGTCACTAGAAACACTATAAGGGACCGGTAACAGAATGCCATGATACCGGTGAAAGAGGAGGCTTGGAGAATGTATGTAGGTCGTGATATGACGGAATTGTCGATGATGGGAAAAACGGACTGGACGGATAAAGAACTCGCATTTTTCCATCACAACCTTCAACAAATTGCACCATACCTCAACTCTGAAGGAGTAACGATTCACCGAGAAATCGTTAAAGAAATGATGAACCGTGGAGGAGTTAACCAACAAGAAGCTGATTGGACGAGCGGAAGTCGGACCCATTACGATTAATCTCCTATCACGAATGACTGCTTTAATCAGGACGAGTATAACTTGTCCTGATTTTTTCATTGGACTTATTAGGGCTACAATACTTTTTTTGAACAACCTTCCTTGGAATGGGTGACGTTTGCTCGCAAATTACTTAAACTAGTGATAAGCGTAATTATAAAGGAGAGTGAGATGATTGAAAGCAGTTGTATATCATAATTATGGCGGACCTGAAGTTTTAGAGTTAACGGAAATAGAAAAGCCCACCCTCAATGAAAATGAGGTCTTAGTTAAAGTTGGCGGAAGTGGAATCAATCCAGTTGATACATATTTCCGGAAAGGAATCCGTCCTGTTAGCAGCTTCCCTTTTGTTCCACATCATGACCTAGCCGGTACTGTTGTTGAAACAGGTAATAAGGTGGAGAACGTTCAAAAAGGAGAACGAGTATGGGCTACAAGTGTCGTTGGCGGAACAGCTAGTGAATACGTAGCAGTACCTTCAGAAAAGCTGTTCTCTCTTCCAAAGCATATTACTGAAGCTGAAGGAGCAGCGGTTGCTATGGCATTTATGACCGCCCATCTTTCCTTATTTTATCGTGCCCAATTAAAAGCAGGGGAAACAGTACTTATTTACGGAGGAGCAGGAGCAGTTGGCAATGCCGGAATACAACTGGCAAAAAAATTCGGTGCCCATGTTATTGCGACTGCAGGTAGTAACGAAAAAGCCCAGCTTTGTCTAGATGCTGGTGCAGATCATGTCATTTCCTACAATGAGGAAAATGTCGTGGAAAAAGTAGCTAAATTAACGAACGAATCAGGGGTTGATGTCATTTTGGAAATGTCACTCAGTGAAAACATGGAAGATGATTTTGAAATGATAAAAGTCGGCGGACGCGTGGTGGCGATCGGCTCACCTGAAAATAATACACCAGAGCTTCCATGGCGTAAGCTTAACCAAAAACACGCGACACTCATGGGCGTACTACTATTTACCACTCCACCCGAGGAATTTAGAAAAGCCGGTGAACAAATATCGAAGTCACTAAACGACAAAAAAATCAAACCACATCTAGCCAAAACTTATACCTTTGAACAAGCGTCAGAAGCCCATCAAGCACTCGAAAACAAAATATACAACGGCAACATCGTCCTCATCCCATAATTTCACACAAAAGTTCGGGGGACTGTCCCCCGAACTTTTGTTTTTTATGAAGGCGCAAGGAAGAGTGCGCCGTATAGAAGTGAGCCGATAATTACGTATGCTGGGTGAACTTTCCATTTTTCAAGCAGCAAAAAGCTCGCGACCAAGAGGATTCCTGTTTGCATCCAACCATTATCGATATAAGATGTTGCGAAAAAGCGGTACGTCATGACGCCAAGTAAAACGGCAATTGTCGGACGTACGATCATGGATAACCTTTTTACTTTTGGTGAATCTTTAAATTTGTACAATAATCCTAGTAGCACAATCATCAGAATAAGAGATGGCGCAACCGTAGCAAACACACCAATACTAGCGCCTACTATACCACCCTCCATATAACCAATATACCCAGCCATCTTTGTGGCGATCGGCCCTGGCAATGCATTGCCTAAAGCCAGTACTTCACCAAACTCTTCTACGCCCATCCAGTTATAGCGATGAACCACTTCATACTCAATTAACGGGATGGTAGCGGGACCGCCCCCATAGCCAATAATACCTGGAATAAAGAAAGCGAGGAATATTTCCCAATATACCACTACATGACTCCTCCTTTCTCATGCTCTTGCGACGGCTTCTCTTTTTTCAAAAACACAAAGAGCAAGAGGCCAGCGATCACAAATGCGGGATGCAAACCTAGGCCACTAATAAACAATATAGTGAGCCCGACTAATAAGAGGCTGTAACCTAACCCAAGACCTTCTTTTGACTTCGAAAAAAACTGCCAAGTTAATACCGCAAGCATCACGCCTACTACTGGTAGTACCCCATTTGTCATCCCTTGGACCCATGGGTACTCTCGAAATGAAGCGAGTGAAACTAACAATAAGATCATTAACACGATGGTAGGTACGATCGTTGCTATGATGGCATTAATCATGCCAGAAATTCCAGCTACCCTGTACCCGATATAACCTGCCATTTTTGTTGCAATTGGTCCTGGTAAGGTATTTCCAATTGCCAATGTATCGGAAAACTCCTCACTATTCATCCACGCGTACTTTTCAACCACTTCTTTATGGATTAACGGAATGGATGCTGGGCCCCCACCGTAGCCCAGCATCCCTACTCTAAAAAAAGCCAAAAATAAATCTCGTTGCGTCAAAATATTCCCCTCACTTAAAGTCAAAAATTCATCATTAATGAGTATTAAAAAAGTCTGCAAAAATTAAGGTGCAACCAGTTACAATCTCTAAATTCTCTGTATCGCACATAATCTTTCACCGGACAATTTGGACACCCTATTAATTAATATGCCGAAATACTGCCGTCAGTTCGAGACTCTGTTCCTCCAGCCAAAACGCCAGTTAAAGGATTACGCCAAATAATCTGCCCGCGTCCAAATCCACCGCTCATGTGAGCAACTTGAATGTCATGCCCCCGACCCGTAAGCTGCTGAGCTAATGGTGCCCCGTAACTTTGTTCAAGCATAACTGTTTTTTCTTTCATCCATTGCCAGCGCGGTGCATCGAGTGCCGCTTGCGGATTTAAGCCAAAGTCGATCGTGTTCATGACCACTTGCATATGTCCTTGTGGTTGCATAAAGCCACCCATTACGCCAAAAGGACCGACAGCTTCGTTATCTTTCGTTAAAAACCCAGGAATGATCGTGTGGAACGTTCGTTTTTTCGGTTTTAAAGCATTGTCGTGCATCGGATCCAAACTGAAATTGTGTCCGCGATTTTGAAGCGCTATCCCTGTTTCCGGCACCACTATCCCTGAACCAAATCCCATGTAATTACTTTGAATAAACGATACCATGTTTCCTTCACTATCTGCTGTTGCTAAATAAACGGTACCACCTTTTGGAGGCTCTCCAGCAGAAGGGTACAACGCATGATCTCCAATCAGCTCACGACGCTCTGACCCATATTGAGCTGATAGTAAATCGCTTGTCTGTACACTCATATGCTCTTCTTCCGTAATGTATTTCTCCCCATCAACAAACGCCAGCTTCATTGCTTCAATTTGTCGGTGTAATGTATCTTCATCGTCTCGTCCGGAAAATTGATCATCTTTTAGCATATTTAACGCCATTAACGCGACTAACCCTTGGCCGTTTGGAGGGATTTCCCACACGTCATAGCCTTTATAATTGACCGAAATTGGGTTTACCCACTCAGGCTTGTAATCTGCTAAATCTTCTGCGCGCAAAAAGCCGTCATATTTCTTTGAAAAAGCGTCAATTTTATCCGCTAATTCACCGTTATAGAAAGCTTTACCATTTGTTTTTCCAATTTTCTCTAACGTTCTGGCATGGTCTTCTGATTTCCACAGTTCACCGGCTTTTGGCGCACGACCTTCAGGTGCAAAAGTCGTAAACCAGTGAGCAAATTCTTCCCCTTCCAACTTGCTTCGGAACGCTTGCTCTGCTTTCTCCCAGTAAAAAGCGAGAGTCGGGCTTAACGGAAAGCCTTCCCGAGCGTATTTCACTGCAGGAGCTAAAACGTCCATAAGTGGTAATTTGCCGAATTCTTCTGATAATTCAGCCCATGCTGCTGGTGCTCCCGGTACTGTCACAGGAGTTAGGCCATACTTCGGCATTTCCTCATGACCTTTTGCTTTCACACGATCAATCGAAATGTCAGCCGGAGAAGGACCACTCGCATTTAGCCCGTGAAGTTCTCCTTTTGTCCAGACGAGGGCAAATGCGTCTCCACCAATGCCGTTACTTGTCGGTTCAACGACTGTTAAACATGCAGCCGTAGCAATCGCAGCATCAATCGCATTTCCCCCTCTTTTTAAAATGTCTAAACCAGCTTGTGATGCTAACGGTTGAGATGTCGCCACCATACCGTTTTGTGCATATGTAACCATCCGTTGCGATGGATAAGGATAATAACCACTATCAAATTTAACCATACCGTTTCTCCTCCTAATTAATTTTACTTTTTTCTTATACTAACATAGTTCGAGTTTCGAATAAATTGAAAAGTTTGTCATATTTTTATTTTCAGTGTAAATAATCTTTAGGCTCTTCATCCAACTTCAGGCTCTTCTCCCGACTTTGCGGGCCTATATCGGCGGAATTTAATGACATATCAGCGGAAATGGGACAGATATCGGCGAAAATAAGACCAATATCGAGGATTCGACAAACACCGCGCTGTCTATTAAAAGAGCGTTAGAGTTGCACTTAACGACTTCAAGCCTTCCTCCCACGTTTTCACAAATTTTCAACGAATACATACTCATACTATGGGGGAGGGAATGGCGTGAGAAGAAATATTATCTGGGGTGTCGATTCGTCTTCAAGTGTAGACCAAGAGTTATATGACTGTGTAGTTGGGAATTTTGGACAGCCTGACTTTTGGGGCAGGTATCTTAATACTATACCGAATGTTAGCGAGGGCTTGACAGCCGAAGAAATAGCCTTTATTAAGGAAAATGGAATGAAATTGTTACCGATATACAATAACTTCCAAGAGGCTTTAGGGTACAGGGAGGGGACTGTGGCCGCACGCAATGCCATATACAATGCAGAGAGGTTAGGGATAGACCAAGGTGTATTCATTTTCGCTAACATAGAAAATTTTTTTGAGATTGATGCCGATTGGCTTATAGGATGGGCTGATGTTTTTTTCGAAAGCAATTATCGACCGGGGTTCTACCATGATCCAATCGAAGGGGGGTTCAGTGCTGCATATTGTGAGGCTGTGGAGCGTAGCGAAAACGTTAGGGTCCAAACCGTATTGTGGAGCGCAGAGCCTGAGCCTGGTGTTACACCAAAAGCCAATCACCCTAGTTATAACCCTGCATCACCGGATTGCCCAGTGAATGTTTTTGCATGGCAATATGGTCGCGATGCAGAAATGTGTCCGATAGATACCGTGTTAATACAAGAGCAGCTTTATAATGATTTGCATTAGTCACTCAGATAGAAAAGTACTGTGCAAAACCGCAAGTGATATCGCTTTGATTTCACTTGCATCTTTTTAATAAAACAGTAATTCAGTACATAAAGAGCTTTTACGACCATGTGCATGAACGAAAAACTTTTCTCCTCCCCTTCGACGTCATTTACCTTCCAATGAAGTGCCAGTATTTTTTTATATCGATCGTTTAATCTATAAATGAGTGTTCAATTAGGAGAACAAAAAAGGGTCAAAGCGTGGTCGACTAAAAGCGTCGCGACAGCTATTTACCGGGACTTTTTGAACATGCTCTATAAGGTCATAGGGAGGTGAAGGAAGAATGGCACTAGATGTACTGTGCGAAGTAAACAATTGTGTGCACAATAGAGATGGTAAAAAATGTGGCGCCTCTGAAATTTTTGTAGTAAGTCATAAAGGAAAAAAAGCCTCTTCCCAAGAAGAAACTGATTGTAAGACATTTGAACCATCTGATTTGTAATTGTAAAACAGTAAGGCAGCCCACAAAGGAGCTGCCTCTTTAATATTAGCGACTGACTCGTTAGAAGACAGCTTTCTAAAAATTCGCCCTTGATTGTCCACCATCAACATTAAGCGTGGCACCGACCACCCAGTTGGCCTTAGGTGAAGCTAAGAATGCGACAACATTAGCGACTTCTTTTACATTGCCAAATCGGCCTGCAGGAATCTCTGACTTAACAAAAGCGTTAATTTTGTCAGGATCTTCTTCCAAACGCCGTTGCCAGTTACCAGTAGGATGCAGTATGGACCCTGGAGCAACACCATTTACTCGAATTCCATCCTTAGCCACCTCATCCGCTAACGACTTCGTAAAGCTGATCATCGCTGCTTTTGCACTGTTGTAGGTTGGTTTTCCACCTGACTCCCGGCCGAAAACTGAAGAAATATTAATGATGGAGCCACTGCTGCTTTCTCTCATATAAGGCACAGCGAGCTGGCTGAAATGAACGGCCGACAAATAGTTTAAATCCATTGCATCTTTAAACTGTTCGAGGGATGTTTCCATCGTTTTTCCACCACTGCTTCCACCTACATTATTGATGAGAATATCGATCGTACCAAACTCTTCGATAAATGCGTTGAACAAGTTTTTACGATCTACTTCATTTTTTAAATCCGCTTGAAATGTTGCCACTTCCCCTAGGTCCTCTTTGGCAGACTTTAATGATTGTTGTGTACTAGCAGCAATCGCAACTATAGCCCCCTCATCAAGAAAGGTCTTAGCAATCCCTTTTCCAATTCCTTTCGACCCGCCAGTTACGAGTACCTTTTTTCCTTTCAATTCTAAATCCATTACAGTGCCTCCTTTACTACCTTGTCGATAATTTTTTGGTGTGATACCGGAAACGGGTACCAATCCACTTCTTCTTTATCCACCCATTTTAAATGAGAAGAAGCTTCTTTCTGGCCCTTTACAACGCACTTACCTTTGTATACATCAATTTCCCAGACAATGTGGGAAAAAACATGTTTCACGTGCTGAACTTTTTCCAAATCATCAGGTTGCGCATCTCGATCACTTAAATGCTGAGACAGCTTGGTAACGTCATCAGACATTTCATCTTCACAGTTTGGAAATTGCCAGAGCTTAGCTAAGAGGCCTGTTTCAGGACGTCGTTCAATCAACACCTGTCCATGCTGATTTTCAATAACAGCGGCTTTCATAAATTTCGTTTTCGGCGGCTTTTTTTTCGCTTTGACTGGTAGAAATTCTTGTACGCCTTCTTCACGTGCATTGCAATGATCTTGAACCGGACATAGCATACACGATGGGGAGCGCGGGGTACACACTAATGCACCAAGTTCCATCAAAGCCTGGTTAAAATCAGCCGGTTCTGTATGGACGACCAACTCTTCTATAATCGATTCGAACCGTTTTCTCGTTTTCACTTTACTTATATCGTCATAGATCGTTAAAAGCCGCGACATGACACGCATGACATTTCCATCAACAGCAGCAGCAGGCTGATTGTATGCAATACTTAAAATAGCTCCAGCCGTATAGGGTCCAACACCTTTTAACGTTGAAATTTCATCTTTTGTATCGGGTACAATGCCACCATAGTGTTCTGTCACTTCTTTAACAGCATGCTGAAGGTTTCTCGCCCGCGAATAGTAACCAAGTCCTTCCCACGCTTTAAGAACGGTTTCTTCTTCAGCACATGCAAGTGCATCAGGAGTTGGAAAAAGTGAAATAAACCGCTCAAAATAAGGGATCACCGTATCTACTCGTGTTTGCTGTAACATAATTTCCGAAACCCAAATCTTATAAGGATCCTGATCTTCTCTCCAAGGTAAAGCTCGTTTGTTTTCTCGATACCATTTCACTAAATCTGTGCAAAATTTATGTAAATCAAATGCTTGCAATGATTGATCCATATCTTTGTTAACTCCTTTTGTTCCCGTTACTCCGTTTTACGTTGTATAAAAGCCCAGCAGTGGACTTTTTCAATGCCCCCGACCACGACAGAATCAAGCTTGGAGAAAAGCTGGTGCTCCAATGTACAACGCATCTTTTTCATGCCATGATAGTGACTCATCGTTGGGAGTTGAAACATCTCAACGTATAGGTTTTTTTGATCAGCTGCTTCATACCAATCCACATCCGTTGCCTCATAATTTTTAAGGGCTGGGAGGATCTCTTTCATGAGAGCTTCATATTGCTCTGTACAGTCGTCTTTCACTTTATATTCAAGAAAAATTTGCAACTTGTCATTCATCGTCCATTCTCCTTTTGAAATTGGTTGTTTTCGGGTATGACTATAGAAGAGATTGACCAAAGAGGCTTATTTCTCCTCATTTTAAACACTCCGTTAGATGATACAATTTCAGTTATCTATCGATTTTTGAGCACTGTACTCGATATAGTGTAACAGCATATGCAAATATTTTTCATCAAGGAGGTACGTTGATGGACACTGGAACCCACGTCGTTATGGGGATCGCTATCGGAGGCTTGGCAACATTGGATCCAGCAGTCTCTGGCAGTCCGACTATGACGCAAGCGGTCATGGTTGGAGCCATCGTCGGCTCTCAAGCTCCAGACTTAGATACGGTCCTAAAAATTAGAAACAATTCGTCTTATATTCGTCATCACCGTGGAGTGACCCACTCCGTTCCTGCTTGGTTTATTTGGCCAACTCTCATTACACTGGCTTTGGCTTATATGACCCCGAATGTACCATTAATTAACTTATGGCTGTGGACATTTCTAGCCGTTTTCCTTCATGTATTCGTGGATATCTTCAATGCATATGGAACAAAAACCTTTGCTCCATTCAAGCAGAAATGGTTGGCTCTTGGGGTGATTAACATATTTGACCCGTTTATTTTTATTGCTCATATTGTAGCGATTTTACTTTGGCGATATGGTCTCCATGCTGGCTGGACATTTTTAGGATTGTTCGTAGTTCTAATTTTCTATTATTGGTGGCGGATCTATGAACAGCGCCAAGTTACAAAGCAGCTTAGAACACTTCATCCAGATGCTACGCATATTTTCACATCCCCAACGTTTCGTTGGTCTCAGTGGCACGTCGTGGTGAGAACCCGAAAAAAACTTTACGTAGCTCAAGTAAAAAGCGGGAAGGTAAATTATTTTGAGACCTATCCATTTGAACCCATTCCAGATCACCCTGTGATTAATGCTGCTCGCAAGGACAAAAATTTGTCCGCATTTTTGTCCTTCTCTCCAACCTATCGTTGGGAAATACACCGAGAAAAGCAAGGGTACACTGTTAAATTTGTTGATTTAAGATACCGAACGAAGGGGTACTATCCGTTTATTGCGATCGTGAAAATGGATGAAGACCAACAAATCCTGAGCTCTTACACCGGTTGGATCTATAATACCAATACCCTCCAACGAAAATTGGAAGTAGCTACTTAGGGGCAAAAAATATGAAAAGGGCTGTCTTAGGAACAAGACAGCCCTTTTCGGTTTCACTTTAGTGAAGAATTTCTTTACCTTTAAAGTGCTCCCTATATTTTGGGTTTTCAATCATCACATCGTGAAGACGACTGCCATATTGTTTAATCCATTGCAGAAGCACCATTTCAGTCATTTCTTTACCTCTGTATTCTCTCCCGGCTGATGCATATGTCGATTCAAAGTCTTCCCACAGAAGCTCTATCCATGTACGAGCTTCTCTATATGACATTTGTTCATTTCTTTCTAACAACCGGTTTGTGAGACGTTCATAATAATCATTCACAATTACAAATGCTCCTCCTTTTACATTTTTTCCAAAGGATGAAATCAAAAGTCACTTCAAACACTATTCATGCCCCGTCAAAAAAGGAGGTTCATTCCTTGAGAAACAAAGCAAAAGGATTTCCAAATCCCATGAAGTTATCAAAAGACAGAAATGTCGGCGATGAACATGCATCGAAGCGCACAAACGGCGAAACAAATGACCGTCCGTACGCACGTATGCAATCATCAAATGAAAAACACTAGACAAACACTGTTCGAATGACTAACTTTCAACACAATGTGGGAGGTGCCTGTAATGGCAAAAGGAAAAACGAGCCAATTGTCAGGATTTAAATATGTCGATCCATTCCAATCTCCTCGTGCAAAGCCGAAACATGCTTTCCATCAAGTGAATGGAGAAACAGAGCAAAGCTTGCACAATTACGTACTCGCTGTACAAACACGCAAACGGAGCTAACAGGGGCGACAAGTTCTCCATCGCGAACCTCAAGAGAAAGGCTAAACGCCTTTCTCTCTTTTACTTTTCCTCTAATAGTGCATGTTCAAAAAGGAGCACAAAAAGAGCAGAGTAGGTCGAGGCGGCGAAATTTTTCGAGCACCAGAGCGACGAGTCGTAGCGATCCACTCTTCGTAGCTTAACTAGCAGAGAAAGAGACATCTGGTATTAATACGTGAGGAGCGAGAAACAAGCCAACGAACTTCCCCAGGTTAAGGTGACTCCTGCGTTCGCCACAGGACGTGGCGGTATTAGTAGGAGATCCTATTCTACGACAGCTATTTTTAACGGACTTACTGAACATCCTCTAATAATGAGATTGGCACGGCTTCTTCTTCCTTTTGTCCATCCCGATATCCCCAAGCGAACACACCATTCATGTAGGTGATCTTAAATGTACTCATCACTTCGCCTGCTAAATGATATTCTTTCCCAGGAACAAACTGACCAGGATCCATTAAATAAGACTTCGCCATTGCCATTTTCCGTTCATGTACGGCATATTCGTTTACCATTCCCATTTGTTCTGCTTTTTGAGCTTTCTCTTTAAGGGAAGCAATTTCATTTCGCAATTCCATTTCAGTCATGCGACTGTATCTTTTATCCATCATATAACGTCCTTTTCATCCTTTTATACCTTCATTATAGGAGAGTGCGCGATGAAAAAAAAGTCCCCTTCACACAATTTACAGCCAAACATTATCAATTTCCACACTAAACCTTTACTTACTATCTTCGTCGTTCCAGTCATTAATCCATTGGTCGATCTTTTCAAAAGGGAATCCTTTTCCATATAAATATTGTTTGATTCGTCTTTCTTTTTCCCATCCATCGAATTTGTCATATTTCCGTACAGCTTTTTCTGCATGCTTCGTTAACGCTGCAAGCTCCTCTGACTCATCGGCTTCAAAATTGATCTCCTTTAACGCTTCTACCGCGACACTTTGTGAAAAACCTTTCTGCATTAAAAACTGGATGAGCTTTTGCTTTTTCTTCTGAATGGAATCTGACTTATAAGAACGTTGCTTTTTTTCTCCCCATTCAATCGCATGCTCTAGCTGTTCCCCGTCAGTATATTGCTTTAATGCGCCTTGAATCGCCTTTTCGGCAACGCCTTTTTCTTTAAGCTCCACCGATATTTTTAACGGGCCTTTTTTTTGGGTATTTTTTTTCGTTCGTACATACGATTCCGCAAAAGCAGCATCGTCGAGCAAATTCATTTCAAGCAAACGCTGTAAAATTTCATCTTTTTCTTCATCGGTAATCTCTTGATCATATAAATAGCCATTCATTTCCTTTACAGTCCGCATACGGTAGGATAAATAATGAAGCGCCCGATTGAAAGCTTTGCTTTTTTCTTCGTCTTTTTTTATCGCTATCATTTGTTCCTGTGACAGAGACGAACCTTTCTGGAGAGCGTGCTTTACTAAAACATCTTCATTAAGCGTAAACGCGTATTGTTCAGAACCGTCCTGCTGAATATAGATGTGATAACGACCTTTTCTCTTTTTATGTAATGTAATTTTAGATATGGTTGCCAAAACTGTCACCTCTCGTCAATTATCGTATCATAATTGAACAGGAGCGTGTTTAATAGGAAGATTAAAAAGGAAATACATAGGTTAAGAAAACGGATGAACATCCATAGGGAGGAAGGTAATGATGAAGATTGCCATTGCAGGGGGATCTGGTTTTATTGGTTCAGCATTAGCCAACCAACTAACAGCGAACGGCCACTCAGTGCTCATTTTAACGCGAAACAATGACAATAAACAAGATACAAAAAATGTTACCTTTGTTGAATGGTTAAAAGAAGGAAGTACTCCTGAAAAGGAATTAGCAAGAATCGATGCATTTGTTAACCTCGCCGGTGAGAGCTTGAATAGCGGACGGTGGACAGAAAAGCGAAAACGAAGAATTTTAAAGAGCAGAATTGACGCTACGAAGGAGGCAATAGCTATTCTTCATAAGCTTGATCAAAAGCCAGAAATCCTCATAAATGCTTCGGCTATTGGCTATTATGGTACCTCCTTTAAGCAAACATTTACCGAACAGAACAAGGAAAGTGGTGATGACTTTCTTGCTGAAGTGGTAAAGAGTTGGGAGGCAGAAGCGAGCCATGCAATAACAGACAACATTCGCGTTGCCTATATGCGTTTTGGAATGGTTCTGGATGACAATGAGGGAGCCCTAAACCAAATGATGATTCCGTTTAAGCTATTTGCAGGCGGACCACTTGGAACAGGTAAGCAGTGGATAAGCTGGGTGCATATAGATGACGTCATTGGATCGATCATTTTTACTATCGAAAATAACAAGCTTTCCGGTCCAGTTAATGTAACCGCCCCAACACCAGTCCAAATGAACGAGTTTGGCCGCAAATTAGCTGACGTCATTAACCGCCCTTATTGGCTGCCGTCTCCAAGTATTGCTTTAAAAACGGTACTCGGTGATATGAGTGTTCTCGTTCTGGAAGGTCAAAGAGTAATACCTGAAAAATTACAGCACCATCAGTATCCTTTTCAGTTCCCTGAATTGGAGGGAGCTTTGAAAAATTTATTATCCGAATCTTAAATAGGGATTGCTGAATAACTCTAGCACTCAAATACAAAGGGTGCCGCTTCCATGGCTTCGCTTTTCGCAGGCAACGCTTCAGCCTCCGCCATTGCAGAAGTACCCCTTGGCTATCCCATATGTATCTCATAATCAGGTGCAAGGTTTTTGGCAAAAAGGAGACTTATATCCTTGCAGATCAAAAGTCAAACACCTCTTAATTTTATTGCAAAGGGACCTATTTAAAAGCTGTGAATAAGTAGCATACGCCTGTGTTGCAAGAGGATATACCGTTGAAAAATGCATTGGCTCTGCTCATTGCTTCGGGAATTACTCAAAAAGTCAGTAACCGACTTTTTAAGTAATTATTTTGTTGGTAATTAAACCAAAAACCTGAATAACTTTCCTCCTCTCTGTTCACACTACTAACGACTAACGAACGTGAGGTGAATTGTATGGAAAGTAAAAAACGCCAAGCGAAAGAAGAACGAAGTAAATTAAAAAAACCACAAGAAATGGCTTATATGAGCGATTTTAAAGCAGCCGACCGTGCTGCATTAAGAAGCAAAAACGGAAGATAACTTAAGGGATGATAACGTAATCAAGGAGGCTATCACAATGAGTAAAGACAACAAACGGGACAAAAACATTCCAGACCTGAAGGAAGTTCAAGATAATGAAGTAGTAGAGTATTCAGAAGAGGTGGCTGACACAGAGGATCTTGAAGCACAAGCACGAGCAAAAGCCGCCGATCATCGCGTAAACACAGATAATATTTAAGCCACAATTTTGGATGTCTGTATACTCGGGCATCCTTTTTCATTACTCCACCCTACACAAAACGTGCAAAGAAAGGTATGATAGAGAAGAGAGATCGCTTGCGCATAGGAGGACGCATCTTCTTGGCTTTCTCTTTTTGTCCTCTCCATGGTTATACTCAAGATTATGACGAGCATTGGGCATACCGCGATTCTCTCGGCCTCGGAAATAGCAAAGAATACAGCTTACTCATCTTAATTGTCACTTTATTTTTTCCAATTTTCGGCTAAATGTTTACGTGATCATCCGAAGAGACCGCATATAGTCTGATCGCAGTTAGGAACACCTTTACACAGTTCAAATAATCCGGAGCCCCGGAATGATGAAAGGAAAGGTGACGCCAGTGAAACGCCTGCCACCAAGTTTTTTAGGAAAAAAAGTGTTTATGGATGGAAGTCAAATGAATTACGTAGTCCGCTATGAAGAGCACATTAACAAAAAGAAAACAAACGTATTACTATTTGATCAAGATACACCGGTGATTTTTGCCGTATTGTCCGATGATGGAAAGTTTCTTGATTCTTTTTACCTCTCAAATAAGACTAATGAAGCCTCTACAAATGCCTTAAACCGGCATAAGGAAATTATACAGCGCAAAAAACAGCACCGTGTTACCCAAGACGATTTACGAGATGCTCTCAAACCAAAAGAAGATGCAAAGATGAAAAATGAAAATGTCATGAAACACCTTTATGACGAACACCTTGAAGATATTAAACATCAATGGCCTTCGCGCTTACTTACTCTCCAAAGAACAGACGGAAAACACAACAACTCGCTCATACTCGAAACGTTAAAAGATGCTCTCCACAAAGCTAATGCTAACAAAAGCTTTTCATTTTTAATTTCTCACCGCCAAGATGCGCTAGTTCCCGAACTCGGTTTTCAAATGGAAAAATACCCAAATCTGCTCGAGCATATTTGTCAATATTACTTGGAGTTTAACGAGACAGCGACGGTCCAACGCCTTTTACTGAATACGGCGGAATCTGTTTCCCTAGACCATTCACCGCTGATCGAAAACATACTCCACCTTGCCCAGCGCATCGATCACATTCATTATTCAAACGTCTTGAAAAGCGTACTATCCACGCTATTTAAGCGGGTAAAACACGATATGAATGAAAGTCCGAAGGCTTGGCTTAACGATACTGTTCACGACAAAGCGATCCGTCACTCGATTGTGATGGCTTTAAAGAATAAAAAAACAGGATAACAAGAAAAGCGCAAGGCGCCCGCTAATCGGCGACATGCAAATGTTCTGTCCGATAAAAAGTGCTTTTTACTTTTAATCGGGCAGGTTATTTGACACGAGACGATGGCGCCTGGAGCTAGACACTTAAGCGTAGATTTTTTAACTCGTAAGAAAAAACGCATAGCGGTCTTTATTAAAACAGCGTTAGCTTCCGCCGCATGTGATTAAAGTCTCAAGTATGCTTTTCCCTTGAGACTAGCGGCTAGCCTTTTAATTGCAACAAAAAATAAGCGTGCTTCCACAATTGGAGGCACGCTTTATTATTTCACTTATCCATGCATTCGTCTTGCAAAGTCTACAAACCGGAATTTATCAGGACGATGTCTGGATTCTGTATATTGAAATAGACTAGCATCATCAAAATAGACGTAATTTTTCACAACGACTACGTTGGAAAAGTCATCTAAATCGAGAAGTTGCCGATCCTGTTTCGATGGTTCAACAACCGTAATTTCTTTTTTGGCAAAGCTAATTGTCATTCCAAGCTGACCTTCGATGTACTCATAAATCGAGTTTTTACAGATTGATTCTGTTAAATGATCGACGTACATTTGATTTAAAAAGTCTTTGTCGAGAATCACTTTCTCACCGTCAATCTCACGAACACGATGGACTTCCCAAGCTTTCTCACGATCGTTTAACTTCAATTGTTCTCGTATGTATGGACTGGGATTGATCAGCTCTAACTTTTCAACATACGTTTTATGATTATCACCCATTTTTTTAGCCAGCTCTTTAAAGCTCACCAAACCAGAAATAGGAAAATCAAACTTTCGCGCGTCCAAAACGATGGACCCTTTTCCTTGGACTTTTTGAATAAATCCATTCTGGGCCAACAAATTTAACGCTTTGCGAATCGTTTCACGTGACGTATCATATTCTTCCATCAGATCATGCTCTGAAGGGAGCTTACTTTGTGGGTCATAGTCACCTGATTGTATTTTATCTGCAATACTCTTGTAGATTTTAATAAACTTATTTTGCATCGTTTTCACCGCTTTATATGTGTGTGCAATTCAATCAGCAATCAGCTTCATTCAGTTTATCATGCTTTTTTCAAATGATAAACTACCGACTCATACGCTCGTAACTTTACCTCTCTCGGATTTGAAGGAGCATCATCATAGTTTGAGATCACAATTTCTGACTTGTAACCAGCGAGGTCATCAAGAGGATATTCGAAGTCCACTTCATCCTCATAGAAGTTATTAACGACCAATAACTTTTCATCGTTATACTCTCGAACGTAGGCAAACATTTGCTCATCCTCTTTGAGTAAAAGCTCATAGCTTCCATAAGTGATAATATCCAGTTTCTTTCGCAGCCCAATTAGCTTCTGGTAATGATAAAATACAGAGTTTCGATCTTCCATCGCATTTTTAGCATTAATTTCTTTATAGTTATTTGCAACACCAATCCAAGGTGTACCCGATGTAAATCCTGCGTTTTCACTACCATCCCATTGCACAGGCGTTCTCGAGTTATCACGGGATTTTTGCTTAATACTCTTCATAAGTTCAGCCTCATCTATCCCTTGTTCGCGTTTCAGTTTATAAATATTGAGAGTTTCTACATCGCGGTACTCATCAATGCGATTAAACTTCGGATCGGTCATTCCAAATTCTTCCCCTTGATAAATGTACGGCGTCCCTTGCATCATGTGAACCGTTGTTGCAAGCATTTTTGCTGATTCATTATGATACTCTCCGTCATTTCCAAAACGGCTGACAACACGAGGCTGATCATGATTACACCAAAACAACGCATTCCAACCGCCACCTTTGTGCATTTCTACTTGCCATTTTGAAAGAATCTCTTTTAAAGCAAGGAAATCAAAGTCTGCTGCTACCCACTTTTCACCTTCTGGATAATCAACTTTTAAATGGTGGAAGTTAAATGTCATACTTAATTCTTGACGATCTGGTCTTGTGTACTGAATACAGTGATCAACAGTCGTTGAGCTCATTTCCCCAACTGTCATAACGTCATAATTAGAAAACACCTTGTCGTTCATTTCATGCATAAATTCATGCACGCGGGGACCGTCTGTGTAAAACTTACGTCCGTCCCCCGGAGCCACAGAGCCATCATCGTTCGGAAAACGCTGATCCTTTGAAATCAAGTTAACAACATCGAGTCGGAATCCATCTACCCCTTTGTCAAACCAATACCGCATCATATCGTACACTTTTTCACGAACTTCTTCATTCTCCCAATTCAAATCTGCTTGCGTGACGTCAAATAGATGCAAATAATACTGCTCTGTTTTTTCATCGTACTTCCAGGCAGTACCGCCAAATTTAGACTGCCAATTTGTTGGTTCTTCTCCATCTATTGGGTCTTTCCAAATGTAAAAGTCACGGTATGTGTTATCTTTTGACTGTGCAGACTGTTTAAACCACTCATGTTCAGTAGAAGTATGGTTCACCACGATGTCCATAATGATTTTCAAGTCTCGTTTATGGGCTTCAGCTAACAATCGATCGAAGTCTTCCATTGTCCCATACTCTTCATGAATGCTGAAATAATCACTTATATCATAACCATTATCTTTTTGTGGAGATTTATAAACCGGAGTCAGCCAAATAATATCGACTCCAAGCTCCTTTAAATAATCCAGCTTTTCTATAATGCCTTCTAAGTCACCGATACCATTTCCCATCGTATCATTAAAACTCTTCGGATAAATTTGATAAACGACGGATTTTCTCCACCATTCATTCATGTTCATATTCTATCCCTCCATCAAGTCGGTCTTTTTCATGTTCCCCATATTTCTAACTATTGAAACCGTATTCTCTAGGTTCTTCCAGTGGAAATGAGGTTTACTATTGTCTGTTAAATCGTTTTCAATGTTATTTCGGTTCAAGTATATCTTGTATATACAAGTTAGTCAAATCAGAAAAGAATCACTGGATTTTTTTCTACCTTGAATTACTACAAAAGAAAGTTGCCTTCTTCACTCAAAAAAATGCCCCCATTGTATCGGAGACATTTTTAGTGTTTGATTATATTTAGGGATTGCTGAATAACTCTGGCACTTCAAATACAAAGGGTGCCACTTCCATGGCTTCGCTTTCCGCATGTAACGCCTCCATTCGCGTAAGGCGTGCCATTGCAGCAGCATCCTTTGGCTACCCCATGTGTTACCTCAAAATCAGGTGCAAGGTTTTTGGCAGATGGAGAATCATTTCCTTGTAGATTCTCTCCATGAAAAAAGCATATCCTCTTGCCAGCGGATGCTTGTAAAAACCGCTGGACTTACCTTAATTCACTCAATGATTCATTTAATTCGCGTGTCTGACTATAGATCCGTTTATAAATTCGGTAATATTCATTATATTTTTTCACGTTATCAGGAATCGGTTCATATGTTTCCTCCTGTGAAGTAAAGACAGCTGCACACTCTTCTATAGAATTAAACCAGCCTAAACCATAGGCAGCTAACATTGCAGCTCCAACTGCCGGGCCTTGTTCACTCGCTAGTTTCACAATCTTCGCATTGAAAATATCCGCTTGGATTTGAAGCCATTCTTCGTTTTTGGCTCCGCCACCAATGGAAATGACCGTCTCAATCGTTTTACCAGCCTCTCTAAATATTTCAATCGATTCATTTAGGGAAAACGTAATCCCTTCCACAACCGCCCTTGTAAACTCAGCTTTTGAATGGGAAGCATCTATTCCGATAAAGCTTCCACGAATGTTTGCGTCTGCATGGGGAGTTCTCTCCCCTACGATATAAGGGGTGAACATTAACCCTCTGGCACCTATGGGGACCTCGTCGAGATTTACTAGGAGCTGCTCAAAGTCTTCATCCTTTGCAAAAGTATCTTTAAACCACTCGAGGCTATATCCAGCAGCTAAAGTTACCCCCATCGTATAATACGCATTTTCCTTACCATGATTAAAATAATGGACACCACCTTCAAGCTCTCGTTCTCCAGATTCCTCATAGGATAGAACAACTCCTGAAGTACCAATACTGCACAGCGTAGTCCCTTCGCTTAATATAGCTGAGCCGATCGCGCCACAGGCATTATCAGCACCTCCAGCAAAAACCTTTGTCGTACTCATTAAACCGGTAGCTTCCGCAAAGTACTGGTCAATTTCCCCAACACATTCATTCGATTCAACTAAAGGAGGACAAAGGTCGACATTGACCCCTACTTTTTCACAAATCTCTTCACTCCACTTTTTCTCTGCAACATTTAACAACAACGTCCCTGCTGCATCTGAATATTCACTGTGAAGGTGGCCTGTCATTTTATACCTTAAGTAATCCTTCGGCAGTAAAAATACCTCTCCTTGTTCAAATGTTTCGGGTTCGTGTTCTTTGACCCAGAGCAATTTTGGTAAAGTGAACCCTTCTAAAGCTGGATTCTTCGCAATCTCGAGAAGTGTTTTTTCTCCCACAAGGTCATATATCTGTTTACATTGTTCTGTAGTCCGCGTATCATTCCATAGAATGGCATGACGTAAAGGGATTCGATCTTTATCTAACAATACAAGCCCATGCATTTGTCCAGAGAAACTGATTCCTTTAATGTCAGCTGCTTCTCCATCAAACTCATCTACTAACTTCTTTATCGCTTCGGTCGTTTTTTCCACCCATTCCTCTGGATCTTGTTCACTAAACCCATGCTTTTCTTGAATTAATGGATACGATTTAGAGATTTCCTTACAAACTTTTCCTTCAGGGTTCATTAAGAGTACTTTCACGGAACTCGTGCCTAAATCTACTCCAATAACATAGCTGCTCATTGATCATCACCCTTTTCATATACTTATAAATATGTAAAATATGCTGGTTAACATTTCCGTTAACCAGCACCTCACTTTGTGTCTTTATTTCGTCAAAGCTTCTAATAAATATTGGTTAAGAAGACCTTTTAACTTTTCCTGTCTTCCAGAATGGTTGCGAATACTTCCCAATTCAAGAGCATACTTTTCTAGCTTATGAAGATCTGTTTTCCCTTCGACAATATCAAGGCCGATTCCTTCTTTATAGCTGCTGTATCGTTCATCTACAAAGGAATCAAATACTTTGTCTTCAATTAACCGTTCTGCCACTTTTGCACCGATCGCAAAACTATCCATTCCCGCAATATGCCCGTGGAATAAATCATCCGGCTCAAATGAACCCCTTCTTAGTTTAGCGTCGAAGTTTAATCCTCCAGTGCCAAGCCCGCCGTTCTTCAAAATTTCATACATTGCTAGTGTGGTTGCGTACATATCTGTAGGAAACTCATCTGTATCCCACCCTAAAAGTGTATCTCCTTGGTTTGCATCAACAGACCCTAGCATCCCGTTAATTCTCGCAACACGTAGTTCATGCTCGAAAGAATGTCCAGCAAGTGTTGCGTGATTTGCCTCAATATTAAATTTAAAATGATCCGTGAGGTCGTATGATTGCAAGAATGCCAATCCCGTCGCTACATCGAAATCATACTGATGCTTCGTAGGCTCTTTTGGCTTCGGCTCGATTAAAAATTGCGCATCAAATCCGATTTCCTGGGCGTAATCTTTAGCCATATGGAAAAAGCGTGCGAGGTTATCCTGCTCTAGCTTCATGTCTGTGTTTAAGAGTGTTTCATACCCTTCTCGTCCGCCCCAAAACACGTAGTTTTCAGCACCGAGCTCTTTACCAACCTCTAAACCTTTTTTTACTTTTGCTGCAGCATAAGCAAAAACGTCTGCATTAGGAGAAGAAGCTGCCCCATGAAGCCAGCGAGGGTGTGTAAACATATTGGCCGTATTCCATAGTAATTTTGTTTTACTTGTTTTCATGTAACCTTTCAGCATTCCTACGATTTCGTCTAAATTATCATAGGTTTCCTTTAATGTTTCGCCTTCTGGTGCAATATCAACATCGTGGAAACAGAAAAACGGTACATTCAACTTTTCAAACAACTCAAAACCCGCTTCCACACGAGCTTTCGCTAAATCCATTCCTGAAAATTTATTCCATGGTCGCACCATCGTTCCTTGCCCAAAAGGATCTGATCCGTCTCCGACAAAGGTATGCCAGTAAGCAACAGAAAATCGTAAAAACTCCTCCATCGTCTGCCCATTTTTCATTGTTTCTTCTGGATTATAATACTTGAATGCAAAAGGATTTTGAGTGCTAGGTCCTTCATAGTTTACTTTGTTTACATTTTTAAAATAGGCCACCTTAATTCCCTCCAATATGAATAATGATCTAGTATTTACATTCATCATACCAACACCAACTTAGTTTGTCCATCGAATAAACTAAGTTTGCATTGGAAATATTTTATGTTATAACTGTTCTAAGTGAATCACTTTCATAATTCATTTGGGTTCAAAAAAGAATACTACTTCAGATTATTACATTATTGTAAAAAGCGTATCTTTTTGCAACTCCATTGGACTGCATCTACTCGCTTACCGCGGACGAACCGCAGGAGTCTCGCAGATTCCGTCCAAATATGTAGGGTGCTAAACAGACGGTTTCCTCCCATTTCATTTCGTTTGTTTGACCACTTACAAAATTTCGACATTTGGAGAGGTGCTTCTTTTTTTATGTCTTAGAACCGTTGAGCTGTCTAGGCTCAGAATTATGAAATTCATTCAAGTAATACCTTTATAGTTTTAAAGTAAAAAGGAGCTAGCCTATGAGCGCATATCAACAATCGATAAAGATCAGTAATAAATTTTTAGTTTTACAATCAATAAAAAATCACGAGCCAATTTCTCGAGCTCACTTGTCCCAGCAACTGAACCTTACAAAAGCGACAGTATCAAGCTTAGTCGAAGAATTGATTGAAGAAGGCTATTGTCATCAAACCGGCCCAGGAAAATCGAGTGGTGGCAGACGCCCACTGATGCTAAAGTTTAATGAAAAGACAGGATATTCTATTGGGATTGATATAGGCGTAAACTATGTGCTTGGTATTTTGACTGACCTTCGTGGAAACATTATGTTCGAGAAAAACCAAAAAATGAACACCAATGATTTCAACCAAACGATTCTTTTCATAGAAGAGGTTATTAGCGAATTTATTCAAAAAGGCGCGGAAAGTAACCGTGGCGTTATCGGTATTGGTATCGGGGTTCCAGGCATCGTTAACCTTGATGGAAACGTTTTATACACACCTAACCTACAATGGGAGCAAGCAGACTTAAAAAATATTATCTCGGAAAAATATTCATTACCTGTGATTGTTGAAAATGAAGCAAATGCAGGTGCGTACGGAGAAAAGTGTTTCGGTGTCGGGAAGGAGTCTGCCGATCTCGTTTATATCAGCCTTGGTATTGGGATTGGAACTGGACTCATTTTAGATAATAAACTCTACAGAGGTAAAAGTGGACTAAGTGGAGAGATGGGGCACATGATCATTGAGTCCCAAGGGAAATTATGTGGCTGTGGCAGTAAAGGCTGTTGGGAACTTTATGCATCTGAAAGAGCATTGATTAACCGAGCCCACGAAGTAATTGGCAGTAAATATGGCAGCGAACCCTCACTTGAAGGATTAATGGATGCTGCTAGAAAAGATCATGAGGTCAAAACATTATTTGATGAGATAGGATATTATTTAGGTGTTGGAATTAACAACATAATAAACACCTTTAACCCCGAACAAATCATCATCGGAAACAGACTCACGATCGCAAAAGACCACCTTCACACATCACTAATGCAAGTGATTAAAGAGAAGACATTAAACGAACATCAAACAAACCTAACCGTCAATTACGCAAATTTATCGCAATACTCAACAGCTCTAGGCAGCTCAGCCTACTCAATAGAACATTACTTTAAAGAAATCTTCCAAACAGACATAGCCTTCTAGTTGGTACACAAAAGACCGATTTTAGCCTTTTGATGTACCAACTAAGCAATTGACGAAGCCGGTGCATCTTTTATGCTAGCTATGAGCAGTTTTCTCATAGCTGGCGCGCACCGTGCAAAGCCATTGCTACTCCTTTTGATCGACACTTTTTAATCCACACTTTCAATATTCCATCTTTATATTTCAAAATAATTTTCTGCATTGTTGTAACAAATATCCTTGATTATACTTCCCAAAAATTCGTATTCTGCAGGAGCCTCTCCTCTATCAATCCACCCTCCAACATAATCACAGAGAATCCTTCTAAAGTATTCATGCCTAGTAAAAGATAACAGACTTCTAGAGTCCGTAAGCATACCGATAAAGCTACTAAAAATACCGACATTGGATAAGTCTGTCATTTGTCGGACCATACCATCTTTGTGATCGTTAAACCACCAGCCAGAACCAAATTGAATTTTGCCTTTTACTCCTTCACGCTGAAAATTGCCTATTGTCGTTGCTACAACATAGTTTTGTGATGGATTTAAGTTATAGATAATTGTTTTAGGTAACTGATCTTCTTTATCTAATTCATTTAAGTACCCATTCAATGAGCTTGCCAACTGATAATCATGAATAGAATCAAACCCCGTGTCAGGTCCAACCCTTTTAAACATTCTATCGTTATTACTTCTAATCGCTCCCAAATGTAATTGCATCACCCATCCGAGTGAATGATAGAGCTTGCCTAAAAAAACTAAAGTATACGTTTTATACTTATCCACTTCTATTCTGGACACCTTCTCACCTAAAATGAGCTTTTTGAAAATAGCTGAGGCTTCATCATAAGTACACATCGAAAATGGAAAAATATTTAAACCATGATCAGACACACAACAGCCTCTTTTATTAAAATAATGTGCTTTTGTCTCAATTACTTTTAACAGGTCTTTATACGAAGTAATAGTAACCTCCTCAGTTGCACCCAGTTTGTGAATATAGTGAATAAATGATTCGCTTTCAACATTTACAATTTTATCAGGTCGAAACGTCGGTAAAACTTTCGTTTGAAAGCTTTTATTATCATCAATTGATTCATGGAATTTTAACGTATCAATCGGATCATCTGTTGTACAAATCGCTTTCACGTTCGACTTTTCGATTATTTTTTGAGACGAAAACTCAGGAGTTTGTAGCATTTCGTTTAATTGCTCCCAGATGTCATCACTCGTTTCTTCAGTCAACAAACGATTGATCCCAAAGTACCGCTTTAGTTCCAAGTGTGTCCAGTGAAACAACGGGTTCCCAATCGTATAAGGTACCACTTTTGCCCAAGCTTTAAATTTCTCTCTGTCCGAAGCTTCTCCTGTTATCAGCTCTTCTTTTACCCCTAAAGTTCGCATTGCTCTCCACTTATAATGATCTCCGTGCAGCCAAATTTCAGATATCGATTCAAACTTTTTATCGGTAGCGATCTCTTCTGGTGACAAATGACAATGAAAATCAAAGATCGGCATTTCCTTCGCATACTCATGGTATAGCCTTTTTGCCGCTTCAGTATTTAACATAAAATCATCATGGATCAGTGCCGTCATTATACTCCTCCTTAAGAACTATCGAGTAACCTTTTGCTTCCCGCACATAATGCCCTCTAATTCTTCTAAAGTTAGGACTCCTTCCCAGTCTCCTTTATATTGGGTAGCTAAAGCCCCCATCACATTTGCCCGAGCGATGGCGTGAGGAAAGCTTTCTTTAAGTGAGGGTTCACTAAGTGGATCCGGCTGATTGAGCAGGACCGATAAAAATCCCGCAGCAAATGCATCTCCTGCTCCGACTGTATCGACAATCTGCTTGACTTTATAAGCAGTCCCGATATGATTATGCTCGAAGTACCTGGCAATTGCTCCTTTTTCACCGAGTTTTAGAGCAATAACCGGAGGGCCCATCTCTTGAAATGCTTTCATATAGTCCTCTTCTGTCATTTCCCCTAGTAAAAATTCCGCTTCATCCACACCTGGCAAAAAGACGTCGCATAGTGGGAGTAACGACAAAATAACTTCTCGTGACTTTTGTTCACTCCAAAGCTTTTTACGTATATTGGGATCAAATGAAATGGTCATGCCCTTTGACCTCGCTTGCCTCATTGCTTCTCTTACCATTTCTTCTGCATTTTCACTTAATGCCGGTGTAATGCCTGTGACGTGTAAATGCTTCGCGCCATGGAACCAATTTTCTTGAATATCATGAATCGATAACTTACTAGCAGCTGAACGCTTCCTAAAATAATAAACATTAGGATCTCCAAAACCTTTCGTTTCTTTAAAAAAGACTGCAGTATTTGCTGAATCATCAGCGACTACACGAGAAACGTCTACCCCTTCGCCCGACAGTGTGGAGAGAATCATTTCACCAAAAGGATCCTGGCCGACTCGACTAATCCAACGAGTTTTCATTCCTAGTCTTGAGAGGGCTAACGCCAAATTGGATTCAGCACCCCCAATTGAGTTCGTGAACAGGGGTGCATACTTGATCTGTCCTTCTTGCATTGGTTGAAACAACACCATACTCTCCCCTATGGTTACAACGTCTATAGTGGAACTCACAGTCATGAGCTTATCCCTCCTCTTAACCGTTACCCAGTTAATGTAAAAAAATCCCATCTATAACTCTCACCATTTTTAAGTAGATACTTTGACCTCACTTTCAGCATTTTGTGCATTAACAAAAATTCGATTACCAATCCACATGAGGAAATAACTCGTAATACTCATAGCAAAAAAAATTGCAAGCCCCGGAACATTTACAAATACAAATTGCAGAAAAAAGATTGAAATGATCATGAGTAATGTATAGTGTGGATAGGCTAGTCCCATCATTAGAGCCGTTCTTAAATACATGATGAGTTTTAAGTTCGTGTGAACATAAGCCTGAAAAATATATAGAAGCATGATACTATATAGGATCGTAACGACTAACAACAATCCTCTCGTTATCACCATCCACATTTCCGAGCTTTGAGTTAACGTGAAGTATAAATAGATAGATGCAGCAGGTAAGACTAAAATCAGTCCAAGTAGATTCGCCCTTATAAATTCTCTCTTATAATAGCTTAAAAATGTCTTATAAATTGGCAAATCTGTATTTCCACGAATCCACTGTCTCGTTACAGAGAATATGGCTATTGTTGCAGGCATAAACCCGAAGACCCCTAGCCCAAGTAAGGTAAATAGGATCCAAATTAAATTAAGATAGGCAAACCTACTAATCCATAAACTGATGCGGTAAACCCCTCCGAACATTCCACTCATTTCCATAATTGACCCTTCTTTCAATGGATTAATGTTATTCTGACTTTATCAAACGCCTGAATATGCCATAAAGCCACCTGAGGAAATATTGATAACCGAACCTCCCGTATTTACCAATGATTGATCCACAAAAAAAACGCCACTTTGTTTCTTAGGCTTGAATGTTCCATGGTCCTTCTCCACCTTTATTCCAATCTATTTCTCGTGCTCTAAGCTATCCCAAATTCCAAGTATATACATAATTCCTAAAGCACGATCGTATAACCCGTATCCAGGACGTGCTTGCTCCCCCCAAATCATTCGTCCATGATCAGGTCGTAAATACCCGTCAAATTTAGTGTCATGGAGCGCTTTAATAATTCCATAAATATCCAGTGACCCATCCGAACTTCGATGTGAGGACTCTTCGAAATCACCGTTTTCATAATGTTTAATATTTCTTACATGGGCAAATGGCACTTTTCCCATCTCTGAAAAATATCTAAAAATGTCAGGGATATCATTATTAGGATTAGCGCCTAAGGATCCCGAGCAAAGCGTTAAACCATTAGATGAGCTATCAACTAACTTAACGATACGCTCTAAATTTTCTTTATTTGTCACGATCCGCGGCAAACCAAACACCTGCCAAGGGGGATCATCCGGATGAATGGCCATCTTAATATCGCATTCCTCGGCTACTGGAATAACTTTTTCTAAGAAATATTTTAAGTTGTTAAATAAGTCTTCTTCTGTTATATCTTCATACATTTTAAATAACTCTTTAATTGTTTTTAGTCGCTCCGGCTCCCACCCCGGTAACGAGAACCCGTTTGAACTTCTTTCAATTTGTTCTACGATCTGTTGAGGGTCTTCTTTTTCAATCTTCTCTCTATCATAGGCAAGAACAGTAGAGCCGTCGGATAACTCTTTAGCAAGGGAGGACCTTGTCCAATCAAAAACAGGCATAAAGTTATAACAAATCACTTTAATCCCTATTTTTGAAAGGTTCCTGATCGTTTCTTGATAATTTAAAATGTAGTGATCCCGCGTTGGTAAACCAAGCTTGATATCTTCATGGATATTGACGCTTTCAATGACGTCAAGCTTCAATCCACTACTTTTTACTTCGTTGTGAAGTTCTATCACTCTGTCTTCAGGCCAGACACCTCCAACCGGAATATCAAACAGGCCACCTACAATACTATCCATACCAGGTATTTGTTTAATTTCCCGCAATGCTACACTGTCATCATTTTTTCCGAACCAACGAAAAGATATTTTCAACGGAGTTACTCCCTCTTTCTGCTTTGACGTCCTCAAGTTAAGTGATTATGTAAAGAAAGCTTTTTAAAATAATGTGGATATTGTTTTAATAAGGTTTCTTTCTCAAAATCAACTAATTGTAAATGTTCTTTCATCACTTTCTCAGCTTCCTTCGCTCGACCATTTGAAATGAGCCTGTGTATTTCTCTATGTTGAAGAACAATAATATCCCAATCTAATTCAGTTGATAATAACCTCAAAATCCGCAATCTTTTAAATTGAGTATTCATTTGTTGGGTGATTTCCCATGTCCTTGTTTTCCCACATCCGTAAAAAAGGATTTTATGGAACTCTTCATCAAGCTCGAACATTCTTGTATAATCTTTTTTGATGCTAATCTCTTGAAGCGTTAGGTTCGACTCGAGTTGAACGAAAAAAGGCATAGAAAAACTAACACACGCTTCACTTACAATCGCTGTTTCTAATTTCTCGCGTACAAACCGACCCTCTTCTACTAAATAAAGATCAATTTTTGAAACAGTTGTTCCACTCTGAGGAACAATTTCCAGTAACCCTTCCTCAGACAACTTCAAAAATGCTTCTCGCACCGGGGTTCTACTTACTTCTAATGCTTCAGCAATTTCTTTTTCTGAAATCTTAGTGTTGGGTTCTAACTCTAATGAGAGGATTCTTTCTTTTAGAGATAAATAGACATAATCTCTGATCGACAATTTCCCAAGCTCATTATCTTTTACTATCTTCATCACCCCTTATTACCACCCGGTTAATCCACAAACTTTACGAAAGCAATTTCTTAGTAAATCTTTCGCTTAAACCTATCGTCAATACCAGACTTACGATAATAATAGGTATTAATAATGTCGCGCCATTCTTTGGAGTGCTCCAGCTGTTCTTCCAGTTTTGATAAAACATCATTGAATCGAACTTTATCTACTTTCCCTTCTAACTCTCTCCAGTCAGCTGCTAACCTTTCAACCTGCTCTACTCCTTCAAAGTGAGTATTGTAGATATGCTGGATAACGGTTTCTCCCGATTTCAACTGATGAGAGTAAGGAACATGGTGGAAGAAGAGCAACAATTCGTCCGGACACCTTTCAATGGATTCATAAATCTCTTTATTAGGAGAAAAATATTGTCCGGTATAGCCGGTACCGTTCTTTAGCGTTCGGTTTACTCCCGTTCCATCCCGGTCTGAAAAGTGATAGGTTCCCCATGCAGAGTACTCATATCCTTCAATATTAGGTCCGTAATGATGTCCGGGATTAATCATCCAACCAACACCCAGTGGGGAAGTATAGTTCTCATAAATTTCCCAAGACTGACTGAGCATATGAGAAACCACTTCTACCGTTTGTGATTCATTTCCAAAGGTCATTCTCACCCATTCATCTGTAATTTCATCTGCTGATAAATCAGGATTCCAAATCAATCTACCAAAGCCATATAAGTTTGCCTGGGCTAGCGTATGACCTGTCCAGTTATAATCATTACCGATATTTGAAACAGCTGAAATTCCACTATATTTATTGTTATATAAGGAGCCGTTTACAATTGTCTTAACCTCAGTCCCCTTACCCTTGGCGTAGGTGTCGAAGTCAAGGACTTCTTTCCATTGAGGAATTAAATAGCAGAGGTGACGCTGCTGACCGGTATATTCCTGAGCAATTTGAAATTCAAGAATCTGATTTGTATCTTTTAGAGCGCCTATTAGTGGAGAAACAGGCTCTCGCACCTGAAAGTCCATCGGCCCATTTTTAATTTGTAAAATGACATTATCATTGAATTTGCCGTCTAATGGCGTGAAGTGATCGTAGGCTGCTCGAGCACGATCTGTTTCACGGTCACGCCAGTCCTGCTTACAGTTATAAACAAAGCACCGCCAGATGACAACGCCATTGTATGGCTCTAAAGCTTTTGCTAACAAATTCGCGCCGTCAGCATGGTTTCTGTTATAAGTAAAAGGTCCCGGCCGATTCTCTGAGTCTGCCTTTACAATAAACCCGCCAAAATCAGGGATCGATTCATAGATTTCTTTCACAGCTTCTTTCCACCATTGTTGAACGGATGGATTTAAAGGATCCGCTGTTTCCATATTTCCAATCCCTATAGGGCTCGCGTAATTTATAGCTAAAAACGTCGTAATGCCGTATGCCCTGAAAATCGAAGCCACTTTTTTTACATCAGGCAAAAACTCACTTGTAATAAAATTGGTTTCAATTTGATGCACATTTACGTTGTTTATTGAAATCGCATTAACCCCAGTAGAAGATAAAAGACGCGCATAGTCCTTAATTCTTGTTAAGTTACTTGAAAATTGATTGTCTCTATAAAAAATTGAATTTCCTGAGTATCCTCTCTCCACGCTACTATCGACATTATCCCACTGGTTGATCATTCTAAATTGATTTGCCGGGTTTTCAAGAATGTCAAGATTATCAAGGTCCTTCTTCATTTGTATCAGACGTAGCAAATGAAACGTTCCATATAAAATTCCTTTGTCTGATCGACCCACGATATAGATTGTTTGGTTATCGTGAGTTTTAATCGCATACCCTTCATCTTCAATATCTTCTAAACGGATTGTTGAAGGAAGCTGTCTCTCTTGTTTTGTTGTTGCAAGAACAAGGCCTGTTGTAGAGCTTAAGCTCATGGATACTCGCGGCTGACTATTAAGCATTGAAAATAATGCTTGATTTAACTCTGTCGTAGCCGAATGAATGATGCTCGACTGCTCTAACGTCACCAATTCATTCGTATATCGTTCTATCTGTTTTTTGTATTCTAAGTCTCCGATCCACGCATATTGTAACCACGCGTTGTAGCTGCTCTCATGCTCTAAGTCGATATCGTCATTCAAGCTCGTATTATAATGATCATAAAAACGCATAAGTGACTGCCCTCCTAATAAAATCTACCCTTCATTCACTTTGCTAAGAATCACCACATTTTTTAGGCTTCAACCTTACCCAACTTCGGATGGATCATCTCAAAGCCTCTCCTCGTTATGAGCTAAAGCTTATTCATCTTTCTCTTGATAAACAAAATAATCAAAATCAGCTTCTTTTTTTTGCCCACTCAAGTCCTGGGTACACATACCAATAAATGTTCCCGTAAACCTGACATGAGGAGCAGAATCATCAGATAAATGACTAATATCAATTTCTGTTCCAATTTTCTTCCATTCCGTTACGCTACCTTCAACTTTATAATAGAGTTGTAGCCACTCATTCTGAGCAACAGCCTTTAACTTCACTTCTTGCCCCTCTTCAATTTCGATATAACGTTCTAGCAATTCATCATATTCACCATGTTTCGTTTGAATAATCCCGATACATTTCCCTAGCCCATCACGGTGGGTGATATTTAAGTAGACATGATCTTCTGTATCATAGTAAAAAATCAACCCTGCCATTTGCTGAAATGTTTCCGGTTCAAATGCCATTGACGTCTCAACTTCAACATTAAATGCTTGCTGGCGTCTCGCTATAAGGCTCTGTTTGTGTAATGAAGATAGTGATTCCATTCCTTTTAACCTTAAGTAACCAGGACGTTCACTAAGAGATACCCAAGACGGATCTGCAGGAATTCTAAGAGAGTTCCAGTCAGTTCTTAGTTCCGGCTCGTCAAAGTCATCTTTTTCAGGTGCTGTTTCGAACTTGTACTCCGGTACATTTATACCTTTTACATGCAATGATGGTGCGTTCCCGCCTTGACTTAATCGAAGCCAGCCGTCATCAGTCCACTCACAATGCTGGATCGCCGTTTCCCGTCCTAATGTACAGCGTTTATCTTTAAGAGGACGGCCGCATAAATGAGCTAAATACCATTCTCCATCTTGCGTCTCTACTAAACTACCGTGTCCTGCTTTTTGTAAAGGTAGCTCATCTCGGCCTGCAGACGTTAACAATGGATACTGCTCATCCACTTCATAAGGACCATCAATGTTTTTCGCCCTCGCTAGTGTAGAAGCATGAGCATATTCTGTCCCGCCCTCTGCCGTTAATAAATAGTAATAGCCATTTCTCTTATAAATGTGAGGACCTTCCGTTAATTTAATATCTGTCCCTTTAAAAATGTTTTTCACAGGTCCTACTAATTTTTGTTCTTCCTCTGAGTATTCTTGTAGGATAATACCACCGAAAGGATGATGCCCTTTTCGGTAATCCCAAATCATATTCGTAAACCATTTACGACCGTCCCAATCGTGAAATAAAGAAGGATCAAACCCACTGCTATTCAAATACACAGGTTCAGACCAAGGTCCGGTAATATTTTCAGCTGTAACTAAATAATTGTGCGTATCTTTATAAGCACCATGCCACGACTTAACATCGGTATAAATTAAATAAAATAACCCGTCACTATAACTTAGACAAGGAGCCCAGATGCCTCCTGAATTGATATTACCTTTCATATCTAATTGAGATACTCGAGTTAACGGGCTATTAATAAATCGCCAATTCTTTAAATCTTTAGAATGATAGATTCTTACACCAGGGAACCATTCAAATGTAGATGTAGCAATATAATAATCGCCTTCAACACGAAGGATAGATGGATCAGGATGAAAGCCTTTAAGGATTGGATTTTCAATAACAGACATGTTTATTTCTCCTTTTCTGCCAAAATTACTTTAAGAGTATATTTAGAAAAACGTCTAAACCTAGACATCGATAATCGATACGTAGATTTTTATACTTTTGATCCTTTAAAATAAGTAGTCTGGCCAATAAGTGACCTTAATCGACCAGACTTAATTTGAATTGTGAGGTTGATTTAACCCCGCAATGTTAACTATCAGTCCTTTTAATTTAGTTCTTTGTATTGTTCTTCAAGCTCAGCACGAACTTGATCTCCTCCACGATCTTTCCATGTTTCAACAGCCTCCCACCATTGGTCTTCATCAATTTCACCTGTTACAAATTGGAACTTCGCATCATTAATGAGTTGTTCAAGATCTGCTCCCATTTGATTTTCAGTTTCGGATACGAGATTAATCGCTGGGTCTGTAACAACCAACTCATCATTTTCCGCCTCTAATTCCAGAACATACTCAGCTAATTCAGACAACTGCCCTTGCGTCATGCTCTCCTCAATTGGTGCTGTAACCAATGGATAACGATACGGATAGCCTACTGCATTCATATACTTGTCATAATCAATATGTTCAGGTACACCATCATTTAGCTCATAATGTTCACCTTCGATACCCCAGGCAAATAAATCAATGACTTCTTGATTTGAAGCTATTTCTTCAAAGAAACCTAACAGTTGTAATAAATGTTCCTCTGATTCAACAGAAGCTCGCGGGAACATGAGGATCCCATTTGAGCCCATTTGACTTGGTAACCTTCTATCACCAACTGGTCCTTCCAATGCATTATATACACCTAATTCAGCGTCTGGCTCATTACTTTTTAATGCAGCTTCTATCGATAGAACGTTATTGGATGAAGCAGCCCACATTCCTGAAACCCCGTTTTCAAAATCTGCTTCTCTCGCACTTCGATCTGGAGCAACAATGTCACTATTCACTAAACCTTCCTCAAAAACTTGTCTCGAGAATTTCAACCCTTCTAAAAATTCTTCTGTTTCATGATCTTTTGTAAAGTTACCACTTTCATCTACATCCCACATATGCGGCGAACCGTGAGCGAGTCCGAAATCAAAGCCAAACTGACCGGGTAATGACACGCTCGTATACCCACGGGTATCGTCTTCCCCTGATTGGTTCGGGTCATCAAAAGTAAAAGCTCTCATAACATCAACAAACTCATCAAAATTTGTCGGTTCTTCCAACCCCAAGTTATCTAACCAATCCTGTCGATAAACGGTGACAAACCTAGATAACGGACGATACCTTGGAATTCCGTACAGTTCCTCATTAATGCTGACATTTTCATATACGATATCAGCCATGGATGCCAATGTAGGGAACTGGTCGAGATACTCCCCTATCTCCCAAAACACATCATCTTGCATCGCACTTAGTAAATAAGATTGATTTGGAGGACCACAACTAGCGATCACATCTGGTAAATCCCCTGAAGCAATTAAAACAGGTAATCGATCACAAAAATTTGCACTAACCATATGAGTAATATCTAGTTCTGTATTCGTTAATTCTTCTAACTTAGCTTCAACATCACTTCCAGACGATGGTGCTTCGGTACCGTCAAAGTTTAGAGCCATGGATATATCAAGCGTTTCATCCCCTGACGATTCTTCACCACCAGTCTCAGCATCACTGCAACCTGAAACTAAAATCAACATCATAGCTAAACAAAACATCATTCTGTAGGTTGACAATTTTTTTCCCTCCATATCATTACTCCTCCAAGTTTTATTTTTATAAAATGACAACCCTTATGTACGATTTTCGTACGTTCACAGGCTATCCTTTTACCGATCCAAGTAGCATCCCTTTTGCAAAGTGCTTTTGAATAAATGGATACACCATTAAAATCGGGATAATGGAAACCACGACTACCGCCATTTGAACAGATTGGCCTACAAATGACGAATCGGCATCCATTGAACTTTCATCACCGATATTGCCTGTAGCTAAGATGATGACTTGCCTCAACACAACCTGTACCGGCCATTTTTCAGGAGAATTTATATACATGACCGCTCCAAAATACTGATTCCAAATCCCTACCGCATAAAACAAAGAGATCGCAGCAATAACCGGCATCGAGAGCGGCAAAACAATCCTGAATAATACAACGATGTCGTGAGCACCATCGATTTTTGCAGACTCAATTAATTCGTTGGGAATGTTTTGAAAGAACCCTCTCATAATGATTAAGTAAAACGCCATCACTAAGTTCGGCAGCATTAATGCCCAATACGTATCAATCATTCCCAAGCTTCTCACTACGATATAGGTCGGGATCATCCCTCCATTAAAGATCATCGTAAAAACAACAGCGAGCATGATGATCCTTCTGCCAGGTACACCTTTAAACGATAGACCGTACGCCATTAAGGTTGTAACGATGATACTCAAGAACGTTCCGAGAATCGTAATATAAGCGGAGACCCCTAAACTTCTTACAAACGTATTGGTCGTGAAAATATAATAATAAGCATCTAAGGTAAATCCAGAAGGAATAGCGGTATTTGTCTCTGAAAAGGATGCAACAATGACGTAAATAAACGGAGCAATACATAGAATGGAAAATATCGCTAATAAAAAGTAGTTGAATGCATCGAATAAGCGCTCTGATAATTTTGGGTTGTGAACCACCTATTTAACCTCCTTTAGAAAATACCTTCTTCTCCGGATTTTTTAGCTATTTTATCTGCACCTAAAACGAGAATTAATCCAACTACACCTTTAAATAATCCAACAGCAGCACTATAACTAAATTGTCCCTGAACGAGACCGACACGATAAACATACGTATCGAAAACCTCCCCAACTTCTCTATTTAATGAGTTAACCATTAAAAAGATCTGCTCAAAGCCGAGATCAAGGAAGTTACCTAACCGCAAAATCATTAAAATGATAATAATGTTTCGAATCGCTGGAAGCGTAATATGCCAAATCATCCTAAGACGGTTTGCCCCATCCATTTTTGCTGCTTCATAAAGTTGAGGATTCACACCGGTAAGTGCCGCCAAAAAGATAATCGTTCCCCACCCAGCATCTTTCCATATCATTTGCATAATAATTAATGGTCTAAACCAATCCGTACTCGTCAAAAAGCTGACTGTCTCTCCACGGAAATAATGAATAATTTCGTTTATAAGCCCCCCCTCCGTTGAAAGAAGGAGATGAGTGATACCGACAATAACGACCCAAGACAAAAAGTACGGAATATAAACGATCGTCTGAATACTTCTTTTAAACCACTCTCTTGTTATTTCATTTAACATAAGTGCTAAAATAATCGTTAACGGAAAGAAAATGACTAAATCATAGATTGCTAACAAGAGTGTGTTTCTGAAGAGCATCCAAAAATCAGGCAGCGAGAAAAATCGTTCAAAATGAGCAAATCCAACCCATTCACTGCCAAGAATACCGAGGTGAGGACGATAATTCTGAAAAGCCATTACGACGCCCCACATCGGTGCATACCTGAAAATAATGAAGAAAAGAATTCCAGGCAGCATAAAAAGGTAAAGCCAACGATATTTCCAAATATTTTTGAATCTGCTATTTAACAAATAGATGTTGAGCTTTTTATACCTTTCAGAGAAAGCGTTTACATTCATTCCAACACACCTTTCTTTTTTAAATAATCCGGCCGAATTGTTTCAGGTTGTATACTACCATGTCAGTTGAGTAATTTAATGTTATCAACAGAAAATTCAGAAATCTATGTATCTTTTAGGACTACTTTTACCCAAAATCGCACATCGATGTTTCATATTTAAAATTGTGCAAGTTATTTGACATGATTTGATGGCGACTGGTGCTAGACAATGAAGCATAGATTTTTATCTTTTCTTAACCCATAAAAAAACCTCTATTGTTGTAAATAGAGGTTTTTGTTCTACCTTCACGCAGCTTTTCTTAATCTATTATTCACTTCTAGTAGCATAATTTTTTCGATATTGAGAAGGGGTAAATCCTGTCCACCTTTTAAATTGCCGGCTAAAATGAGCAAGATCATAATAACCCATCAATTCGGCCACTTCTTCCACCGAATATTGCTTCTCCATGAGTAACGTTTTCGACTTGTTTGTCTTCTTATAGGATAGATATTTTCTTGGTGACATATTGTACACTTTTTTAAACAGCTTATGACAGTAAGAGAGACTAATATTTAATTCTGATGCTAAATCTTCAATACCCTTTTTGTGGAGCTCTTCATCTTCATTTGTCACCATGTCTTCTAATTTATCAGCAATTCGATAAGCCAGCTCATACGTGCGGTTCGTGATGAGTTCACTATCACTCGTTTCTTCTTTAAGACCAGAAACGATTCCAGCTAATAGTTCAAAAATGACAGCATGAACATGCATTCTTTCTACAAAGCAAGACTCAGAGTTTTTTAATAAGTGTATTAACCTTTCTAGCAAAGGCGTTATTTGACGATTTAATTTACTTTCAGAATGGAAAAATAATTGCTCTACATCTTTAAAGTAAGGTAAAAATAATTTGTCATCAATATTAAAGTGCATACAAAAATAGGTGAAGCCTTTATCGCTTCCAGCAACACTGGAATGTAGCTCTCCTGGCTTGATAAAAATGATATCCCCTGCATATTGATCATAAAATGTTCCATTTACATTAAAGATCTGATGGCCTTCCGTTACGAGGTTTAATTCGTAAATTTGGTGTTCGTGCTCCGGATAATTCCACGTACACTTCGTTGACCTCACATGCATTCCGAGTAATTCAAACCCAGTTTTAATGTCTGGATAGATATACTCTTCAATATTATATGGCCTGGTAATTAAATGACCATCTGTTAACTTTTTATCTTTGAAAGTAAACTCCATAAGACCACTCCCAGACTTTTTTTCTAGCTAAATTCACCGGAAATGACGGATTCATCAGTAATACTCTCCATGTTTCAAACAGCATAATAGTTGTTTCGAATAATATCAGACTAACCACACTAAGTAAATGTAAGCATTTTCATAATGTATTAGGAGTCTTTAATTAAGGCTCTTTTCTAAAAGTTTGTTGCTTTTATCAGTTAAAAACCCTGCAGGAGTCTCCGCCATTGAGCAGCACCCTTGGCTACCCCATGTGTATCTTAGCAAAAGAAGAGTTATTTCCTTGCAGACTCTCTCCATGAGAAAGAGCATATCCTCTTGCTACGCAGGCGTATGCTACTTATTCAACAGCCTCTAATTAATGAACACTCCCACTTGACAATTTTATCACATTCGATTAGTTTTTATATAAAAAAGTTCATTCATTAAACAAACTTTCTTTTAGGAGGCTGAAAATGAGTAAAGTTCGGATAACCCAAAATCCTGTCTCGACTTTAGACGACAAATGGAAGCATTGTATTGGAACCGGAAGATTAGGTCTTGCACTTCAGAAAGAATATTTAGATCATTTAACACTGGTCCAAGAAAACATAAATTTTAAGTATATCCGTGGACATGGACTGTTTCATGAAGATATTGGTATTTATAAGGAAGTAGATACACCCGAAGGAATAAAACCTTTTTATAATTTTACTTACATCGATCGCATCTTTGATTCCTTTCTTGAAATGAACCTTCGTCCTTTTGTAGAATTTGGTTTTATGCCTAAAGCGCTAGCTTCAGGAGAACAAACGATTTTTTACTGGGAAGGAAATATTACGCCTCCAGCTAACTATAATAAGTGGCGGAATCTCATTACCACTACGGTACAACACTTTATCGACCGGTATGGATTAGAAGAAGTTATACAATGGCCATTTGAAGTGTGGAATGAACCGAACTTAGGAAATTTTTGGAAAAACGCTGATAAAGAGGAATATTTTAAAATTTATAAAGTCACTGCGAATGCAGTCAAGGACGTTAACCCTGAATTGCAAGTGGGAGGACCCGCGATTTGCGGAGGTTCGGATGAGTGGATTACTGATTTCCTCTATTTCTGTAAACAAGAAAACGTCCCTGTCGATTTTGTCAGCAGACATGCCTATACATCAGAAGCTCCAAAGAAAAAAACCTCAGAATTTTACTATCAAGATTTATATGAAAATAGTAATATGTTAGATCAATTTAAAATAGGAAGAGAAAGAATTGATTCGTCCGACTTCCCACACTTGCCGTTTCATATTACTGAATACAATACATCATACAGCCCGATCAATCCGATTCATGACACACCGTTAAATGCTGCCTACCTCGCGAGAATTTTAAGTGAAGGCGGAGATTATGTCGATTCCTTCTCCTATTGGACGTTCAGTGATGTCTTTGAAGAATTTGACATTCCACGTTCCCAATTTCATGGAGGATTTGGCCTAGTTGCGTTAAACAGCATACCTAAACCTACGTACCATTTATTTGCGTTTTTCAACAGACTTGGGAATGCTGTTCTATACCGAGATAATGATCTTGTCGTTACACAAAAGGATGATGGGACGATCACTCTCGTTGCCTGGAACCTTGTAACAGACAAGGTAACGGAAAAAAGCAAAGAAATTTCATTTGAAATTCCTTTTGATTCGGACTACGTATTTACCAATCGTGAATCAGTCGATGAAAATCACGCAAATCCGTGGGGCGTGTGGAAAAAGATGGGCAGACCAAGGTTTCCAAGTAAACAACTAGTAGAGATCATGAGGAATTCAGCAAAGCCAAAACATACAACAAACAGACTTGAGACTAGGAATGGCTTTATAAACTTAGATATTTCACTAACAAAAAACGAAGTGACACTCCTTGAAATTCTCCCTATAACTGACGAATCTCATACGTATGACGGATTAGATGATACTCTTTTAACTTCTTATTAATGTAAAGTGTAAACAACCCGCGATGTAGCGTCATCGCGGGTCACCAAGCAGCAGAAGAACCGCCTTTGCTTCCTCAAAATTTAGACCTTTAGCGAGCCTCGAAAACCCCTTGCAGCATAGTAGGATTCTGCTCCATTGTGGTACACAAAGACAGTTTCGTAGCGGCGATCACAAAAGATAGCCCCGCCAAGTTTTCTAATATTAGCAGGTGTTTGCACCCAGCTCGACGTTTTCATATCGAAATTTTCAAGTTTCTGCAGCTCCCGGTATTGTTCTTCCGTTAAAAGTTCAATGCCCATGGCAGTTGCCATATCAATTACGTTATTTTCTGGTTTGTATTTTTTCCTTGACTCCAGTGCTTCACGGTCGTAACAAACACTTCTGCGACCTTTAGGGCTTTCCGCTGAACAATCATAAAAAATATATTCGCCCGTATTTTTATCATAGCCAACAACATCCGGTTCACCGCCAGTCCCTTCCATTTCATTAAGCGACCACAGTTTTTCAGAATTAGCTTCTAGCTTGGCTTGTACTTTAGCCCATTCAAGACCTTTATGTCGGTTCATGCTTTTCTCAAAACGGGCTTTCAAAGTTATGAGTAGTTCTTCACGTTGTTCTAGTGACAATTCCTTATTTCTCTTTGTCATATTAGGTTCCCCCTTGTTTTTACTCATAATTGTATGAGGACTAAACTGCTCGTTCAATTAATTCCACAAAAGAACGATAACCCTTCTTATAAATTAACACACCCGTTAATGAAACAAACAGCTTAACTCATGTTATCTGCAATATCTGATTCTGCTTGGCAAGTCCATTCAGCAAAAAGATAACCAATCGTATGTGGGAACTGAGATTCGAGTATTTTTCTCGTAAGCAAGTGCCTTTTCAGTAATTTTTCAATCATTGTTCATTACCTCGACGTTCGCTTCAATCCTATTCGATTAATTTTTATCACGTAAAACTAACTGCGCCACACACTCCACATGTGCCGTATGCGGAAACATATCCACCGGTTGTAATTGCTCCAGCTGGTAGCCGGCTTTAAGAAGATCATTTGTATTTTTCGCTAGTGTTGACGGGTTGCAGGAAACGTATACGATACGCTTTGGTTTCACGCGTGCAATCGTGTTAATGAGCGATTCATCCAATCCGCTTCGTGGCGGGTCGACGACAATGACGTCTGGCTTCCATCCCTCTTTCACCCATTTCGGAAGCCATTCTTCTGCTTTCCCTGTTTCAAAGATCGCATTTGTGAACCCGAGCTGCTCCGCATTATTACGGGCATCGTCAATCGATGCTTTGACGACATCCATTCCTCTTAATTCTTTCGCCTCATCTGCTAACCAAAGACCGATCGTCCCGACTCCACAGTAGGCGTCAACTACACGCTCGTTTCCGGTGAGTTGCGCTGCTTCTTTTGCAAGGTCATAAAGCTTATTCGTCTGTGCGGGGTTCAATTGGAAAAACGCTTGTGCAGAAAGGTTAAAGCTTAACTCTCCTAACGTTTCACGAATTTTTTCTTTACCATCAAGCACGATCGTTTCTTCTCCAAAAATCATCGAAGTCTTCTTCGGGTTAATGTTTTGGACGATTGATTCGATGAACGGAAGGCGTTCGTTTATTTTTTCTACGAAGAGGTCACGCTTTGGAAAATCTCGTGTGGCTGTCACTAACACAAGTTGAACCTCACCTGTTTCAAAGCCAACACGTGTGACAATCGTACGGACCGTACCTTTTCGCTTCTTTTCATTGTAAGCAGAGATGTTCAAGCTTTCGAGAATTTCTTTTACCGTACGTGTTACTTCATCGGTTTTCGGATGTTGTACGATACACTCTGGAATATCAATTAAGCGGTGACTACCGGTTTGAAATAAGCCAGTAATGAGCTTGTCATCCGCGTTTCCTACTTGCATTTGGCTTTTATTTCGATACCGCCACGGCTCTTCCATCCCTACCGTGTCAGCAAATTTAACTTTGTCGAGATTAAGCTTCGTGTAGCGTTCAAAAGCTTGTCTAACAATATCTTTCTTTTCTTTAAGCTGTCCTTCATACGTTAAGTGAAGAAGCTGACAGCCGCCACATTTATCGTAAACCGGACATGGCGCTTCTGTTCGGTGAGGAGAGGCCTTTCGGATTTTTCTTATTTTCCCCTCAGCAAACTTCCGGTGCAGCTTTGTCACTTCACAAACAACCTCTTCTCCAGGAAGCGCTCCGCGAACGAAAACGACTTGCCGTTTATAGTAGCCGACACCTTCTCCATCAATACCTAACCGCTTGATTGTAAGGGGAAAGCGTTGCCCTACTTTCATCTTCAATTCTGTTTGTTTTTTACGTTGTTTTTCCATTTTTTATCCTCCAGTTAAACCGTTCCGTTCTCTAAACTATTCCACAAATAAAGCGTTGCATAGCTTCTGTATGGGCTCCAATCTCCCGCTATTTTTTCCATAAACTCAAATGAAGGCTTTTTTTCAAGCTGATAAAAGCGCTTCAATGCATTTTGCACACCGATGTCTTGCTTGGGAAACAGATCGAGTCTGCCTAGCCCAAACATCATGAAGTTTTCTGCCGTCCAACGGCCAATTCCCCGTATCTTCGTAAGTTCTTCAATAATTTCGTCATCCGATTTTCGTTTAATTTCCGTGAAATTGAGTTTTCCTTCAGCAATCATTTGCGAAGTATCAATCACATATTCTGCTTTTCTTTGGCTAAATTGGAGTTTTCTAAGCTCGTCAACATGTAATTGCCCCACTGTTTCAGGCTTTGGAAAAAAGGGGACACCGTGAATGTTTTCACCGAAGCTTTTAACAAATCGCTCGGTTAACGTAATTCCAAATTTCATATTCAACTGTTGGTGAATGATCGTTTTCATTAAACAGCCATAAAGTTGGAAATCAGTAATAAAAGGAATGCCATAACTCTCTCGAATTAAAGGGTAAAGATCCATAGCTTTAAAGTGGTTTGCAACGTTCTTTAACGGTACATCAAAGTGCATCACTTCATATAGCCTCGTAAGAACTGCTTTCTTATCTACTGAGCTTGAGATGCTAAGATCAAATGACGGGTGCTCCGTTGTTCCCGTCGCTTGAACATCCACTACAACAGATGTCTCGTTTACAATCAGTGGGATTTTTACTTCTCGTTTAGTTTGATTAACAACATTCAATGGGTCGGTTTCCAATCTTTTCAATGCGTGGTCAAAATTATATGGTCCTTGTAACTGAATCGATGAGTTCATTGTCGCACCGCCTTTCATTGTACAATAAATGATACCACATCCGGGCTACTTCCTTAACTTGCCAACCCGCTTTTGGGTAAATGTTTGATACACTCGATTGTGAGATTAACAGATGAGGGAGAGATTACGAGTGTCTATCGCAACAGACGTGGCTTCATTACAAATTATGGCCGACATTTATCAAAGAAAAAATTTAACGGAAGTTTTAAACAAGACCGTTGACAGCCTTGTAGAAGAGGTGCCTTATATTGATTGGTCAGGCATTTACTTTGTGGAAAATGAGGAAGATGTAAAATTAATGGCAGCTTCCGACGAAGAATCTGATTTTAAATGGGAAACAAACGCGGAATTGAAATTTCCAATTGAAGATGCAAATCAAAAAACGTTAGGTGTTCTTATCGTTCGCAGCAAAGAAGCGATTGCTTTTGACGTAACTGATGTATCGACATTAGAAGAAGTTGCTGCTGGTTTATCTGAAATCGCATTTTCTCATTAAAAAGTAAGAATTGGGATCTTTTCTAGTCCTTACCATGACACATTACCTACATAGGGGTCAGGCACAGTGCCTGACCCCTTTCACATTCATTCGTGCTTATAAGGGAAAACTTTATCTTTGACACTGATTTCATCCAGGCTTTTGAATTCATAGCCTTGAGAACGAAGGTCGTCAATCACTTTGGGGAGTGCTTCTGCATTGTCACTGGAAACTGAATGTAGCAGCATAATGGCACCTGGGTGGACTCGGCGCATAATAGAGTCGTAAGCATACTTCCACCCCTTCTGCTTATTGATCTCCCAATCGACATAAGCAAATGACCAAAACACGTTCGTATAACCCAGTTCCTCAGTAAGCGCGAGAGATTTTTCACTGAAAGTGCCTCGAGGTGGACGCAAATAGTTCATAATTTTATCACCAGTAATCTCTGTGTAAAGCTCTTTTACACTGGTCAATTCTTTTTCCATACGTTCGTTATTAACTTCTGGCAAACTCGGATGATGAAACGAATGGTTCCCAACAATATGCCCTTCGTCCACCATCCGTTTAATCAACTCTTTCTCCTCGTTTAAATAATGTCCCGTTACAAAGAAAGCGGCTGGTACTTCTTTTTCTTCTAACACATCCAACACTTTACGTGTATAGCCATTTTCATATCCGTTATCGAAAGTTAAAAACACTTCTTTTTCTGATGTGTCCCCTAAATAAAAACCACCGTATTTTGTTAGCAGCTCTTCGTAATGGGGTTCCGTCGTTGGTGGTTCATTGTTTTCCTTCGGTTTAAAATTCCAATGATATACTTGCGTGTTATATGCAAAAGCAGATGAACTAAGTACAGTTATCATAGCAAAAAGCATCACGATTGATAAAAGAACGACTCTCTTTTTCACATTCATCCGGCTCCTTTTTCCCGACATTCAACCTTCATGCATATAGTTTAAATCGAACAGCTCCTTTTCATGCATCGAAGACTTCTGAAATGGGCGTTTTTCTTGATAAGGCTGTTTTCGTAAAGTTTGATGCGCGATATTTGTCGAATCGCCGATATCGGAGCTATTTCCGCTGATAAGATGCTGATTTCCGCTGATATCATGCTTGAGCAGATGATAAAGCACCTGCTAGCGCCGATATATTACTCAAATAAATACTCTTTTTGTTGTTTTTGAGCGTTTTTCAGCTCAAATGATGAGTTGAAGGCAAAAATTTGCGTCCTTTCCCATCATTAATGGCTGTCACGCTCAAAAAATAGCAACAATCTTTTATAAAGGCTAATTTCTGAAAGATTGTTGTTTTTAGTAAGAATAATCAACAGATTAAGGAGCACACAATAACAGCCTGACCGCTTTTGGCAGTCAGGCTGTTTCAAGATAGGGCCTTCTTTCTTATGCAAACACTTTTTCTTTATACTGAGACAAACGCTCCAATGACGTTTTCTCAACGTGCTCGTGTAAGCTGTTTCCGTGAGAGTCCATCGTGACAATCGCTTTGAATCCTTTTACACGTAAATGCCACATCGCTTCAGGAATGCCGAATTCCATTAAGTCAACGCCCTCTACGCCTTTAATACAATCAGCATAATACTGAGCGGCTCCACCAATGGCGTTTAAATAAACACCGCCATGTTCTTCAAGGGCTTTCAGCGTCTTAGGACCCATTCCACCTTTTCCTATCACAGCACGAATACCGAACTTTTTCATGATATCACCTTGATACGGCTCTTCACGAATACTAGTTGTTGGGCCTGCAGCTTTAACGTGCCAATTTCCATCGCCATCTTTAAGCATAACCGGTCCGCAGTGATAGATCACTTGCCCGTTAAGATCAACCGGTGCTTCATGATCCATTAAATGATGATGAATCGCGTCACGGCCTGTGTGCATCATCCCATTAATTACGACCACGTCACCTACTTTCAACTCACGAATCTTGTCTTCCGTTATCGGTGCCTCAAGGACAACTTCACGACTTTCTTCTTGCTCTGGAGAATTTTTAGCTTCCTCTTCTTCAATAAAGCTAACCTTCTCTCCGTCTTTATAAAGCCATTCATTAATGTTGCCTGTTTGCGGATTCAGCTTCACGCCGAGCCTCCTGAATGCCCAGCAATTGTAAGCGACTGACACAAAAAAGCTGGCAGGTAAACGGTTAGCTGCATCGACTTTACATCCGAGTAACGTCGCTTCCCCTCCAAATCCCATCGTACCTATGCCTAATGTATTTGCTTTTTCCAATACATAATTTTCTAGTTCTTGAAGGTCTTCGTTTGGATTGGTATCGTCTACCTCACGAAACAGTTGAGCTTTAGCTAAAGCGTAACTTGAAATGCGGTCACCACCGATTCCTACACCGATAAAGCCGGCACTACAACCTTGACCTTGAGCTTGGTACACAGAGTGAAGAATACATTTTCGAATGCCATCGAGGTCGCGTCCTGCTCGGCCAAGTCCTTCAATTTCTGCAGGCAAGCTGTATTGAATATTTTTATTTTCACATCCGCCACCTTTCATAATGAGGCGAACATCAATTTCGTCTTTTTCCCATTGTTCAAAGTGGATAATCGGCGTACCTTCTCCGATATTGTCTCCGCTATTTTCTCCCGTGAGAGAATCTACTGAATTCGGACGGAGCTTTCCGTCAGCTGTAGCTTGTTTCACAGCTTCGTGGATATCTTTTTTCATCGTCAATTGATTGGCACCGACCGGAACTTTCACTTCAAAGGTAAGCATCCCTGTATCTTGACAGATAGGCAGAACATGATCGTCAGCCATTCCGATATTCTCTGTAATCGTAGATAACGATAAAGCTGCACGTGTACCCGCGTTTTCTTTTTGTTTAGCCCGTTTAATCGCCCGTCTCACATCATGGGGCAAATTAGTAGATGTTTCGACGATTAGGTTGTACATACTTTGTCTAAATTCGTTCACAGTAAACACTCCTCATTCGTTGGTTCATCTTCGTTCAATACTAGTACACATACGATTATACTATGAAACCCTTTCCAAATGGTCAGATTTGTGGAGAAAAATCAGAATCGTTGTCGAGGAAGAGGAACATAAGAGATGGAAGGTTTCTTATTGGCAGTTTTTGTTGAAATATTAGTGAGTTTAGTCATTATTCTAGCGCTCTTTAACTTTTGCCTGAAGTTTAGCAAGTTTTGTTTTAATTTTTGCATCTTTCTTTAAGATTTCAGCAGTTTCGATTTTCAATCAGATATCGAGGATTCCACAAAACGCCCCCCAAACACCAAAAGAAAAAACCGCTTCCGACCTGCATTTGCAAGTTAAAAGCGGATGATATCCTCTAGTATAATACTGTAGAACTTTTTAAATCTTTCTCGCGCTCCAAATGATCGGCGCGGTTGACATAGTGGAACTTCATTTGTCCATCATTGCGCCACTCTACTTTTGTAATTCCCGTGTTACCGATCACGAATGGCCGATACAACTCGAACCACTTTTCCCCGGCAATTAAGTACATAAGAAAAATACTAATAAATCCTCCGTGAGACACAATCGCGACACGCTTCCCTTTATAAGCAGCACGTAGCTGTTCTGCGACATGAGCGCACCTTGCAGTTATTTCTTCTATCGTTTCTGACCCTTCAATACCTGACGTGAGAAGAGATTTTGTTTCTAAATCAGGAAATTCAATTTTCATCTCTGCACGCGTTTTACCTTCCAAAGGTCCCAAGCCTATTTCCCTAACTTGTTCCCATGGAAGAACATCCAACGGGTGAAATTCAGCAATCGCCTCAGCGGTCTTCGTCGCCCGTTCCAGGTCACTTGTAAAAATCATATCTAAATGATGATCACGAAATGCTTCCCCTGCAAGTACTGCCTGCTTTTTCCCCAGTTCGGACAAAGGAAATTCAGCATGACCTTGAATAATTCCTTTTACATTTGCTTCTGACTGTCCATGTCTAATCAAATAGAGAATCATTCTATTTACCGTCCCAATGGTTACGGTATTGCTTTGCTTTTGTTTCGAGTTCATCGAGCATTTCGATAATGCGGTCGATATCTTCGACGCCTGCTTCTTCCGGGTCGATGTTATCAAGCATTGTCATTAAAAGTTCAATTCGTTGATGTAAATATTTCATCTGTTCTTGTTTATCGTAAACAGGTCCGCCCATAATCTATGGATCTCCTTTCTATCATAAAACCGTTAGTAACAGTATCTAATTGTAACAAAGCTTTTATGTAAAACTCAACAACCTTCCATAGAATTGGACATCATCGGGTGGTGACAGCTACCTCCACACCATGTATGATATTCTTTGAAGGAGCGTTTTAAAATGAGTAAATTACAACCGATTACCCCTTCCTTTGATCCATGGGAGGCGTACCAAGACATAAAAGATTATGGCGAGCTTCGGCTTACAAACGTCGAACTTACGACGACCACACTTTGTAACATGCGGTGTGAACACTGCGCGGTCGGCTACACACTTCAGGCGAAAGATCCGGATCCGCTACCACTTTCATTACTTCTTAAGCGTTTAGATGAAGTAAAGGATTTGAAGTCCTTAAGCATAACCGGCGGCGAACCGATGCTGTCTATGAAATCAGTAAAAGAATATGTAGTTCCGCTTTTGCGCTATGCTCACGAGCGGGGTGTTCGCACACAAATCAACTCGAATTTGACACTTCCACTTAAACGATATGAGCTGATTACTCCATACTTGGATGTCCTACATATTTCTCACAACTACGGCAGTCCTGAAGATTTTGCTGACATTGGATTTGCCGTGATGGAAAAAAAACCATCAAAAGAACAGCGAATGCGGTATTTTAACCAAATGGTAGAAAACAGTAAAGCTCTCACATCTGAAGGCGTGATCGTCTCTGCAGAAACGATGCTCAACAAACGAACACTTCCGCACTTAGAAAGCATCCATGATCAAATTGCTGACATGGGTTGCCAACGTCATGAAGTTCACCCAATGTATCCAAGTGATTTCGCTAGTGCATTAGAAGTGGCGAACCTTAAAGACATCCGCAACGGAATTCATCGACTTCTCGATCACAAGCGGGATGACATTTGGATGTTGTTCGGAACATTACCGTTTTATCCATGTAACGAGAACAACGACGATCTTAAGTTGTTAAAGCGGCTTTACAATACATCAAATGTCACCGTTCGAAACGACCCAGATGGCCGATCGCGTGTTAATCTAAACATCTTTGACGGGACAATTAACGTGACTGATTTTGCCGATGCACCTGCACTCGGTAATATACAAACGACGACACTCCAAGAAGCCTACAAAACGTGGCGCACGAGCGAGGTTTCAAAATCTATTGACTGTCATTGCTCGGCTGTTGAGTGCCTCGGCCCTAACCTTTTAGTTAAACAAGCTTATTATTCGGACATCGATTTTACAAAGCGCCACTCGCAAATTGCATACAGTAACCAACAAAGGTAGGCCTCTTGAAAAGGGGCTGTAGCTATCGCTTTTGAATATTATTTCAGCCACAAATGAAGAACGGTATTAGAAAATGAGCGCAGAATTTTTAAAAATAACCGGTGACCGTAAAAAAACTAGGAACAGCTACAACAAAACTGTTCCTAGTAAAAAACATCACTCCACTCATTATTCAAGGATATCTCAAAAGGTCAAAATACGACGTCCTTTTGAGATATCCTCTTTAGTGTGGCTGATTTGAGGTGATAAATTTAAAGTCTAAGTAGTCTTGAATTGGAATCCATGCTCCAATTCCTTGTTGTGTGACATTTTTTACTTCGAGCCACTTTTCATCACCTTTCATACGCAAATACACTTCACCATATGTTACTTTTCCCTTTTCACTTACAGCTGGTGCGTATGCATGAAGGTAACCTACGTTTTTTGTTGGAATGTTATAAACCCGCTCTACTTTCGTCCCATATCCAACAACCGTATCAAAGCTTAATGGCAGCTTCGTTTTTCCAGCTGCTTCAAGCATCATCATCTTTTTAACCATGTCTGCATTTAGAATGTCTGCAGTAAGGCCGCCTTTGACTTTCTTTTGCTGCTCTTGGTTAAACTCCATTTTCTTTGATTCTTTTCCACCACGATTGTCAACAAAGTTCGTGTTCACTTTTTCAAACTCCCAGTTCACTGTCGTTTCGTCCGAGTCATAGGCTAGAGGCCACTGACCAAGGAAAATCGAAACATTCATTCCAAGAGCAAGTTTAGACCCTTTGATTGAAGACTCGTTGAACATTTTAATGAGGTCTGGATTCTCAACCTTATTTTCTGTGGAATCAATGAGCTCTTCTGCTAATTCACTCGGATGCAAACGTGGCAAGTCCTGCGTTGGGTTTGGGTACGTATTTTCCTTTGAAATGCTCATTGCTGAGTCAGGAATGAGTTTTTTTTCAGTTTTAGGCTCTTCTTCTCCTTCAGCAAATGCATACGTTGAAAAACTTAGAAAACAGAACAGGATCGCTAAAGATATTAAAATCAGTCGTTTCATGGTGTCCTCCTTTAGTCGTTTACTTGCACTTAGTTTTTCAACTTAAAAATAAAATTATCCAAACACGACTAACGGAATTTATTACTGATTGTTTTTTTCTTCCTTATCTTCTTCTCAAACCTCTTCGTCTTCTATCACTTTAATCTTACGCCAACGCCCAAACCGGTAGTAACCGATTGCAATAACACTGCTAATTACAAAGCTGACTGCCATACCAATTGGGATCCCATGCTCCCCAAATACACTCGAAAAATAATAGGTCAATGGATAACGAAGTATCCAAAACGAAATCGTATTTAAAACGAACACTTGAAACATCGCCCCTGAGGCTCGGACAATTCCGTTCAACACAAAATTGATGCCTAGGAACGGATAAAAGAAGGCCACAGTTTTTACATAGGCAGCACCGAACGCAATTGTTTCCGGATCAGCAACAAACAGAGAAATTAAAAATTCCGCGCTAAAAAATACAATGGCACCTATCGAAAAGGATACAGATAAAATAAGGTACATCCCGCTTCGAGTAATATCTGACACACGCTCCCAAAGCCTGGCACCGATATTTTGTCCAGCCATGCTGTTTACCGCTGAACCGAGTGTAAGGGCTGGGAGCATAATCAAACTATCTAACCGTTGCGCGGCACCAAAGCCAGCTACCACCCCTTCCCCAAAGGTCGTCACCACTGTCATAATCGCGAGGACCCCACCTGATATGACCATCATCGACATACCGGATGGCAAACCAAGCTTAAAGATCACCTTCAAAAACCTCATTTCAGGTAGATGCGGCTTTGAAAACGGAACTCCTGCTTTCGTTAATGAATAAATGAGACCGTAAATAAAGGCTGTTCCTTGTGAAACAATCGTCGCGTAAGCCGCACCAGCAATCCCCAGATCAAAAACATAAATGAAAACAGGATCGAGTGCAGCATTTAAAACCACGGCCATTAACACAAACCGGACCGGTGTTTTACTATCTCCCAATGCTCTAAGAACCGTAGCGATAAAATTATATCCAAATAAAAATAAAATTCCGATAAAGTTAATTTGTAAATAGGTCGTAGCCAAAGGTAAAATATCGTCCGGCGTTCCCATCCACGTTAATATTGATCCTGACAAAGTAAAACCTAAAATCCCAAGCACGATGGTTAATGACCCTAACACCACGACAAATGCGTTTAAAGAATCCTTTAACCCTTCCGCATCACTGGCTCCCTTTCGTTGTGACAAAACGGTAAGGGCTGCTGTATTCAGCCCGATAATAAACGATAATATCGTAAATACAACCGTGCCTGAGACCGCAATCGCGCCTAAAGCATTTGCCCCTAATAGGTTTCCAACCCATAGACTGTCGATAATTTGGTATGACGTTTGCAACAGGTTGGTCAAAAAAATCGGAGAAGAGAAGAATATCATTTTTTTAATAATACTGCCTTCTGTAAAGTCGTATTGGTTATTTGTCTGCACGAGTTCTCTTCCTCCTAATCAAAGAAGGAAGGGAATTTCCCTTCCTTCACTATTCGCTGATCGTAAATGTTTCCTCGAGTTCTACACTCCCGACAACGGTTTGCGCCATTGGACAGTTTTTGCTTGCCACGTGAATCGCTTTTTCAACTTTCTTCTCAGATAAATTTTCTCCTGCTATATTATAATGAAGCGCAATTTTTGTAATCCGGTTCGCTTCGTCAGGATTCCGAGTCACATCAGCATCAATTGTCATACTTGCTACTGACATGCGCTGCTTTTCCAGTACTTTACGAAGAACACCTCCACTACAAACAGCAATCGAGCTGACCATTAATTGAAACGGCCGAAACCCGTATTCATCATTGCCCGAAACGGTAAGCTTTCCGAAATTTTCCTCAGTCTCAAATGCGTTTTCTGTCATCGTAAATTTCATCTTATATCCCATCCTTTTATATATGTACGTGATTTTATTTTACCCTCTCCTCGTAGCATTCGTCACGTATTTAAGTCAAATGTGAAACACTTGCAAAACTTTTGAAACCGACTACAATGAGGAAGGGATTTCAATTTTCTAGAATTGTTTACATAAAGGAGGGCTTGCTGTGGACCATACTCACCAACTACAAAACAATCCTGTATATCGCTATTGGGTACTTGTCGGCATGGTGCTTATCGCTGGATTTTCACAAGGGATGCTCCTCCCTGTTTTAGCAGTCATGCTTGAAAATGCTGGCATTTCTTCATCTGCCAACGGGCTAAACGCAGCTGCTCTTTATATTGGGATTTTACTCATTTCCCCATTCATTGAACGTCCAGTACGTTCATTCGGGTATAAACCGGTCATTGTAACCGGCTTATTTCTAGTAACGATCTCGCTTATCTTATTTCCATTTTGGCAGACATTTTGGTTTTGGTTTATTCTCCGTGTTATTGTCGGCATTGGTGATAACTTAATCCATTTTTCGACTCAAGTTTGGATCAGCTCCACAAGTACAAAAGAAAAGCGGGGACGCCAATTAGCCATCTACGGACTCGCATTTGGTATGGGCTTTGGTCTCGGCCCGCTAATGACCAGCCTACTTAACATTAATGAATTTTTACCGTTTATCATCGCATCTTCGACAAGTGTTGTCGCATGGATTTTCATTTTGTTTTTACGTAATGAGTGGCCAAATAACGAAATCGAAACAGCCGGCCAACTGAATACAATCGGGCGATATAAAAAAGTATTCAAACTCGCATGGTTCGCCTTCTTGCCGAGCTTTTGCTTTGGTTATTTAGAAGCCTCACTCCACGGTAACTATCCAGTTTATGCTCTCAGGGTTGGAATCGAACTTGAATGGGCTGCTGTCTTATTAACGAGCTTCGTGTTCGGTAGCTTGTTTACCCAAATTCCACTTGGGATGCTCAGTGACAAATTCGGAAGAAACCGTGTCCTACGAATTATTATTTTCTTCGGATTGATTAGCTTTTTATCGATGAGCTTTGTCGAAGCAAACATGTGGGCCCTTCTTGCCTGTTTTATCATCGCGGGAATGCTGCTGGGCTCGTTATTTTCACTCGGTATTGCTTATATGGCTGACTTGTTACCAAGTTCTCTCCTACCGACTGGTAATGTGATGATGGGCGTTATGTTCGCTCTTGGAAGCATGACCGGGCCTACAGCAGGCGGATTGTTTATCGAAAGAATCGGGGATGGTGCTATTTATTACTCCATTAGTGGCGTACTCACACTCATGCTCATTGCCGGATTTATCTTTGATCGTATGAGTGGTAAACAACCTAGTGAAGCCCATCAGGTTGCGTAAAATAAGAGAAACCGCATAGCGGTCTTTTATTAAAGCTGTTTTTTTAAAGATTGTTGCTATTTGTTTTTTTGAGCGTTAGGCAAGCGCATGCTTGCCCTGTCACGCATAGCGTGACAGCTTTTCCCGATGCTGGAATCGCCGTATTTTGCTCCTTCGATTTAACAATAAAAACAACAGAGCCTTTCTCAAATACACTAAAGAAGAGCAGCCTCTCTTTTTTTAAGATTCTGCTCTTCCTACTATCATTCACAAGCTTTTAAATGTCATTGCATACCAAAAGCTAATATCTCTTAGAAAACAGCATTATTTAAACACATTAGCCAAAACCTGAGATGGTCGTGCGTTGTTTAAATTTTTATTTACTGACTTACTCACATCGACACGGAGCTCGGCTTTCATCGTCCTTGTCATATCAGGTTCACCAACCAAATAAACCGTACGCCATTTGCGGTCACGCTTCATCCGTTCAATGTTCGTTGCCATCTTCCTGTAGAAACGATTCATATTTTCTTCAAAACGTTGTTGGTACTGGTCAACGTGACTTGCTCCTGAAGCGATATGCTCAGCTGCAGCTAGCCCCTCTTTAAACGTCCAGTCCTCTGTATTCGGGTCGAACGTATACGTTCTTGTCTCGTTGACTTCTCCTAAAGCTGTGTCGATTATTTTTATTTCATCCATATTTGTTAAAATAACTCCACTCATTGGGAAATCATTTTGTAATGATTCCAGTTGATCTACAACCGCATAGTTTTCCCAATAAAAGCTTGTTTCAACTGGAAGCTGTAAGTAGTGAACAGACCACAGGTCGCCTTCCTCTGACCCGAAAATAACGACACTTTTTTGCAAATTTACCTGATTTCCGAGAATTTCTTTTTTCACTTTCGTTTTAAGCTTACGGTAATTTTTTAATTGCGTAGCGTTCCCGCTAACCTCTAAGTATTCATCGAGTTTTTTTAACCCGTTTTTTAAGCGGATCTTCCATTCCCCTTTTTGCTGATCTTGATTTGCACGATCCGTATTTAAGTAAACAGACAAAACACATTTTCCATCTGGACATTGAAATTCCTTTAAAGCTTCGAGTTCTTTTGCTAGTGACATTCTGAACCTCCTTAAATGTGAGTATTCAAAAAGGAGCATAAAAAGAGCCGAGTAGATCGAGGCGGCGACGTCTTCGAGCACCGGAACGTATTATGTTACTACGTGACGAGCATAGAAGTAAGCCAACGAGCTTCCCCAGGATTGGGTGACTCCTGCGTTCGCCACAGGACATGGCGGTATTTAGCAGGAGCCCCTATTCTACGACAGCTATTTTTAGCGGACTTTTTGAACAACCTCTACAAGCTTGTTTACATGCTCGTATTAGTCTGTATCCTTTACACAGACTAATCAAACTTCCTTTTCTGTGTGATTATATGTACTCCAGGAAGTTGTCCATTATGTTAGGAATTTTTAGTTTGGTCTTGGGGTTATCAGATTGTCTTGAACTTTAGTTATCAAGAACAAGCGCCTAGGCGTCGGAATATGTGCTTAAATTCTCTATTCATTTGTTGGTTTTTAATCAAAAGCTACTTAAGCAGAAAGGTATGATTATTATCAGTTTTTTGTGTGACATCGGGGGTATTGATCGTTATATCTGCGATTTGAGCGTTTTATCGGCGACATGCAAATATTCTGTCCGATAAAAAGTGATTTTCACTTTTAATAGGGCAGATTATTTTACACGAGACATGGCGCCTAGAGCTAGACACCGAAACGTAGGTTTTTATACTTAAATCTAAACAAAAAAAGAGCCCCGAAGAGCTCTTCTTCAATTTAATTAAATTGAAATCACACCGAGCAAAAAGGCGATAAACAAGAGGACAATACTAAAGCCCCACATCCAAAAGAATGAATAGCGGATATGACGTCCCATTTCAAGACCAGCTAAACCAAGAGCAAGCCAAAGGGCCGGTGAAAACGGACTGACGAACGTACCAATAATATTCCCAATTACCATCGTGTATGCTGCTGTCACCGAGGAAACACCGTAAGCAGTGACAACTTGCTCAACAACGGGTAGCATCGCGAAGTAATAAGCATCAGTGCTAAGGATAAGGTCAAATGGAACCCCGAATACGCCCATAATGACGTGCAAGTATGGGACGACAAACGCTGGTAAAATCGTGACAAGGTCTGCTGCAAGTGAATCTAGCATCCCCGTTCCATCCATGATTCCGAGGAATGATCCTGCCGCAAGAATTATTGCAGCCATTGTAAGAGCGTTCGGTGCATGGGTCTTAATCCGGTCCATCTGATCCTTTACTTTAGGGTAGTTCAGTGGTAGTGCAACACTTAAGCCGATCATAAAGACAAAGCCTGAAGGAATAATGCCCCATACGAGTACAGCAATAACCGATAGTGCAATGAGCAAGTTAAGCCATATGAGCTTTGGACGTGCCAGCGAGTCGTCCTTTTTTGGTAGCGGCCCATCATCCGCCGTCTCAAGGGTCGCAGCTACTTCCAAATCTGCTTCATGTCTCTCTTCCCCAGCTCGAGCGATCTTTCGTTTTTCCATTAATCCAAGGAATACGGCAAGCGCAATAAGCAGTACAAAAGCAGATAGTTGTACAGGAATTAGTGGTCGCCAAAGTTCCGTCGGATCAACACCAAGTACGGCACTTGTCCTACCGATTGGCCCCCCCCATGGAACCATATTCATAATGCTCGCACTCATTCCGACTAACAATAATAGCATGTACGGATTCATCCGAAGCCGTAAGTAAAGTGGCAAGAGCGCTGGGATCGTAATTAAAAATGTCGAAGCACCTGATCCATCTAAATGAGTGACAGCGGCAATGACCACTGTCCCTACAGCAACAGCAACAATATTTCCTTTTGATACCGCAATCATTTTATTTATTAAAGGATCAAACAAACCTGTATCCTGCATAATACCAAAAAACAAGATTGCAAAAATAAACATAATGACAACGCTGAATACCGAATCAATTCCTTCATTAAAAAAGACGCCAATTTCCTCCATACCAAATCCCGCGAGTAATGCTCCACCGATTGGGACGAGTACTAACCCCATAATTGGCGTGATCCTGCCGCTAATGAGCAACAGAACAATGGTGAGTATCGTTAAAAATCCAATAATACTTAGCATTGTTTTTCTCCTCTCTCCACAAGTTGAGTGGTGAAAAGGAGGGATTTGTTGTAAGCGTATTCAAACACACGCGAAAGAAAACGTTTCCAATTGTGTGAATAATCCCTCTTTTCAGTAGTTAAACAATACATTACTACATAAAAAATGAGGGATAAAGATTACTCATATAAAGTAAATAACAACCTTATTATTCGTTTTGTTCATATTGTTCACAACGCGACTCAAAGAGGATCTTTTCTAATAACCCTCTAGATGGGAATATATCGTCTCTCTGGTCTACCGACATCCCCATATTTCAACTTTGCTTCAACCTCCTGAATCGATACCAGGTATTCCAAATAACGCCGGGCTGTAGATCGACTTGCACCCACTCTCTCACCAAGCTCTACTGCAGTGATTCCCGTTTCTTTAAACTGTGTTAGCAAGCTTCTTACCTCATGGAGCGTTAAAGGATCAATTCCTTTAGGCAGATCACTATGATCGAAGTCCTTCTTTAAGCGCTCTTTTCCACCTTTCAAAAGGCTATCAATCTCATCTTGCTCCATTTCATCCTTTGAGACAAGCGCACTTCTTTGTGCCTTGTAACGATTAAATGTTTGCTCAAGACGATCAAAGTCGACTGGCTTTACGATATAATCAAAGATTCCGCCGCGAAGTGTCTCCTCAATTGTTGCTGCTTCTTTTGCTGCAGTCACCATAATCATATCGATATTATGATGAGCTTTTCTTATTTGCCAAAACAGATTCAACCCAACAGTATCTGGTATGTAAACATCAAGTAAAATCAGATTAGGCAACGAACGGTTCTTTAATAATTGCTCTGTTTCAGCCGCAGACTTGGCAACATCCATTACGGTAAAGCCTTCAATTTTATTGACAAACTGACGGGTAATTTCCGCAACACGAAAATCGTCTTCTACGATCAGTACAGATATGTCTTCACTCATAGTTTCCTCCTTCCTGCTTTGGAACAGTAATGACAAAGCAAGCGCCACCTTCGCTCCCTGCTTCTATACTAATTGTTCCGTCAACGTTTGTAAGTAGTTGCTTTGTCAGTGCAAGTCCAATCCCACGATTAGAGCCCTCCTTCGTTGAGAACCCTTGTTCAAAGATTTTTTGTTCAACCTCAGCGGGCACACCATCTCCTAAGTCCTCAATTTCAAAAACGATGTCCTGCCCAATATCTGTAAAAAATACGGAAACGTGTCGTTCATCTGGAGGATTTGATTTTACTGCATCAATCGCATTTTCAATTAAGTTTCCGAGCACTGTCACCAGTACATGCCGTTTCTTATTAGAAAGTGGAAAAGTAAGTGTACTTTCAGGGTCTATGTCCATTTGAACACGAAGTTCATTAGCCTGATTTAATTTGCCTAATAAAATGGCGCTAATCAACGGATCCGGCACTTTCTCAATTAACAGACGAATCCATTCTTGCTGTACGTTATTTTCTTCCCTTATAAAATCAACAGCTTCTTCCTTTTGATCAAGCTGAATTAAGCCTAATATTGTGTAAAGCTTATTAGAAAACTCGTGTGTTTGCGCGCGTAATCCGTCCGCATATTCCTTCACTCTCGTTAGTTCCTTTGTTAAGCGTTCGATTTCAGTCTTATTTCGAAACGTGGACACCGCACCGACTAGCACCCCCTCATAGTAAATAGGGACACGATTAACGACAACAATGTGGTTCCCAAACTGCATCTCCTGATCATATTGACTTTTACCATGGACGAGCACTTCAGGAAGCTTAGAGTTAGGTAATACTGATTGAATGGGAAGTCCAATAAATCGATCTACCGGCTCCTCCTCACTGGCGAGAAGCCGCTGGGCCGCAACATTTACTAGTGTAATATTGCCCTTGCTGTTTACAGCAATAATTCCTTCATGGGCTGATTGCAATATCGTCTCTTTCTGAAGAAGCAAATAAGAGATTTCTTCAGGCTCAAGACCAAACAATACCCTTTTAATATAAATCGCAATCAAAATGGCACCGATAAAGCCGATCGCAACAACGAGCAACAATGCATAAAAAAGTTCGTCGCTGTAGTTTTTAACAACACCTTGGACATCCTCAACGAGAAAGCCGACTGAGACAACACCAATGATCTCATCCCGTTCATTAACCACAGGCGTTTTCCCGCGTATGGAAGGGCCAAGAGACCCCTCAGCTTTTGAAACGTAAGATTCTCCACGAAGAAGTGCTCCTTCGTTGTCTTCACCAATCATCCTGCTTCCAATCCGATTTGGGTTAGGGTGTGAGTAGCGTATTTCTTCCGTATTCCCAACAACGATAAATTCAGCACCCGCTGCCTCACGAATCGGTTCGATAAGTGGTTGGATCGTCGCTGCTGGATCCTCATTTGAAAAAGCTTCACGGAGCTCAGGAATTTGCGCAACGCTTCCAGAAACACCTAGCGCCTGCTCTCCAATCTGCTGCTCCAATGAATCCGCCAAAAATTGATAGAAAAAAACGCCAATAATCGTTAGCATACTGACAATTAGTAAGCCAATTAATAAAACCATTTTCAGTTTAAGGCTCATACGTACATGTGGCTTTGTTATGTACCTTTTCATTTGGTGACGATCAAATCCAGCCATTTTTCTCTTCCCTTCACGCGACCAAAATCTAATATCCTACAGAAAAGTTAGTTTTTTCTACACAATGAATCACTTTCATAATTCATTGTTAAAAAGCACACAACCTTACTATTTTTTTGATTACTGCTTATTGTAAAAAGCGTATCTCTTTGCAGCTCCGTAGCTCCGTTGGCCTCCATCTGCTCGCTTTCCGCGGACGAACCGCCAAGCCTCCTCGGGAAAAAACGCCTGCGGGGTCTCAGCTGGTCCGTTTTTCCGCAGGAGTCTCGCAGATTACGGCCTACTACGCAGAAGATCTTTTTTTATTAAGGGGGCTTTTAAACACTACAATTTCACTAGGCTACGGTCTCCAGACTTGCCTTTTCACGAATTATGAAATTAATTCAATAAGTAAAAAATTCAGCAAATAGGAAACATAACTTCTGCTAAGTGGTGGAATTCTACATGAAAGAGATAAAATTCTACACAAAAGAGTATGTATTCAACACAAAAGTAAATTTATTCTACACAAAAGTTAGTTTTTTCTACAACAATAAAAAAAAATTCAGCAAAAAGGAAACAGGTTGTGTTCCTACAGAGATTATACTATCGCTCTTCTAAATGCTCAAATTAAGAACGGGTGGTTTTCCAAGACCTTAACTTGAGGCAAAATCGTTTCCGAAAAACAAAGAAAACACCTCCATATAAGAGGTGCTTCTTTGTTAACTTTGTGAAGAGTGATATCCATTTTTCCCATTCGCACTACTGCTCGTCTTGTGTTTTCCTTGGGAACCTTGCTTATTATTGTTCTTTTGCTTGCTTTTGCTCATGATCTCGCCCTCCGCTTCAATCATAATCAGAACCAAGATATAAAGCATAACTCCGACTGCTTTACAAAACAATATTTGAAAAAGCGATCACACCTTTAATAAGTATGATCACTTTTCCCCTGCCTTCTATCCACTTTTCTTCTTCAACCAACGCTTGCTCTTCAACAAAAGAGATACGATGATCTAAAAAGCTTCATCATCAGAAAGCAGGCTAGGAATGGAAACGGTGAGTTTCCCTTCCGCAATACTATGTTGTGCTTGTTGGTTCCTCATTATCCGATTCCGAAGTAGGGAATTGTTTCCGGTTACTCTCTTCAAGGTTGGCCAGATCTTCTCCAAGCTCGTCTGGATGCTTTAACTTGGTGGCTAACTCTTCAAACTCTTCCTTTGCTTCTTGAATCGTACCTAAAATATCAAAAGTATGTTCCTTTAATTGCTGAGACGATTCGACAATTGTTTGAATGTCTTCTGATGCATCTTCTACAATGGTTGCGACACGCTCAGCTGAAGAACGAATATGATTGACAAAAGGTTCACGGTTATCACGAATAAATTGAAGCCACTCATTTGTTCGGCAGCTGACTGCCTCAAACGTGTTCGTCACTTTTGATCTGGCATTTTTGTTTGTTGCAAAAAAGATAAGTCCCGCTGCTAAACCAGTAGCCACGCCACCGATTAACCAGCTCTTTTTCGAATTCTCGTTTTTCATTGTTCAATCCTCCTCTACTTCATCCTATCCTTCTTTCCATTTTACCAACAAAACGAGAAAACAAACAAAACTTTCGATAAAAATCGCCTATCTTTTTTTGTGACGAAGAAAATGATTGATCATTCACTCGGCAACTTGGTAATAATAAATCCCTTCTTCCAATGACACCGATACTTCTTCACTTTCTTCAAGAAGATCGAGATGTCCTAACGTTTCTGATAATGTAAGGCCTGGCTGCTTACTATACATTTGTGGATAAAGTCGAATACAAAGCTCAAATGACGTGAGTTTTTCCTTGCCGAGCAAGCGCTTAATCGCTTCAGCTTTTTCCACCTGCTTTAAGAGCCGCTCCTCAATCAGCTGTATTGGCTCATTTACAGGGCCACCATGTCCTGAAAAAACACGTGACAAATTCATTTCAGAGCACTTTTTTAATGAATCCCTGTATTGAATCAAGGTGCGCGGTCGATCCGTGTCATTTTTATATGGAGCTTCAATAATGGCATTAGATGAAATATGAGCAATGAGATGATCACCCGAAAGAAGCACGCCATCACTTTCTCGATAAAGAGAAATTTGTGATTGCGCATGACCCGGTGTTTCAATGACTGACCATCCGGGCAATCCAATGATCGTATCGCCTTCTTTAACAATTTCATCTATTTGAGCATAACTTGCGTAACCTAAGTAGTAGTCATTCGATTTTTCAATAAGCGCTACAATGTCGTTAGGAACTCCATGTGAAGAATAAAGCTCTTTGAAAAAAGCTGATTTCTTAATTTGAAATTCCAAATCATGTTCGAGCCAAGGTTTTGTTTTTTCATGCGCTATCACTTTCGCTTGTGGAAATTCTTCAATTAACCCAATATGGTCGGGATGATGATGAGTTAAAACAACCATCTCAATATCTTCTAACGAATAACCCAATTCATGAAGCTCGTTTTCTAAAACCTCTTTTGCTTCCTTCGTTTTCGGTCCTGCATCGACTAACGTTAACACTTCTCCCTCAACAAGATACACGTTTACAGGGCCAACAAGAAACGGTGTCGGGAGGGTTAGTCCATAAACCGAGGGTGCGACTACTTTTGTTTTTACCAACATGGGGCCTCCTAAGAAAAACCGCATAGCGGTTTTTTATTAAGGCTGTTTTCAAATAATTGTTGCTTTTTTATAAGAAAAGTGCTCGAATCAGCTACAGGCGGACGCTTTAGGACGCAAGTGCGAAATCCGTTCTTCCTTCACTTCGTTCGGAATCACGAGGTCTTCAGCTGCTCCTAGGGTCCTCGTCGCAAGAAAACCAGTGTTGCTTTTCCCGCTGGAGTCGCCGCCGTTCGCTTTTTCGATTTATCCATAAATAACAACAAACTATGCAAAAAGAACCTTTATTAAAAACAGCGTTTAGCTTTCACTGCATATTTTTAAATCTCAAGGATGCTTTTACCTTGAGACGAGCAGTGTGAAGAAAATGAATAAGCATTCAATTTTCTTTTATTTTAGCCAATTTTTCACTTTCTGTCATTGTTTGTGCACTTTTCGATAGAAACAGATAAAAAACCTATATGCTTAGTTGCACTTATTATCGCAGTCAGGTGATTCTGTATTTCATTCTTCTTAGTATGCAGTAACAAAATAACGTTCCCTCGATGGAAAACGCAACCTTTTTACACAGGTTTTTTATCCACAGAATTTCAAAAATGTGGATAAAACTATCAATCTATTGTTGTTCCATTCATCCCATTGGGGATAAAATAACTGTGTATAACTACCCACCTTACTGTGGATTCTGTTCATAACTTTTATAAAACTGATAAATCAAAGGTTTTGTTTGGGGATAACGTTGTGGATTATGTGTACAAGTCAGAAAATTTGTGAAAATAGCTTTCGAATAAGTAAATAATTAATAAGCTGCATATGAATTTGTTCATCTATTAGTAAAGGATAAATCAACCCTTTGTATTGTACTGGGCTGTATAAATACAAATAAACATAAAGCTGGACAGTACGAGATTTACGTTCAAGCAAGCTCCCTAATCCGTCCTCATAACTGTCAGGAATAGTAATGGTCGATGCTTCTAATTCGGGAAACTGCCCTGTTATGTCAGCATAGATCCGTCTTAATGTGTCATAATGCTTCCGCTCATCTTCCAACATTTGGTCCATAAGCTGTTCGTCCTTTTCATTATTGGATAGGCATTTTAAATAATCATATGTCAGCTCATCAATGCTTTCCCTACTCATAATTTGTCGAATCATTCGAAGGACTGTGGACCAGTTTATCGAAGGTTGAGTCGATTGCCCGTAACCTCCATTTTCGGGCCCATACCCATATCCATACATGTTGAAACCTCACCTTCATATCATCGATACCTCATATATATGTTTTTCACTCAAAAATTATTATTCGGCAAAGTTCTTAAAATTGTAACAATTTTTCAGCATATTTTTAGAATAAATGGGGTATAATTAAATTAATCGAAAATTTAGAATTTGATTTAAAAAGAGGTGAAAGATTCTATGCGTAAACGTTACAATAAAACCTTCGAAGAACTCGTTAGTGAAAATAAAAAACAATTACTCAATGACCCAGAAGCTATATATTTAATTGAAAAGAAAGTCGACGATAAACATGCCATTGAAAAAGTTAACAAGAAGCTACCACAAAGGGTTCGTTTTTAAGAGTTTGAGACAACTTTTCACATTTTAAAGCCCGCTATCGGAGTTTTCATAGCGGGCTTTAGCCTTTACTTATTTCACCTTACGCATAGTGCTTTAATAATGTTTGTAGTTTAAGCGCTAATGAAAGATCTCCTCGCACCTTTAATTTTCCACTCATATACGCCATTGTTGGATTGAGATTTCCTTCTGACAGTTTCATAAAATCTTTATCTTTCATTTGCAAGGTTATGTCTGATTGCTCCGGTTCACTTTCGTCGTATTCGGCTTTCTTGCCATTAATTTGCAGCTGATAAATGCCCGCTTCCTCACCACTAAGCTCAAATTTGTATAAAACACTTACCCCTTCCAAATGCTCTGGATTGCTGTTCATCCTGCTAGTAAGCGTTTCAAACATGTCTTTCACTGTCATCACAATTCCCCCTATAATAAACTCAAATAAATGAATGAATAACCATTCATTTTCTACTCAAATCCATTTCGACAAATACCATCGTTTTTCCTTTAAACTAGTTCATTTTTCTTTTAGTTACATAAAATGATTCGGGTAACCCCTAAACGAGCGCACTAAACATTCTCTTTCAAACCTACAATTGGATTTAGTTCTTTTTTTATGTGCTCTTGAACATAGTTCGCAAGAGCGATGCCGTCCATATCTTTTTGCTGATGATGAATTCGAACCGGATCTAAAATGGTCACGTCGACGTCGCAGGGCTTTAAAAGGTTACCGTTTGCTTCCATAATATTATACGACCCGTTAATCGTAACCGGCAAAATAGTAGCCCCTGACCTCGTAGCAAGCTTGAAGCTTCCTTGCTTAAACGTCCCAACAGGTCCGCCTTTACTCCTCGTACCTTCTGGAAAAATAACAAGGTGATGACCGTTTTTTAAGTTTTCAGCTCCATCAATAATCGATTTAATGGATTGTCTTTTATTTTTTCGATCCATAAAAACACAGTTCATCTCTTCCATCCATGAAGCAATTAACGGAAGCTTTTTCACTTCTACTTTCGAAATGAAGCTGATTTTAAGGTCTAGATATCCAAGAATGATCGGAATATCAAAGTTTCCTTGGTGGTTACAGACAATCAACAACGTCTCATTTGTTGGAATCTTCTCTTTTCCATGAACGTGGACGCGAGCACCGCTCAGCTTTACCAAGCTCCTTGCCCATTTATTAGATTCATATTTTATCCGTGCATCAGCTTCCTCATTTTTATTGTTCTTTCGCAACCGTTTCACGTTAATCAAACTAGGTACAGATTTAAGTAAATACAGCCAAAAATAAATAAACCATATGACAGTTCTTATCATTTTGCAGACTCCTTAACTCCCGATATTATATCTCCATTATTATATCAAAGGTCTGTTTCTTCGTCGTCTTAAATGAATTAGGTTAATGATTTGCGCGGTATAGAAAGGGTATTATAAAATTAAAAGAGATTTTTCAAAAAGGAGTTGACCTTAATGAAACGAATTCAGGGGATTGTAAGTGGAAAAGTCCAAGGTGTGGGCTTTCGAAATTTTACTCAGCAAACAGCAGCCGAAGAAAACATGAAAGGATGGGTTCGGAATTTACCTGATGGCACTGTAGAATTTGAAGCTGAAGGTGATGAAAAAGCAGTTGAAACCTTTGTAAAACGTCTAAAAAAAGGCCAATTCCCAGCAAAGGTAGAAGCGATCGTCACGAATAACATCCAAGTTCTAAACGAAGAGAAAGATTTTCGCGTACGACCTTAACGAGCAGTCTCTACGGTTGCTCTACTAGAAACGAAAGGAAGAGACAATGGAAACGAAGAAGAAAGAATTGTTGCTCCCCCTAGGTCTATTAAGCTTAGTGATGATTTTAAGTCTTCCCTACCCTCATCGTTTTTCATTTGGAGAGCTGATGTTTTATCAGCTTGGAATTCCAGTTTGGTCAAATGGTTATCAAGGTATTAACTTTGTAGGCATTTTAACTTTCCTCCTATTTTTATTCGCAATAAGCAAATTAATATCCGAATTTCCTAATAAAAAACTCGTGACATTTTTTTCTGCTTCGCTTTTCTGTATTTTGGTTCCTGGGATTGTTGTAGAGGCCGTTCAGACACAAATGAATGGCGTTGGGGCTATTCATTATAACGCCAAAGATTCGCGATGCGAATTTCAAACGGATTCTGATGAAGAAAAGGTCGAAGGAGCATGTGAGTTAACTTTAAAAAATCATAGCCGCAATGAAGTCGCATTTTATATTGACGTAAAAGATCATAATAGAAACGAAGAGCCTTATTTATCTAAATTGAATGACTTATCTCAAGTATCTCTAACTTTATCCCCTCGGGAACGAAGAGTGGTTCACTTACCGTTTCAGGTGAATCTAGAAGAAACACACTTACTAGGTGGTTCCATCGGAAATGTACCGATCAAAGTCTATGATGAGAACTATAAAAGAGAATTATAAGATAGGGTGAAACTGGTGTAACCTTGTGCTTAGAAGAAAACTCACACCAGTTTTCCCGATTCCGAATGTACCTCAACTGTAGTGCATTTGTCACACTATTCTTTTTCAGTACCAAATCGTTGAAATACTGTATCTTCTGCTTCCTTGTATACTTCTCGTTCAGCAATTTTATTAATAATTGTCATATTACGATGTACAGAAAGACCAAGATTAGTCGCTCCTGCTCCATGAGAATGTTCGATGTTCGTTACGGTAAACACTTGATGATCTCGCTCTTTTTTAAAAGTTAACCGGTAATCACGCGTCACTTTAAACCGTTTTTCATCTTCCCACACGATCTCGTCACGAATGCGTTCAATCCACTCTGGAATATTCGGTCGATAACCTGTTGCGAGAATCATTTTATCTACTTCAAGATGGTAATTGGTTTCCTCCATCCATTGATGACAGGTTACCGCGTAACGACCACCCTCCGTTACCTCAATGTCCTTTACATCACTGGATGAACGGATTGTAATCGGAGCCGGTGAATCAATTGACTTATGATAGAGCAAATCATAAATCTCATGAAAGGTCTTCTCTTCCACACCATTACGTAAGTGAGATAAATTAGGCAGCTCCTTTTCTCGTTTTTCCAATGACAACTTATGAAAATAATCTACATAGTCCGGTGAAAATACTTCTTGACCGACTTTACCTGATTCAAGTTGGAAAAAAGCGGGAGAACGTGTAATCCAATGCAAATGAAAGTCCGTTCGATCCTGGCGCTGTAACAAGTCCAATACTACTTCAGCAGCACTTTGGCCAGACCCTACAACAAGGATATCTTTCACTTTTTTATCGAGTATGTGTTTTCTTTGGAACAAGTATTGACTCGTGTGTGCCACATCCTCCACTGGAAACTGGTCAAACCCTTCAGGGACAAGCGGAACACTTCCAGTACCAACAACGACGTGTTTAGTAAAATAACGCTCGGTTACTTTCGCCTCGTTTCCTTCTACTACCACCTCATAATAAGGCTCACCCTCCACATTATGATCTATGACATCAACAACTCTTTTTCCAAATTTGCAATCATCCAAATGAGCGACAACCCAGCGTAAATAATGATTATATTCTACTCTCGGGATATCAAAACGATTGAAAAAGAAGAATTTGTGCATTCGATTATGTTCGTGTAAATAGTTTAAGAATGAATAAGGGCTTGTAGGGTCAGCAATTGTTACTAAATCTGCTAAAAAAGGAACTTGGAGATCAGCTCCTTCAAGTAACATCCCTGGATGCCAATTGAACTCAGACGTTTCATCAAAAAAGATTGCATTGACATCTTCAACAGAATCTAATAATGCCGCCATTCCTAAATTAAATGGGCCAATTCCGATTCCGATTAGATCATATGTTGCTGGCGCAGTCATCTCTATCCCCTCTTTCTGTTAGGCTGTTTTCATAAAATTTGTTGCTTGCTCGAATCAGCTGTAGCGTCTGTTTTCTACTCGATTCTTGAACACGCACGATATATTTTTCTTTATTCCCTTTTTCACTATTTTCTATCCTTAAAAAAGGAGGTTATAAAGCCCGCTAAAAATAGCTATCGTATCTCTTCGTTTAGCTTGCTTCTCTGTCTCGACCTACTCGGCTCTTTTTATGTTCCTTTTTGAACGCGCACTCAGGTTTATCTTGAAAAAAATCCTTCGCAGATATAAAATAACTGGTAATATTTGAGGAAAGACTTTAGAAATCGCTTACTAGTTTCTATTAAATGGAGTCAAATTGTTTATTTCATCCACCCCTGCCAAAAGAGAGGAGAAGTACCATGAACAACAAACTAGCGTTATCCAGTCAAATCATCACCTCTGCTCATGGTGAACCAGCTGACATCGTTATTACCAACGGCAAAATTGTTGACGTATTTAATAGCACCATCATCACAGACCAAAGTATAGCGATCACAGATGGGATGATCGTCGGGATTGGCCCTTATGAAGGTACAAAAACAATCGATGCAAAGGGAAAATATATCGTGCCAGGTCTTATTGATGCTCATGTTCATATCGAATCGTCGATGATGACACCTCAACACTTTTCTGATGCTTTATTGCCACACGGAGTAACCACAGCAATTACAGATCCACATGAAATCGCTAATGTTCTTGGAAAACAGGCCATTCAATTTATGATTGATGAGTCGGACAAAGCTGACCTTGACATTTATACAATGCTTCCTTCCTCTGTTCCAAGTACCCCATTTGAAACCTCAGGAGCGACATTAACCGCAAATGATCTCGCACATTTCAATCATCACCCAAAAGTTCTTGGTCTTGCAGAAGTAATGGACTATCCAGCCGTAATGAACAGAGATGATGATATGCTTAACAAGTTAAATATGGCTAAATCTGCTGGTAAAAACATTGATGGTCACGCATCGGGTCTGTCTTCCACGGCTTTAAACGTTTACCGCACTGCAGGTATTTTAACGGACCATGAGTGCACCACAGCAGAGGAGGCATTAGTGCGTACCCAACGAGGGTTTTATGTCATGATGAGAGAAGGATCTGTCGCCAAAGACCTCCTTTCACTACTGCCAGCTGTAACTGCAAAAAATAGCAGGCGCTTTATGTTCTGCACCGATGATAAACATCCTGACGACCTGTTAAAAGAAGGCAGCATTGATTTTAACATCCGCTTGGCGATCAAAAACGGGCTCGACCCGATTACCGTTATTCAATTGGCTACGATTAACGCAGCTACTTGCTTTAATCTAAAGGAAAAGGGAGCGATTGCACCTGGGTTTGAAGCAACGTTTCTTTTCGTTAATGACCTGAATAACTTTACAGCCGATGAGGTCTTTTTACGAGGAAAAAAAATCGTTAAAAACGGGCAGTTAGTCATTAGTACTGAAAATGAGTTAACCCCTCCTGAACAGATTGTGCAGACCGTGAAAATTCCAAACCTTACAGAGAATGACTTTATGATCCATATGGCAGGAAAAACAAAAGCACACGTTATCGGAGTTCAGCCGAACTCACTAATTACTGATCATCTCATAAAAACAGTGGACAAGGACAGTAATGGGTATTTTACTCCTTCTCTATCCAAGGACCAGCTGACTCTTGCTGTAATCGAGCGTCATGGTAAAACATCAAATATAGGCTTGGGCATTGTTACAGGTATTGGATTAAAGAAAGGAGCGATTGCTACGACGATTGCTCATGATTCCCACAACATCATCGTCGTCGGTACGAGCACAGCTGACATTCTTTGTGCCGTTCGTTCCATTGAACAACATCAAGGCGGTTTAACGATCGTAAGTGAAGGCGTCGAGATCGACACATTCCCACTTCCGATCGGCGGCTTAATGAGTCCTCTTTCAGTAAAAGAAGCAGCACACCATCTCACTAAACTCCATGAAACTTTTACGAATTCAGGAAGCCGAACCGAATTTAATCCCTTCCTAACTCTGTCATTTCTAGCTCTTCCGGTGATCCCTTCGTTAAAGCTTACTGACATGGGACTGTTTGACACAACGAAAATGGCGCATATACCCATTCCGGCAGCCGAATCATAAGTAACTGGAATATCGTACGTAGAGCCCTTTTACGGCTCTTTAGTCACGCCGCTCGTCTCAAGATAAAACCATCTTTGAGACGAGCGGAAGCTTTCGCTGTATTTAATAAACAGGCCGCTACGCGTTTTTATAACTAAAATGAAAACTTTCCCTTTTTCAAATGTATATCTTTCGCTATGATTTAATAAGGAAAACACAACTTGAAAGATGGAGGGTGGAGCAATGGAGATACGTAAACTAAAACAAGAAGAGGTAGACTTTAGTTTAAAAATGTCTGAATTCGCATTTCAATATGAACTAAGTGACGAAGAAAGGGACGAACGCCGAAAGTGGGTCAACCCTGCCGAAACATGGGTTGCAGCACAAAACGGAGAACTGTACTCCAAAGTAACGATCTTTCCTTTTACAACTTACATAGCCGGAAAAGAATGGGCGATGGGAGGAGTCTCTGGCGTTGCTACCTGGCCTGAACACCGAAGATCTGGGCTCGTCCGTGACTTATTACTCGCGTCCTTAAAGGAAATGAAGGAAAATGGGCAACTTGTCTCTTACCTCTTCCCATTTTCTATCCCTTTTTATCGAAAGTTCGGGTGGGAGCTTTTTGCTGAAAAACGTTCAGTGACAATTCCTAAAGAAAAGCTTCCTAAACGAAAGCAAACGACGGGGTACGTAAAACGGGTCGATTCTGACAGTGAAATAATAGCCGATGTTTATGAAACGTGGGCTTGTCAATTTAATGGAGCCATTAAGCGACATTCAGAATGGTGGGATCGCTCTATTTTCAAACGGAAGAAAGGGCAAGTCGCTGTTTATTACGATGCACAGCAAAGGAAAAAGGGCTATCTCATTTACAAAGTAAAAGATGAAGTGCTTACCGTACATGAAATTGTCTGGCTTAATCACGAAGCTCGAACTGGTCTTTGGACGTTTATTAGCAACCATGATTCGATGATTAAAGAAGCTGTTGTTAACTTGCCTAGTGATGATGGAACGATATTTTTACTTGACGATCCTCACGTGGAACAGAAAGTGAGTTCCTACTTTATGGCTCGCGTAGTAGATGTCACAGCGTTTTTACGGCAGTTTCCATTCACAGCTACTTCCGAAAAACCGATCATTCTTCACCTTGAAGACAGTTTCTGCGACTGGAACACGGGTACGTATATTATTAAACCGAACGCTTCTGGAGGCGAACCTCTTGACGTGACACATCACACCCAAAAACAGGAAGGTGCTAGTTGTCAGCATCCTCCCCAACGAGGCCTCTCTATGGACATTCAGTCATTCTCCGCTGTTTTCATGAACGCTCAGCCGGTTGATGTGCTCTATGAAGCAGAGAAAATAATGGGTCCATTGAAAGAAGCGGAACGGTTAACAACGATTCTTCCTCATCACAAGCCGTTCATTTATGATTTCTTTTAAAAGAATTGTCACATCGGGAGCAATGAATCGAGATGCTGCATCGTTTTAAGCCTGCGGAGCCATTGCCCCCCTTTAAGAACATGCTCTCAAAGAGGAAAAAACTCGGCGGTTGCCGAGTTTTTCGCTTATTTAGTAATAAAAGACCGCTATGCGATTTTTCTTAAGAGTTAATAAAGCATAAAAATCTACGTTTCGATGTCTAGCTCCAAGCACCATCGGCACGTGTCAAGTAACCTGCCAGATTAAAAGTAAAAAGTACTTGTTATCGGACAGAACATTTGCATGTCGTCGGTTAAGGGCGCCTTGCGCTTTTCTTATCCTAACCTTTTATTCCCACATCTTTCGCAACGCACTAATGGAACGATTACTTTGACTATAGCGAAGAGGTATATCGAACTTGTTCGTCTGCTTGAGTACACTTTTTTCATGGGTAAAGGTATCAAAACTCGCCTTTCCATGATAAGCCCCCATACCACTTTCACCAACGCCTCCAAAAGGAAGGTGAGGTGATGTAATGTGCATGAGCGTGTCGTTCACACAGCCACCTCCAAAAGATAAATTGCTAAAAATTAACGATTCCGTCTGTTTTTTCTCGGTAAATAGATAGAGTGCTAACGGGTTCGGGCGTTGGCGTACCATATCAATGACATCATGTGCCTCTTCAAAGCTTACGAGAGGTAAAATTGGACCGAAAATTTCTTCTTCCATAACCGGGTCGTCAAAGGTTACATTGTCCATTATGGTCGGAGCAATGAATCGCTCATCCCGATCGTGCTCTCCGCCATACATAATCTTCTCCTCGTCTAAAAGGGCCGTTATCCGGTCATGATGCTTTTCATTGACGATACGTGGATAGTCTTTATTCTGAGACACATCTTGTCCGTAAAACTTTTTAATATATTTAACAAGGTATTTATATAATTTTCGCTTTGCTTTTTCTTGAACAAGAATATAGTCCGGTGCGACACATGTTTGACCTGCGTTGATAAATTTTCCCCAAACTATTCTCTTGGCTGCAAGTTTTACATCTGCATCCTTCATGACAATAGCTGGACTTTTTCCACCGAGCTCAAGTGTCACAGGTGTAAGGTGCTTACTCGCAGCTTCCATCACCTTTTTCCCGACTTGAACACTCCCAGTAAAGAAAATATAATCAGTGTTTAAATCAAGAAGCTCTTTCGCTGCTTCGGCGTCACCTTCTCTTACTGCGATATACTCTTCCTGAAACGTCTCGTCAATTATCTCTCGAATGACCGCACTCGTAAACGGGGTTAGTTCTGAGGGCTTGAGAATCGCTGTGTTCCCTGCCGCTATAGCACCAATTAACGGAGCCATAACGAGATGAAATGGGTAGTTCCACGGTCCGATAATGAGCGCTACACCATAAGGTTCTTTATAAATATAGCTCGTTGAACCAACATGAGTCAGAGCTGTTCTCTCTTTTCTTATTTGAGACCATGTGGGTACATTTTTGATCATATCTTTAAGTTCACTATATAAAAAGCCGATTTCCGTTAAGAAAGCTTCTCGTTTAGATTTGCCTAAATCCCTGTAGGCAGCTTCAATAATCAAATCTTCTTTCTCTTTAATGGCTTCTTTTAATTTCGTCAGTTGCTCGATTCGAAACGAAATATCCTTTGTTTTTCCGCTGTAAAAAAAACGTTTTTGCTTCTCTACAAGTGATTGATAATCGTTTATCATTCGTCTCTCCTCCTCACTTCCCCTTCCATCTAGAAGGGGAAACCATCTGCTTTTCCTGCCATTCTATGATTGTTTCTATAACCAGTCTCCCCATTTGTCGAATGGCTTATTTCTATAATAGGTCACATAGACACGTTCTCTCAACTAATATAAAGGATCTTTCCTGGAATCCTTACTCGTCCCATGTCGCAATACATCGTAAATCGCCTTCCCATCGCTTGGTTGACCTTCACCGTACTCCACCGGTAATAGGGAGAAGAAAGCAAAATATAGGGAAAAGTAAACAAATTGGTAAAACAAAATATGCGCTGGAAGCACCCCTGCATGAATGGAAGAATTAATGATCACGACTGAACCAATATTAAATAACGGCCCTCCTAAATATACAATAGCATGGGACCAGCGGTTATTTACTTTTAATTCTTTTATTTGACACCAGGAATCTAAAAAATATACTCTACGAATTTCAAATTCACCGAGCTTAAAAATAATCTTTCCTCTTCCTAATGAAAAATCTAGTTTTCCTCCAAATAATCGTGTAAACAGAAAATGACCTAGCTCATGGATGAGTGAAACGATCGGTAAAATTACAAATAATGCCCAGATAAAAGTTGGGATATCACTCCAGCCAAACAAGAGACTGCCCCCTTTTTATACCGCACTTTTAATATTTTTCCTATTTCCTTATTTGTTCATTAATAAACAAATAGCATCAATCTTTTATAAGTTGAATTGTAAAGATCTTCTGCGTAGTTGGACGAAATCTGTGAGATTCCTGCGGAAAAACGGGCTAGCCGAGACCCCGCAGAGTGCATTCCCCAAGGCAGCTCGGCGGTTCGTCCGCGGAAAGCGAGCAGATTGAAGTTGGTGCTTGTTTAAGCAAATAAATTAGGAAGGATTTTACACAAAAGTAAACGCATTCTACTTAAAGACGAATTAATTCTACACAAATTCTACTTTATTCTCCATCCGCTTTTGAATATAAACCAGCCGCCACGTTAAACAAATCGCACCAGCAGCAAGACCGACAATTAACCCAAACCAGTACCCATACGGACCAAATCCAGTATTTTGCGCCATCCAATACCCGACAGGAAGTCCAATCACCCAAAAGGATATGAGGGCAAGAACAAAGGGAACATTCACATCTTTATATCCTCGCAAAATCCCTTGTATCGGTGTATTCAGCGCATCAGAAAACTGAAAAAAGATTGCATAGATCAAAAACGACTGAATTAGCAAAGCTACTTCAGGACTGGTTGTATAAAGTGATGAAACAGGACCACGCAGAACATAAATTGCTACACAGGCAAAAACGCCGAGTAGAAGGGCAAATATAACCCCGATCCCCCCATATTGTTTGGCATCCGTTATCCGAAAAGCGCCAACTTCATACCCCACTGCAATTGTCAGGGCAAAAGCGATGCTCATCGGAATCATAAACAATAATGATGAAAAGTTAATTGCAGCTTGGTGAGCAGCTATTACCTCAGTTGGGAATTGACTCATAAGCAGCGTAACCGCAGCAAAGATACTCGTTTCAAAAAAGATCGTCATCCCAATCGGAACACCTAGCACGAGAATTTCTTTCCACGATCTTAACGATACCCTGAAAAACGTTTTAAATAAACGATAGTTCATAAACGGCCGTACGCGAGCGACAAAATAAAGCCCAACAAAAAAGATAAACCAATACGTTATTGCCGAAGCGTAGCCTGCTCCAACTCCACCAAGGGCTGGAAAACCAAAGTTCCCAAAAATCAGTACATAATTAAAGACAAAATTGACTGGTAAAGCTAAGAGAATAATGAACATCGTAATTCTCGTCTGACCTAGTGAATCGATAAAACACCGGAAAACATTGTTAGCAAAGAGCGGAAGCATACCAAAGGACAAACCAATCAAATAATGCTCTGCAATATGATGGACCTCCTGTGTAAGTGCGTTAACACCGGCAGCCACAAGCTAGAGCCGATTGCCACACCAGCCAAATCTTCCGCACCTGCCTGGCCAGACATTGTTGTATCAACAAATTTCATAAAATACAGACCGAGTTGTGTAACAAGTATCGGCCACATAATAATCAATAAGAGACGTATTTTTTCTCTGTATGTTGATGTTTCATACACACAAACCGCCTCCTTTCGCCCTTAACACCATAGACTCAGGCTCCCTTAATGTCAACTTAAAAAAAGGGCAAAAAAGTTTCCCTAACGCAAAGGGGACTGTCCCCCGAACTTTTTACTTTCTCTTGATTTTTTTTTCAAAAGAGAATATAATAGCAAGTGATCTATTAACTAACGATCGTTCGTTTTTATTATGTTTGGAGGAATTTCTATGCCTGCTTCAACAGTAGATCGAATAAAGGAAGAAGCTTTACTCCTGTTTGCCAACGAAGGCTATGACGGGGCCAGCCTTTCAAAAATTGCAAAGCGCGTTGGGATTCGTAAGTCTTCTTTATATAATCATTTTGCCAATAAGGAAGACTTATTCATGGTTCTAGTAGAGGATGTTTACAAACGTTTTGCCGAGGAACTGAGAGGGGTCGTCCAAAATCAACATTCTCATTCAACCAAAAACGTGCTCTATTCGGCGTTTATTAAAACAACTGATTTTATAAGGTATGATGCCATTGGTAAGTTTTATTTCCACTATGCGATGTTCCCGCCTGCAGACTTAAAAGAAGCGGTTAGAGAACTTTTTCTATCTTTTGAAGAAGAATTAGACGACGTTTTCTTACCGATCTTTCGTCACGGAATTGAAGCAGGGGAGATTGAGAATCGCGATGCGAAAATGTTCCTTAATGCCTATTACTGCTTTCTAGATGGTATTTCTACCCAGATGTTTTACTACCCTGAAGAAACCATTAATGCACGAAAGCAACATGTTTGGACTGTTTTTTGGCAAGGAATTAAAAAACGATAAAACTAAAATAAAGAGGTGTACCACCATGTTTGAAACTCTATGGCAATATATGATGATTTTTGTCATGGCTGCTTTACCGTGGCTTGAAATATTAGTTGTAATTCCAATCGGCATTGGAATTGGCCTTAATCCAGTGGGAGTCGGGGTTGTCTCTTTCCTCGGAAACTTCTTTCCTATTCTCCTCATCGTATTTCTAATGAAATGGTTTCAAACGACGAACTTTTATTTGCGTTGGAAAGAAAAACGAGAGCAAAAGAAAGCAGCCGAGGAAACGAATGAAGATCTTACAAAACTGGAGAAGAAACAACGCCGTAACCAACGTGCTGCAGCGATCTTTAAAAAGTATGGTTTGCCCGGTCTTGCCATCATGGGACCTATCGTAACCGGCATCCACTTGGCCGCTGTTATTGCACTTTCGCTTAAAGCTAGCAAGCTTGCAACCTCCGTATGGATGGGCCTTAGCCTTATTGCATGGACGATTGTTCTAACAATTGTTTCTTATTACGGTTTTGATTTTATATTGTAAAAAGAAAAGACGCTCAAAATCCTTAAATCCGAGCGTCTTTCTATTTTTAGATTAACCAACGCCGCTTGATTTAACTTACACATTACACCCGCGAGCATCCACTTTCCAACGATCGACAACCCGCTCATCTTGAATAACCGTGTACGTATCATACAAATTCACAGCTGTACACGCATGGTTCGGTACGATCCGAATGGTCTCACCGAATTTAATTGACGGTAATGGGCTCCCATTTCCATCTAAAACTCCATGTTCTTCTGATAACCTTGTTAGAGAGAACCCTTGAAGCTCCACTGGTTCAACAATGGTACCAAACCCTTTGACACTTTCATTTCCGTGAGCTCCTTTTTCCGATGTCAGCGACTTGCTCCCAGCATCGAAAATAATCCGGTCTTCCTTAATCGAGACGACCGACGCACTTACAGATAGAGCACATTCTGTTACTTCACAAACGCCAAGACCTTCTTGGACACCGTCAAAGAAAACGGCATTCCCAGGGCGCACCTCAGTAATTCCTTCAAACTTTCCTGCTTCCTCATAGGTAGGTGTCGAGCCAACACTTCGGTTTGGAATTGAAATATCTTCATCTTCACATAATCGTACAGATTCCAAGACCGCTTTCGCTTCTTCTTGTGCAATACGGCTTCGTTCTGTTTTTTCAGTAAAACCATAGGCATGACCAGCATGAGTATAGATCCCCGTTAGTTTTAGAGAGCCATATTGTCGTATCCCTTGAGCTAATGTCAACGCTTCTTTCCCCGACTCGACTCCGCAACGATTGAGACCGGAATTCACTTTCATCCAAACTTCGATTTCAATTCCTTTTGCTTCTGCCGATTCCTGAAGGAGGAATGCCTGATATTCATCGTCTACCGAAGCAATGACTTTAGATTCTTGACATAACGCTGCCAAACGATCCACTTTCTGTTTCCCGACCAGTGGAAATGCCAAAAGAATATCTTTAAAACCAGCTTTTACGAACAATTCTGCTTCTGATAATGTAGCAACCGTGATTCCGTAAGCTCCTGCTTCAATTTCAAGTCTCGCAATCTCCACACTTTTATGCGTTTTAATGTGCGGCCGAAGATTGACACCGTTTTTATTTGCAGACCAGACCATCCGCTCAATGTTTCGTTTCATTTGATTGATGTCCAAAAGAAGCGACGGCGTTGGTTCACTTTTCCATAAGTTCATAATGATTCCTCCCTTTTTTCGCAGTTTCGTTGAAAAATATGTAACTTTTCATGATCTCATTGACACTTCAACTGAATTCTAGTAGATTTTTTCGATGTACTACCTTTCCACAGAGTAAAGTATTTCTCTCTTTCATTTTACATCATTACGCAATAGGAGGCTGGTCACATGGAAAAGCTTACTTACAGTCAACCGCCCAAAGAGGCTGAAAACCAGCAAATTACTATACAATTAGACGGCAATTCGATTGGAACTATTTCCTTATTTTATCCAACTAAACTACATCAGCTTATGAATCAGTTTATCTCGGGGCAATGGGCTCACTTGCAAGTTGAAACATCAGACGGGAATGAACTTCGCATCATCCAAGCAAATGGTTACCTGCCTTATAAAGAGCGCCATTGGACTGTTCTTAACGGGAACCAAGTCATTGGCAAAATAAAGGAAGAACTGACACCTCAAGCCCAAGTACATTCTTTAACCTTTTTTAATAGTGAACAGGTAATTGAAGCGAAAAAAGGACATATTAAAGGTTCTTCAAAACAAGGAACTTTGGAAGAGAAAGGTGGAGAAGACGGTTCAGTGGAGCTTGTATTACAAGCAGACAGCGACTACATCCGTAATGGCATCACGACCGCCCATACGGTTACACTTCACCATTCTTCACGAGACCCACTTTTATTAGCTGCCATTAATTATTTATTACGGTTAACAGAAAAGGAATAGTTCTCCAGTAGGCTCTTTTCTAAAACATTGTTGCTATTTGTTTTTAGAGCGTTAGGCAAGCGCATGCGTGCCCTGTCACGCTTAGCGCGACAGCTTTTTCAAGTAAAATAGCAACAAACTTTACGAAAACAGCCTTCCAGCAAAAGTAAGCCTCGACCAATTTATGGTCAGAGGCTTATTTTTTAAGTTTTTAGCCAAATCACTGTGGTCTACCGCTCAAAAAGCATCAAATACGATAACATCTTTCTCAAGCAATTTTTCTCTCTACTTCATCTACTTTAAACGGTTGATCTGCTCTTAGTTCTTTTCTTAATTTTACAGAGAAAAGAATGATAGCGATGATTGTTACAAAAGCTGCCCCGATTAGAGATACATCCATCGACAGTCCCAAACCAATGTCTGCGTTTAAAATATACGTCGTCGTTACCATCGTCATAAAGGTCGCCGGTATACTGGAAATCCAATGATTTTTACCTTGTAACGCTAGATACATAGCTCCGACCCAAAGTGCAATCATCGCTGTGGATTGATTCGCCCATGAAAAGTAACGCCATAGTAATGTAAAGTCAATTTGCGTTAATGCTACCGAAAGTCCGAACAATGGAAAAGCAATAAATAATCGGTTGCGACGTTTGATTTGACCAATTTTAAAGTAATCGGCAATAATCATACGTGCACTACGAAATGCTGTATCTCCAGATGTGATTGGGAGAATAATAACCCCGATTACAGCCAGCGTACCACCAATTGCACCGAGCATGACCATAGATACTTCACTTACGACTGCAGCCGGTCCACCTCCATTAAGGATGGCGTTTAGGTCCGTTCCATGGAAAAGACTCATAGCTGCCGCTGCCCAAATCATCGCAATGACAGCTTCTGTAATCATCATGCCGTAAAAAATCTTACGTCCTTGTTTTTCATTTTGAGTCGTTCTGGAAATGATCGGTGATTGAGTGGCGTGGAATCCACTTAACGCCCCGCAGGAAATGGTTAAGAATAACAATGGAAAAATCGCGAGTCCTTCAGGGTGCATATTCGTAAATGACAGTTCTGGAATCGGTGCTCCCGTAATAACAAGACCTCCCCCAATTCCAAGGGCACTAATCACGAGTAATGCACCGAAGATCGGATAGACACGACCGATGATTTTATCAATCGGTAGCATTGTAGCAACAATATAATAAACGAAAATAAGACCAATGATCATACCGATCGTCAGCCACCCTGGCGTCAAATTATCGATTAATGCAGCAGGGGCTGTCACAAAAACAGTTCCCACTAACAGTAACAACAGGACTGAGAAGCCATTAACAACGTGTTTCATAACGTTTCCGAGAAATTTTCCTGCAAGCTCAGGTAAGTGAGCGCCCCGGTTACGAATGGAGATCATCCCGGTTAAATAATCATGAACTGCTCCGGCAAAAATAGCTCCTAATACGATCCACAAAAATGCAACCGGTCCATATAGAGCACCTAAAATCGGGCCAAAAATCGGACCGACACCAGCTATATTTAATAATTGAATCAATGAATTTCGCTTCGTTCCCATCGGTACATAATCAATGCCGTCCTGATTTGCATAAGCAGGGGTGGGTCGTGCTTCTTTTACACCAAATACTCGTTCAACAAACTTCCCATATGTGAAATAACCAATGACTAATAAAATGATCGATACAATAAATGTCACCATCAAGCTTCACCTCGCCTCTTTGAATACGCTTTCATTATAGCGTGATAAAGGGACGGAGAATGAATTCCGTCATAACATGTCGAAAATTCACCCTCACGTGCTAAAAAACGAGGTTAAAATACAACGCTTACAACTCTAACCGGTGACGCAATTCTTTGACATAATTACGACTTACGGGAATCTCCACCCTCCCTCCCTGAATTTTCAGTTGATAAGCTCCATTTAACCAAGGAACTAATGCAGAAACTCGTTTCAAATTAACTAAAAAACCTTTGTGCGTGCGAAAAAAAGAGTAATCAGCGAGCTTTTCTTCGAGCTCTTTTAACGTCTGTTTACTGGAATAACAATGCTCTCCAACACAGATTTTAGTCTCTTTTCCCTCACGAAAACAATAGTCAATGTTTTGAGGGCTCAAATAGATAATTGTTTCCTCATTCTCGACGGCAAGCTTCCCAAGGTGATTGGCTTTTTGCGCGGGCTGGTTTTCTCCACCATTCCCCGATTCGATTTTACGAATTCTTTTGATTGTCTCTACAAGTTGGACTTCATCAAAAGGTTTTAATAAGTAATCCACCGCTTCAAGACGAAAGGCTTTTACCGCGTAGTCTGGATATGCTGTGGCAAAAACAATATGCGGAACCTTCTTTAACTGTTGGAGGGCATTGGCGAGCTCCACACCATTCATTTCTGCCATTTCAATATCTAAAAACAACACATCCGGATGTAGCCTCAACGCTTGTTCAAGTCCTTCCTCTCCAGAACTAGCTTGACCGACAATATCAAAGTCCTCGTATTCGGATAAAAGATGCCGTAGCTCTTCCCGACTTAATGGCTCATCATCAACAATTAACGTTCTTATCGTTTTCATCTCGATCAGTTCCTCCATTAGTCATGTAAAAATAAACCGTTGTTCCCTTTGATTTTTCACTTTCAATATGCAATTCACTTTCTTCTCCTAACATGAGCTTTAAACGTTTTGACACATTAAACACACCAAGACCTGTCCCATCTTTGGAATCAAGAGGATTCTTTTTCAAGCTTTCAAGCCTATCGGGATCCATGCCAACACCGTTGTCTTTTACTGTAACTCGGACTTTGTCATTTTCTATGCTCTCGATGTGCACATAAAGATAAAAAGCAGCGTTACGTTTTTTTCCTTCAAAGCCGTGTTTAATTGAGTTTTCTACGAGAGGCTGTAGTGTCATTGATGGAACATTATATGACAGAGCTCGTTCATCAATTTGATATTCGACCTGTAAACGGTCTTGAAAGCGGGCTTCCTGAATCGATAAATAAGCCTTCACATGATCGATTTCCTCACGTAATGTCGACGTACCTCTTTTCGTACTCGTTAAGTTTTGCCGCAAATAATAAGACAGCTGTAAAAGAAGTTTTCGAGCATACCCTGGGTTAATACGAATCAGCGAAACAATAACATTTAATGCGTTGAACAAGAAATGAGGACTAACTTGTGCCTGCAGTGCACGAACCTCCGCCTGATTGGCTAACTCTCGTAGTTCATCAACCCTTGCTAGCTCTAGTTGGTTACTTAAAAAGCGAGAGACTCCTTTAACAAGCTCACGTTTTATAGGTGTAAGTTCTTTTTCCGATCTCACGTAAAATTTTAACGTCCCAACTGTCGCACCTTCTTGCTTTAACGGTACGATTATGCCTGCACGAATTTGACAACCGGATTCCTCACAAGCGATATCTTTTTCCGTGGCATCAACCAATTCTCCCATTTCTAACACCCGCTTCGTTGCAGGTGTTTGAACCTCACTTCCAACAGGATGATGATCTTTTCCCTGTCCCTCAAAAGCTAAAATCCTTGTTCTATCTGTAATAGAGACCGCTACGGCCCCCACTTCTTTTACTAAAATCGCGCACGTCGCTTTTGCTGATTCAGGGGTAAGACCTTTTCGTAAATGACCGAGGGTACGATCAGCAATACGCAAAGCTTTTTCTGATTGAGCTGCACCAATACGTTCTTCCTCTCGAATCACATTTCGAATTATGAGAATAAAGATCATCGCACCTATACCATTGGCTAAAATCATCGGAAAACCGATCATTTGAACGAGCGCCAGCGCACGCTCGAAGGGATCAGCAACAAGAAGGATAACGCCCATTTGAATTGCTTCACATAATGCTCCAATAATAAATGTACCAGGTAGTGTTATGATCCGATTCTTTTTGACGAGACGATGAATAAGCCCTGCTAGCATTCCGGCAATCACTGCAGAAATTCCACAAGCAAACGCTGTATATCCACCGAGAGAATACCGGTGAATGCCAGCAATTATCCCTGCACCAGTACCTACTCTCCAACCACCAAGTAATCCAGCCACCACAACACCGATTACTCTCGAATTGGCAAGCGCCTCATCTTCCCCAACTTTCCACGTCCATACCGAATAAGTAGGCTCATTCGGGTTTACTTCTAATCCTATATATGTACCGATAATACCAAATAAGCCGAATATTAGCGTAATTTTTAAACGTTCAGCAAACGTCACATCATAGCGATCAAGAAGCTCTCGAAAATAACTGATTCTCGTCATAATAAAAGCAACCATGACGATGATACCAAGGCGTTCGAGCATGAGTACAAGTAACTCCCACATGGAAGTCACCTCTTTTCATAGTGTATATTTACATTTACTATGTCCTTGCTAACTAAGATTAACCTCGAAATAACGCTCTTGCAAAATGGATTGTTTTTATTAATCTCCGGTAGGTGACAACACGGTCCTACTAACCTAAGTTTCTTTTTACTCAGTTGGAGACACTTAAACCAACCTAGCTTAAAGAAACCACTTAGCTAGGCTCGTTTATTTATATTTGCTTTTACAGCCAATTTTGCGCATCCTAGAACCGGTGTCTAAAACTAGATCGAACCGTTTTACGTTTAAACGCTTTTTATTCCTATTAATAGTGCTATCAAGCGCTGCTCACCTTTCTTTTTTGTTCACGCCTCTTCTTTCAGCTTTTGATAAATCAAAATTGCAGTTACAAGGTCATAGATCGCCATCCCTACTGATTTAAAAACAGTAAACGTATTTTTTTTTGCTTGAAATTGACTCTGGTTTAAAATTAAATCTTCTAATGTGATGGTATTCTTCTTTTTAATCCCCAATTCCTGAGCCCGGATCAGATCACCTGATTCCTTTAAAGCTGTTCGTGTATCGACATACACCTCGTCGACTCGTTCAAAGATATAGTCTGGAATTTCCTGCATGAACGGTCGAAATGAACCGCAGCCGACAATATGTTTTCCATTTAATTCTTCCTTAGGTACTTTAGGTAAAACAGATGTTTTCGAGCTCGTTGCTGTTACAATAATGTCTGATTTTTTCATAACTTCCGCCGCCTCTACGTATTCTACTTCCAGCTTCGGAAATACTCGATTTACTTTTTCAATATAGCGATTCACATTGTCTACGTTCCGGCTGTAAAGAAAGACTCGTTTTATTGGACGGACGGCACATGCCGCTTGTAAGTGACTGAATCCTTGTACGCCTGTGCCAATAATCCCAACAGTTGACGCTTCTTCATCTGCTAAATACTTCATGCTGATTCCGCCGAGAGCACCTGTACGAAGAGCTGTAATTTCCTGAGCATCCATCATCACTAACGGTTCCATCGTTCTGCGATCATTTAAAATCATAAGAGCATTAATCGTAGATTTCCCTATTGATGGATTATTTGGCGCCACCCCCACTAGCTTCGTACCGTAGTACTCTTCAAAAAATGAAGGCATTAGTAAAATCGTGTTCTCTCCGTCTTCTTCGTGCATACGCTCTGGCACATTCACACTGGATTGATCACCCTTTAAATAAAAATCCTCAATGGCTTTTATCACGTCATTCATTGAAATCAAATCATGAATTTTTTTACTGTCTAGCAGTTGCATCGTAAAAGACCTCCATTTTTTTATAAATCATTCGAAGAAAGTTTTCTTTATTGGTTCACTATTGTAGCAGAGTGCAGAATTAAATCCATCATTTACCTTGGGATTGCTGAATAACTCTAGAACTCACATACAAAGGATCCCGCTTCCATGGCTTCGCTTTCCGCAGGCAACGATTTAGCCTCCTCATTTGCGAAAGGCGTGAAGGTAGCTGTCATCTTATAAAAAATGAAAAGCTCGGTTCAAACCGAGCTTTTCATGATCTATTCATATTTCTGGAGCCACTCGTCCATCGCTTCCATATCTTTTGAAAACACACGATCTTCTGTAATGGATGGAACCACTTTCCTTGCTAAGTCGTAAAACTCTCTCGTTACTGTCGCCATTTTTTCAACCCCTCGGTATTCAACGGCTTGCATCGCACAGACCGCTTCGATGGCAACCACTTTTCGGGCATTCTTGACAATTTGATCTGCATGGCGAGCACCGGTCGTTCCCATACTTACGTGGTCTTCCTGGTTAGCAGATGACGGAATCGAGTCAACACTTGATGGGTGAGCCAGCGTTTTATTTTCTGATACAAGAGAAGCAGCTACGTATTGCATAATCATTGCTCCTGACTCAAGCCCAGGTCGAGGACTTAGGAATGCAGGTAAGTCATTTAACTGAGGATTTACCAGCCTTTCAATTCTTCGCTCTGAAATATTAGCCACCTCTGCAAGTGCAATACTCATAAAGTCCATCGCTAATGCAATCGGCTGACCATGGAAATTACCACCGCTAAGTACCTTTCCACCATCTTCAAAAAGAAGTGGATTATCAGTAGCCGCATTCATTTCGATTTCAAGCTGTTTTTTAACATACGCTAACGCTTCAAAACTTGCACCATGGACTTGAGGTATACACCTAAGTGAATAGGCATCTTGTACACGCAACTCTCCTTGCTTTGTCACCAATTTACTGTCAGCTAAATGCTCTACAATTTTTTTTGCAACCGTGATTTGTTCTTCATGGCCTCTTGCTTTGTGAATATCTTCATCAAATGCATCGATAATCCCCCGAAGTCCTTCCAAAGTCATCGCCGAGATAAGGTTGGCTTGATTAGCTAATCTTTCTGCTTCTAAATAAGCAAGAGCACCAACTGATGTCATCGCTTGTGTTCCATTGATAAGTGCGAGCCCTTCCTTTGCATGAAGCGTAAGAGGGATCAATCCGGCACGTGCTAACGCATCTTGAGCAGCTATTTTGTCTCCTTCATATACTACATCTCCTTCTCCAAGAAGCGCTAATGCTAGATGAGCTAATGGAGCCAGATCCCCACTTGCACCAAGGGATCCTTGCTGAGGAATAACCGGATGTATCGATGCATTAATAAATCCAATGATCTGATCGACCACCTCGATTCGCACTCCCGAATATCCTTTTAGCATCGTATTGACCCTAAGTAACAACATTCCTCTCGACACTTTATCGGAAAAGGGATCTCCAACTCCGCACGCATGAGAGTGTATCAGGTTTTTTTGCAAAAGAAGCACATCTTCTTTCTCAATGCTTACGTCACTAAATTTTCCAAACCCAGTATTAATGCCATAAATCGTTTTCCCATTATCAACGATCGTATCAACCGCTTTTCGACCTTTTGCTACTCTTTCTACTGCCTCTTCTGAAGCCTTCACCTTCTCATTTCTGTTAACTACTCGGTCAAAATCTTCTAATGTTAAATTTTCTCCTGTTAAAATCATCACAATTTTCCACCTTTCTTATAGCACCGAAATAAAGCATTAAAAAGAGACAAGGAACAAAAAATCCGGTCAGATTTTTCGTCCTTGCCTCTCGATTATTTGAATGCAATTTTCAAACCTTATTAGCCCTAGCATGGGGCATCACCACTTTTAGAGATTCTTTCTTTTCCATTATATCTAATCAAGCCTATTATGCCAAACATTATTCTGAACATTCAATAAAAACTTCACTTCAACCGAGTGTTCTTCAATAAGTTATGCTATACTAAATCGTGAATTCTAGATATGAGGGGAGAATGTCATATGAAACACGTAACATTAAATAACGAACTTAAGATGCCACAACTTGGCTTTGGCGTATGGCAAGTCGAAGAAGACCAAGCCGTTACCGCTGTACTCAATGCCTTAGAAGTCGGTTATCGTTCCATTGACACTGCTGCCATTTATAAAAATGAACGTGGAGTTGGAGAGGCTCTTCGCAAAACGGACCTTCCACGTGAAGAACTATTTATTACAACAAAAGTATGGAACTCAGATCAAGGCTATGACAACACATTAAAAGCCTTTGACGAAAGCTTGGAAAAACTCGGCATCGACTACGTAGACTTATACCTCATCCACTGGCCGACACCTGAATTTGATGAGTATGTAGATACATATAAAGCAATGGAAAAGCTTTATAAAGATGGAAAAGTGAAAGCTATTGGTGTGTGCAACTTTGATATCGATCACCTTCAGCGTTTACTTGATGAATGTGATGTAAAGCCAGTGTTAAATCAAGTCGAATGTCATCCATACCTCTCACAAAACGACCTAAAAACGTTTTGTAAAGAGCACGATATTTATGTGGAAGCGTGGAGCCCACTCATGCAAGGGGGAGACGTGTTAGGAAATAAAACAGTACAGCAAATCGCGAAAGCGCACGAAAAAACACCAGCTCAAGTGATCATTCGCTGGCACCTGCAAAACGATTCCATTGTCATTCCGAAATCCGTCACACCATCTCGAATTAAAGAAAACTTTGATGTATTTGACTTTGAATTAACTGCAGAAGAAATGAAGCATATGGATGAACTAGACCGAGGCGAAAGAAAAGGTCCTGAACCAAAAGAGATGAACAAAAGATAACGGAAACCAGCGGGGGATATCTCGCTGGTTTTGTTGATTTTAAGACCTTACACTATCTTCCCTTCCTTAAGCATAGAATGAAAGGTGACAACTAAGTCTTACGAGGAGGCAAAGAGATGGGAGTTCGTTTTTTAAAGGTAGCTGTCATATATTTTGCGGTTGGTGTTGCTCTCGGCTTGTATATGTCAATGGCACATGACTACTCGTTAAGAGGCGTTCATACGCACATTAATTTACTCGGATGGGTTTCATTTGCTTTAGCAGGAATCATCTATCACCTTTTTCCACGTGCTGGTGAAAACCGGCTTGCTGCCTTTCACTTTTGGGCCCATACCATTGGTCTTCCCGTCATGATGGTGAGCCTGTTCTTCGTCATCCTCGGCTATGAAGCGTTTTCCCCGCTCGTTCCTTTTGGCACGATACTAGTATCACTAAGCATATTTATATTTGTTATAAATGTTCTAAAAAATGTGAGGACGAGGGTTTATTAGAATCAATGCCCTATAAAACTGAAGTGGAGTTGCCGGAAGCTGAGGGGACTGACGATCTAGTCAACGACGGTAGTTTTCTGGTCTTTCGGCATTTGGTCTAGTCTTACTCCCTATTTTTCTGGTCACCCAACGCCTAGATCTGGTCTTTTTAGCATGTGGATACAATCAAACTCCCACACGTCCGGTTTTCCCCCACCAATCTGCTCTTTAACAAGACATTACCTCTAAAAAAACACAAACCGAGTGAACTCATCACTCGGCTTGAGATGCTAAATTTATCTTCTGATCGATGCGGCCATTCTTACGTACGTGTGTCTTCTGCCGCGGATCGCTACACTTAACGTCATGATATTCTCAGGTACGGCTACTCCTGTATAGCCTGCATCACCGATATGATGAATGTCTGCACCTACCATTTTATTTTGAAGTGCGATTTGACGAATCGTTCCTCCGTCAGCGCCTTCTTGTGAAGTACCGATCGCTAGCATCGAGAGGGCTCCCTTTTCTCTCACCCATGCTGCATCTTTTTGCGTTTGCTCGATTGACACCCCTGGGACAGTCCCTGGTGATGGAAGCAAAATGACATCAGCTCCCGCTTCAACGAGCTGAGTGAGTGTATCTTTTGAATAGATTTTTCCTCCCTCTTCACCTGCAACGCCTGAACTATGCATTTTTCCCGCCATGACTAGAAGATCGCTGCCATGCTGCTCTTTAACATGACCTACAGCTTTTACAATTTCACTGTTTGTCACGCCAGTCTTTGGATTCCCCGTCAAACACACAAAATCAAAGCCGAGCTCTTTGACCTTTGTGATTGTTTCCTTGGAAGCAATTCGCCCTTTACTAATTTCCTCTAATTCTTCTAATGAACGACTTCCAGTATCTACTGGCTCTAAATTAATGCCAATTGGACGCCCAGTAAGTTTTTTCAACTCACGAACGACCTCAAAAGAGTCCACATCTTCAAGTCCAGCTACAACCGGTTCAAAGACATCAAATAGATTTAGCAAAATAATATCGGCTCCAAAGCTTGCAACAAGCTCACCATTGGTTACTTGATTAAATAACGGAGGCGCGGGTGCGACCACTTCTGCTACAACCGTCCGTCCTTCAGAGGCAAGAATAGCTTGCTTAAAACCTTTACTTGTCATCTTTTCAAAATCTGATGCACGGCAATCCAATAAGCGCTTCACTATTGCGTCCACCCTTTCTACTTTTATTAAAAGGCTGTTTTTCGGAAAGTTGTTGTTGTTTGAGAGTTTTTTTCAACTAAAAAAACAAATAGCGACACTCTGCCGCATACTTTTAAGTCTCAAGGATGTTTTCCCTTGAGAAGACCGGCGAGATGGTATCTAGTAAAAGAAGAAGCTGTAATCCACATGGGTCACAGCTTCTTTTTTAAACTTAAAGTTTCTTTTTCATAGCACTTGCTAAAAATTCAACGTCAGTGCCAACAATCACTTGTAAATCTGTACTGTTTAGTTTCATAACACCGCGAGCTCCTGCTTTTTTGAGCGCCGCTTCGTCAACTTTACTCATATCATCCATTTTCAAACGTAAACGAGTGACACAGTTATCGAGCTGAGCAATGTTTTCTTTTCCGCCTAATGCCTCGATATATGACTCAGAACGAGCTTCGTACTTATCATCCTTTGAATGGCCTTCCTGAGTAGCCAATTCCTCGTCCTCGTCATCATCTTCACGCCCCGGCGTCTTCAAGCCTAATTTTACAATTAAGAAATAGAAAACGACGAAGTAAATGGCTGCATAGATCAAACCAATGATCGCTAATAACAGTGGTTGCGTTGCAATACCAAAGTTTAAGAAGAAGTCGAATGCACCAGCTGAGAAGGTGAAACCGTGCAAAATGCCTAAGGTGTTAACAACAAACATAGATGTTGCAGTAAGAACCGCGTGTACTCCGTATAATAGTGGAGATAAGAACATGAACGAGAATTCGATCGGTTCAGTAATCCCTGTTAAGAAGGAAGTTAGCGCCAAGCCACCAAGCATACCTGCTGTTGCTTTACGACGATGACGTTTTGCAGCCAAGATCATCGCAAGACACGCTGCTGGCAGACCAAACATCATAATAGGGAAAAATCCTCCCATGTAAACACCTGCTGTTGGATCTCCAGCAAAGAAACGGTGTAGGTCACCTGTAGCGCCGTTAAATGAACCAAATTCAAACCAAACAAAGCTATTTAATACATGATGAAGACCTACTGGGATGAGAAGTCGGTTTAAGAACCCATAAACCCCGGCACCAGCAGCGCCTAAATCAATAATCCCTTGACCTAGTGCATCAATACCTGCTTGAACTGGTGGCCAAGCATAACCGGCAATAAATGCAAGTAAAATTGTAACAAGTGCCGTGATAATCGGTACAAATCGCCTTCCACTAAAGAAGCCTAACCAGTCAGGCAATTGAATATCATGGTAGCGGTTATATAAGAGACCTGCAACGACACCTATAATAAGACCACCTAAAAATGACATGTCAATGTCCGGGTTAATCGTCTGGGCTCCCTCATTTAATATGAAGAACCCAATGGCACCGGCTAGTCCGGCTGCACCGTTGTTATCTTTCGCCAAACCAATCGCAACACCAATTGCAAAAAGTAATGGTAAATTTGCAAACACTGCATCCCCTGCGGCTGCCATGAATGGAATATTTAAAAGGTCTTCCTGTCCTAAACGAAGTAAAAGCCCTGCAGCAGGTAACACAGCGATCGGAAGCATGAGTGCTTTACCGATTCGTTGTAAAAAACCTAACATTTTTTCATCTCCCTAATCATAGTTTTAAGTGCGTATTTCTTTATAAAAGATAATAAAACCGACCGACTCTAACATTCATATTCAGTGTTCTAGACAACCATTCCTCCTCTCAACAATCCATTGTTAACGGTTACACATCACCCAGAAAGGGAGGTCAATCGTTTTTACGATGACCTAAAGTACGGATTAAGAATGTTGTACACTGTTTACTAAATGAAGGGCTTCTTCATCGGCAATAACCGTTAAGTTTGGATGACGCTGCAAAACAGTTGCAGGTACTTTTTCAGTAACTTGCTTACCACAAATGAGCTCATAAAGAGCTTCAGCTTTACTTGATCCAGAAGCAAGCAAGACAATTTCTTTACTTTCCATAATCGTCTGAATCCCCATCGTAATCGCATGGGTTGGAACCTCTGCTTCATTTTCAAAAAAGCGGGCGTTGGCTTCGCGTGTTGATTCCGCTAATTGGACAACTTGCGTTTTAGAGTTAAAGGAAGTCCCTGGTTCATTAAATCCGATATGACCATTCGCTCCAATACCTAGAAGCTGAATATTTACTTGCTCAAGGTCTGTGATCATTTTTTCATATCTTTCACATTCACCATCAAGGTTTTCTGCGAGTCCATTTGGTAAATGAGTATTCGCGTCAGGAATATCGATGTGATCAAACAAATGGTTTCGCATATACGTGTGGTAGCTGTTCGGATGCTCGTCAGAAAGTCCTACATATTCATCTAAGTTGACGGTATGAATATCTTTAAATGAAAAGTTTCGTTCACTTGCTAGCTTCACGAGCTGTTTGTACATGCCCTCAGGTGTACCACCTGTCGCTAACCCCATGACATTCACACCAGTAGCGGAAAGCTTTTCAATCAGCATTTCAGCTGCCACTTTGCTCATTTCTTGATAATTTTTCACAGATATAATATTCAATCCTATTCCTCCTCGCTGTTTGAATAAACAGATTGACCTTTACAGTAGGTTTCAAAAATTTCAAAGTTCTCATTCAAAATCGTGAAGTCAGCGTCTTTTCCTACTTCAATGCTCCCTTTTCGATCGTCAATTCCGAGCTGTTTTGCTGGATTTAAACTGGCCATTTTCACAGCCTCATATAAAGAACAGCCACTGAACTGAACCATATTACGGACGGCTTCATTCATTTTTAAGACACTTCCTGCAAGCGTCCCGTTAGAAAGCTCAGCACGTTCTCCTTTGACAGTAACATCTTGCCCGCCTAAGTCATAAGTCCCGTCACCTAATCCTTTGGCACGCATCGCATCCGTAATTAAAATGATCCCATCTTCCCCTTTGTTTTTGTAGGTCATCTTGACCATTTCAGGTGAAACGTGTATGCCATCTACGACCAGTTCCGCTTTAAGTTCATCGTATAAAAACACGCTTCCTGCAACACCTGAATCACGATGATGAATCCCGCGCATCCCGTTAAAAAGATGCGTGGCATGACAAACCCCGTGATCGATCGCTTCTATCACTTGAGCATGAAGTGCATCGGAATGACCGATAGACGGAATAATATTCTTCGAGTGTAAGTAGTCTACCAATTCCATTCCTTCCTCAGGTGCTAAAGTGACTAATTTAATTTGATTATTTGCTGCCTTTTCAAACTGTTGGAATACAGTAACATCTGGTTTATAAATGTGTTCTAACGGCTGTGCTCCAGCTCTTTTTGCTGAAATAAATGGACCTTCTAAATGAACACCTAAAAGCTCAGCTCCTGCTTCACTTGGCGCCTCCATATAAGCAGCAACGTTTTCGAGTGCTTTCTGTTTTTCAGCCACCTCTTGTGTAATTGTTGTCGCTAAGAATGCCGTCGTCCCTTCTTTTGGAAGATGGCGAACCATTGTTGGAAACGTAGATTTTTTAGCATCCATCACATCTGCTATATAAGCACCATGTATGTGAATGTCAATAAAACCGGGGACAATTAAAGTCCCCTTTGGAAACTCGATAACTTCCCAATCCTCTTCTGTTAAACCATCGCTCTGACGAACAGAAACGAATCGTTGGTTTTCAACTTCTACAACCGGATCTTGGATCGTTTCCTCTTTGGCATATAACGTACAACCTTTATATAAAACTTTTTTCATCACGCTCATCCTTTAACCTAATCTCGGAATTCTATTTTTATATTGATTAATAAGTTTCTGATTATGGTCATCAGCGCCATCAACATTTCCACTTAAGAAAACAGGCGGTGTATGTCCTTTTTCAGCTAAATTCGTGATAACGTCAGCAAAAATAGCGTTTAAGATCGTAATCCCCACTACAGAAGAGGTAGGTCCAAATGGAACGTCCACTTGGTCATGGCGAAGAACCGCGTCCCCTTCTACACTTAAATTGTCAAAAGTAAGGTCGACTGCATCCAGCAGCCTTATGCCACTTTCATGACGAGAGGGCTGACTTTTTGAAAAAGCTACCGATGTTAGTCCAATGGTAAAAGCACCCTGTTCTCTGGCGTAGAGAGCCACATCAATCGGAACCGGGTTGCGACCGGAAGTTGAAGAGACAATGACAACGTCCGTATCTCGAATATCTTCTTCTTCTATGAACGTCCTTGCATAGCCTCTCTTCCTTTCAAGCTCTGATGAGCGGACAGCTCCTTCATGAAGCATTAAGCTTTCTTCTAATATTGGGTTAACGGGAACGAGACCTCCAGCACGATAAAAAAGTTCTTCGCCTAACAGATGAGAATGACCAGCTCCAAACAAATGAATGACGCCACCCTTTTCAATGGCCTGTGTTATAGCATCCACTGCTTCTTCAAATTGTGAGCGCTGATTTTCTAATAGGTTTGTTAACCTCTCTTGGATTTCTTCGATATAGTTACGGATCATGACGGGTTCCTCCTCGAATGCCTCTACTATTATCATGCTCTTGTTGTTCCAATTTATGAAAACGCTGTTATCTAACTTTATCATAACACCAAGGTTGTAAAGTTGTCTATACCACCTTAAAAGAAATTATTTTTAAATGAAGGAAATAGCTCGATCAAACTCGAAATTTATACTACCCTGCCATTTAGGAGGTTATGACTTTGACAACTTCTTTACTCATTTCCGATCGGGATAAAGAAGAATGTAAAGGAATTCGCTGGTTTGTTGAGCGCTCTTCAAGTGAAGTGGATTTGATTACTCTCGTTCATTCAAGTGACAGCTTGCTACAAACTCTTGATCAATCACTTCCTGACATTCTCATTCTTGAACTCGATATGCTCGATCATCATTGTTATCAAGCCGTTTATTCTAGAATCCTTTCCTCTCCTGGAATGAAAGTGATTGCGACATCAGCTGAAGCGACATATGAAAAAGCGATGAATGCCTTAAAAATTCAGGCAATAGATTTATTAATCAAACCTCATTCCCCCGCCCGTCTGCAAAGTCTGCTTTCCTTTGCGCTGCGTGAAGGGGGAGCGAATGATAATTTGAAAACAGACACATCTGATAAAGAGATTCTCACATATAAAGATTTGTTTATAAAAAAGAAAGAGGTTCAACACGCTTTCGACGTTATGGCCTTTCAACCAGAAAACGAAGAGCAACTCCAAGAACTTGCAACCTTTATTCGGAGCTATTCGTTTCCTGCTCAAGTACAAATCTTTACATTGAGTTCTTTTGTCATTTGTTTTAGTGAAAAAGCCAGCTTCAACGCTACAGCAGAAACGAATAAACTTCTTCAATTTTGGCATAATCAGTATTTTTCTCCCATTGCCGCGGTCGTGAACGAAGGCTCATCTAGTGAAATGTCGGTTCAGCAGCTATATCAGGAAACGAAAAACATGCTGCATCTGACCTTTTACAAAGGCTACCAGCAAGTCTTTACCTTTACAGAGGCGATCAAGTGGGAAAAAATTGATCCCTTCCTCACCTCTGAAGAACAGCGGGAATGGATTGATATGTTAAATCACGGTGAAAACAAGCGGATAAAAGATTGGCTTTACGAACATCTCTTGCATATCCAACCTCCCTATCCTGAGCCTAGTATCATTCGAACAAGGTTAACGAGTATTTTAGCTCAAATAAGAAGGTATATGCGTACGTATTACTTGGATCACGGTGAGACAGAAGCAAGTTACCAAAATCTCTTTGAAAATATTATTTACAGTACAAATTTGTACCGTATCGTTCAAGACCTTTACTTGTTTATTCAATCTATCCTGGAAAATGTGAAAAAAAATCGCCAGCAAGGCAGTATGGATGCAGTTGAAAAGGGGGTCCTCTATATTGAATCTCATTACTGGGATCCTGATTTGACACTGTTAAAAGTAGCGGAAGCGATTGAACGTAACCCTTCTTACTTTAGTCATTTGTTAAATAAGCAAAAAGGGTTTGGTTTTCGTCCTCTATTAACAAAGATTCGCCTGAGAGAAGCGGAAAAACTTCTTTTGGAAACATCCATGACGATCAAAGAAATCGCAGCTGTCTGCGGTTTTCAAACGAGTAACTATTTCAGCCGTACCTTTAAAGAACATAAAGGAACCACGCCTAAACAGTTTCGTGAAAATACGCGCGTCTTATAAACTTTGTATTTTTATAGTACTGAAAATAAACTTATGTAGAGGAATGATTGCCTTGATAATTCGTAAAGGAAAGCTTTCAGATGCAACAGGTATTGCTCGCGTGCACGTCGATAGCTGGAAGGAAACCTATAAAGGTATCATCCCTAATTCCGTATTAGAAAGTCGCACGTATGAAAAACAGGAAAAAATGTGGAAAGGAGCATTCTCACCTGAAATAACAACGGATAAAATAATTTTGGTAGCGGAAGACTCAAATGGAAAGATTGTCGGATTTTTAACCGGTGGTGAAAATCGGGAGAAAGATGCTTTCCCTAACCATGACGCCGAGCTGTATGCCATTTATATTTTGCAAAAGGTGCAAAAACAAGGTGTTGGTAAAAAGTTAAATGATCAGTTTACAGCGTTTCTCCGCGAAAGAGATTATCACTCTGTCATGGTTTGGGTGTTGGAAGATAATCCGGCTGTTGACTTTTACACCCATATAGGTGGTAAGCCAATCGGACGAAAATCAGAGGAAATTGGTGGAAAAATATTAGAAGAAGTTGCATTATGTTGGATGGTATGATCGTTGGTTTAGGTAGATTTTGAAAGGGAGGCGTAGATCTTAACCATTGAGGCGCATTTTACAGGGCAACCTTGTTCCTAGAATGCGCTCATGATCCCCTCAATCCGCTATTCCTTTCGTATTTTCATAACCTCTCGAAAACTATCAGCAAAGTCGTCATAAACAAAATCCATAGCAATCCTTATGTTGGCAGGCTCCTCTTCATTTTCATCCGGTCGAAAGTCGGCAATACTTTGGCCTCTTGTTTCTGGATCAGTAGAAACCGAAACTACCTTTTCGATGAAATCAAACATTTCAGGATTTACAGAAGCAACAACCGTGAGCACATCATGAAATGGGGCACCGTTAAGTCCTGGAACCAACTCTTCATAAGCTTCAGAATAGAAATCAAAAATAGGTTCAATGAGAAAAGTAAACGAGTTGTAGTCTTCTTTTGTAATGTCCGCGATCATTTCATCAGTCACAATAGCATATTGCGATACATTTAACGGGATGATCGTTAAGTTTTCTGCTCGCTCCATGATTAAATTTGCGGCAATCGGATCTCCATAAAAGTTAGCTTCTGCAAGCGGAGTCGCATTCCCTGGTATTAAAAAAGCACCGCCCATAACAAAGATCTCTTTTACTTTTTCCATTTCTTCTCCGCCTAAAATAAACGCCATGGCAAGAGAAGTGAGGCGTCCTACATCAATGATCGTTAGTTCATTTTCATATTCATCAATCAGATCAAATATATCAGTAAAATTCAACAACTCTCCCTCAACCTCAACTGGTGGTTCGATCGGCCCTAACCCTTCTTCACCATGAATCTCCGGATAAAACCTGGCGATCTCACCAGAAAGAGGGTATCTTGCACCTGAAAACAATGGAACATCCTCAACCTCTGCCAGAGAAAGCAAGTATGCCACATTATCTGTCGCCTGCTCCTGATCGACATTCCCGTATCCAGTCACAATTCCCACCACTTCGATTTCCGGGTGCAGCAAAGCATACATAATGGCCATTGAATCATCAATACCTGGATCAGCAAACAATAACACCTTCAGCATGTTATCTCCCCTCCCAATATAGTTTTATGTTTGTTTGAATTTTCGGTGCCTGACCCCCGGTACTGCACCGCGGTGCAGTACCGGGGGTCAGGCACCCAATATTTTTTCTATGACCTAATATAAATGCTACTGTGCTAACTTGGTGGGTTCTTTACACTTTTATTTATGCGAAAATTCCAACATCATTTGTCTATTTTCACACTCAGTAGATTCTTATACTTAAACTATCAAAACATTTGGGAAGGTGAAGAAATGGAAAAAGTACGTACAATTAAAAGTAAACACGGAACAGAATTAGAAACGAAGGGATGGATTCAAGAAGCGGCACTCCGCATGCTTTCAAATAACTTAGACCCTGAAGTGGCAGAACGCCCTGAAGATCTCGTTGTTTACGGAGGAATCGGAAAGGCTGCTCGCAACTGGGAGTCGTTTGATGCGATCGTTGATACGTTAAAAACTCTTGAAAGTAACGAGACTTTACTCGTGCAGTCAGGAAAACCAGTGGCTGTTTTTCCATCTCATGAAGATGCGCCTCGAGTGTTGATCGCCAATTCAAATTTAGTGCCTGCTTGGGCCAACTGGGAGCATTACAATGAACTCGATGCAAAAGGGCTGATGATGTACGGGCAAATGACGGCGGGAAGCTGGATTTACATTGGCAGTCAAGGAATCGTTCAAGGAACTTATGAAACATTCGGAGAGCTTGCTAAACAACACTTTAACGGCTCTTTAAAAGGAACGATTACCCTTACTGCAGGACTAGGCGGTATGGGTGGTGCCCAGCCGCTTGCAGTCACAATGAACGATGGTGTATGTATTGCCATTGATGTCGATGAGACGCGTATTCAAAAACGAATCGAGACACGGTACTTAGACAAGTCTACTGATTCATTAGAAGAAGCCGTTCATTTAGCAAAACAAGCAAAAAGTTTAGGTGAACCTCTTTCTATTGGGCTTTTAGGAAACGCCGCTGAACTTTTACCAAAAATGATTGCTGAAGGGTTCATCCCTGACGTGTTAACCGATCAAACGTCCGCTCACGACCCTCTCAATGGTTATGTGCCGGAAGGACTCTCATTAACAGAAGCTTTGAAACAACGAACAGTAGCGCCGGATCAGTATACAAAGGAGTCCAAAGCTAGTATGGCAAATCATGTTCACGCGATGCTAGAGATGCAACAACAAGGCGCGATAACTTTTGATTACGGGAATAACATCCGCCAAGTAGCATTTGATGAAGGTGTAGAAAATGCCTTTGATTTCCCTGGGTTCGTCCCTGCCTACATTCGTCCACAGTTTTGTGAAGGAAAAGGACCTTTCCGCTGGGTAGCTCTTTCCGGCGACCCTGAAGACATTTATAAGACTGATGAAGTGATTTTAAAAGAATTTGCTGATAATGAACATCTCTGTAATTGGATTAAAATGGCACAGGAAAAAATTCAGTTCCAAGGTCTTCCTTCACGAATTTGCTGGCTCGGCTACGAAGAGCGCGCCCGCTTTGGAAAAATCATCAATGATCTCGTGGCAAAAGGGGAAATTAAAGCACCGATCGTGATCGGTCGTGACCATCTCGATTCAGGATCCGTCGCTTCTCCTAACCGTGAAACCGAAGCAATGAAGGATGGCAGTGATGCTGTTGCAGATTGGCCGATTTTAAATGCGCTTATTAATAGTGTTGGGGGCGCGAGCTGGGTCTCCGTTCATCACGGAGGCGGTGTTGGCATGGGTTACTCACTTCACGCGGGGATGGTCATTGTTGCTGATGGTACAAAGGAAGCAGAAAAACGTCTCGAGCGAGTCCTTACTTCCGACCCTGGGATGGGGGTAGCGCGCCATGTGGACGCAGGCTATGACAAAGCGATTGAAACAGCGAAAGAAAAAGACATTCATATTCCAATGTTAAAGAATAAAGGAGAATAACAATGACACGTTTATTTATCAAAAACGCCAACGAACTGTTAACTGTTAGAGGACACTCAGAAAAACCGGCTATTAAAGAAGCGATGAACGAGCTTCATATTATCGAAGACGGAGCAGTGTGGGTTGAAAATGACACGATTGTAGACGTTGGCACAACGAAAGAGCTTGAACAGAAATATGCCGACCAAATAGGTGAAGCTGAAGTCATTGATGCAAGTGGAAGGGTCGTAGCACCTGGACTTGTTGATCCCCACACCCACCTTGTCTTCGCTGGAAGTCGCGAAAACGAATACAACATGCGACTTCAAGGGGCAAAGTATATGGACATTATGGAAAAAGGCGGTGGCATTCATGCGACAACCCGTGCCACACGTGAAGCATCAACCGAGCAGCTGTATAAAGAGAGCTACCCTCGTCTCGATTCCTTTCTTAAGCATGGGGTAACGACCGTAGAAGCAAAAAGCGGCTACGGTATGGATTGGGATGTTGAAAAGCGACAAATGGAAGTAGCTAAAACACTCGATCAAGATCACGTGATCGATATTGTCAGTACATTTATGGGCGCTCACGTCATTCCGCAAGAATATAAAGAAAACCCGGACCGTTTTGTCGATATCGTCATTAATGAAATGATCCCAAAAACAGCGGAGCTTGGTCTTGCTGAATTTAATGATGTCTTTTGTGAGCGCGGCGTCTACACTCCAGAGCAATCCAAGCGCATTCTCGAGGCGGGGCGTGAATATGATCTAACACCGAAAATCCACGCCGATGAAATCGAACCTTATGGCGGTGCAGAAATTGCCGCTGAAGTTGGCGCTGTTTCAGCAGACCATTTATTAAAAGTGTCCGATCAAGGTCTCGAAATGATGGCTGACAAAGGTGTCGTTGCCGTTCTTCTTCCAGGAACAGCATTTTTCCTCATGACTGAATCCGCTGATGGCAGAAAAGCGATTGATGCTGGCGTACCCGTTGCCCTCTCCACTGACCGCAATCCCGGTTCATCACCGAGTACGTCTATGCCATTTATGCTTAACCTCGCCAGCTTAACAATGGGGATGACCCCGGCTGAAGCGATTGTTGCAGCTACAATTAATGCGGCCCATGCAATTAAACGCGGTGACCGAATTGGCAGTATTGAAGCAGGCAAACAAGCGGACCTTGTCATTTGGGACCTGCCGAACCATATGCAATTTTCCTATCATTACGGAGTTAACCATACTGATACCGTGATTAAAAAAGGAAAGCGAGTCATCGACAAGGGGGTTCTCGTGTGACCTATCCATACAAAGGACTTCAATCACCACCGTTCATATGGAATCAGTCCAAAGAACATCCGCAAAAAGTCCATGAATGGATCAGGCCAATTGGATCTGGGGAAGAGAAACGAGCGGACGCTGTCATTTACGGCGTCCCTCTCTCCCGCTCCTCCATTAGTCCATCAGCTGCTTCTGCTTTCCCCGAAGCTTGTAGACGAGCATGGAAAGGATTTACGACATACAACCTTGACGAAGACGTGGACTTGAATACATTGAATGTGCTCGATCTTGGTGATGTGGAGCAGCATGTAACAGATATTTCGAGGTGTCATGAAAACATCGTTTCAGCTGCATGTGATATTAGCGAAAAACACCCTAACAGTATTCCAATTGCCATTGGTGGTGACCATTCGATTACCGCAATGACGATTAAAGGGTTAAAAGAAGCAGAACCGGACAAAGCCATCGGCATTCTTCAACTCGACACTCACTTTGATTTGCGTGATATACGAGAGCTAGGTCCCGCAAACGGGACTCCCATTCGAAACGTTATTGAACAAGGGCTCGTCAAAGGAGATCATATCTACAACATCGGCCTCCACGGATTTTTTAACACCCCTGATCTAAAGGCATATGCTGATGACCACGGCATTCATTATACAACGCTGAAACAGGCTCGAAAGGAAGGTGTTGTCACAACGGTCGAACGGGCCATAGCAAACCTTTCGGAAAAAGTCGATTTGATTTACCTTACGTGCGACATGGACGTTCTTGATATGGCTTTTGCTCCCGGAGTTCCTGCAACAACGCCTGGTGGGATGCGAACAGACGAGTTATTTGAAGCCGTTTTGTCCGCTGGAGAGCATTCAAAGGTCAGGGCCATGGACATTGTGTGCCTCGATCCTGAAAAAGACGTGGCGCAAATGACAGTTAAAGCTGGGACACATGTCATGCTGTCGTTTTTAACCGGCTTGGTCATACGTGAGCAGCAATCCCGTAATTAAGACAAATCATAAGGGGGAGTAAAATGGCAGAGATACAGTCAAGGCGGGAGGAAAGCCTAAATACAGCACCGTCTCATCAGTCGCGGATAAACATGCTGAAATTTTTCCTATTTAGCGCTCTTGGGGTCTTTATGTTTTTTATTCCGATTACGGTGAATGATACGTCCTCAATTATGCTCGATCATATCGTGACGTGGATTCGTAATAACTTTACTGATGCGGTTCCTTATTATGCTTTTGGTGTGATTATGCTTGGTGCTATTTATCCTTTTTTTAATGGATCATGGAATAAGGGTCGTGTAAATACGGTTTTTACAGGGTTCAAGGTGCTTGGTCTTGTTGTTGCGGGGATGCTTTTGTTTAATGTTGGTCCTGCTTGGCTGTTTAATCCGGATATGGGACCGTTTCTTTTTAATAACTTGGTAGCTTCTGTCGGTCTTCTTGTGCCGATTGGGGCGGTATTTCTGGCGCTGCTTGTTGGATATGGGTTGTTAGAGTTTATTGGTGTGATGATGCAGCCGGTGATGCGTCCTCTTTTTAAAACGCCTGGGCGTTCGGCTATTGATGCGGTGGCGTCTTTTGTGGGGAGTTACTCAATTGGATTATTGATCACCAACAGGGTATACAAGGAAGGGAAGTATTCGGTTAAAGAAGCGACGATTATTGCGACAGGCTTTTCGACTGTATCGGTCACGTTTATGATTGTGGTGGCAAATACGCTTGATTTGATGAGCATTTGGAACACTTATTTTTGGACGACAATTTTTGTGACATTCCTTGTAACCGCTATCACGGTTCGAATTTGGCCGTTGAGTAAGGTTAGCGAGGAGTTTTATGGTGGAAATGCTCGTCCTGAAGAAACGATAGAGGGGAACCGAGTGGCGTTTGCTTGGAAGGAAGCGATGAAAGCTGTGGACCGTACGCCTAGCCTCGGTATGAATGTTTGGCGTAATTTTCGTGATGGATTTGTGATGACGATGAGCATTCTGCCTTCGATTATGAGTGTAGGGTTAATCGGGTTGGTTTTAGCTGAGTTTACACCTGTTTTCGATGTTCTCGGTTACGTTTTCTACCCGTTCACATCGTTGTTCCAGCTTCCAGAAGCGATGCTTGCCGCAAAGGCTGCCTCGATTTCAATTTCGGAAATGTTTTTGCCTGCTTTGTTAGTAGTAGAGGCACCGCTGATTACGAAATTCGTCGTAGCAGTTGTATCGGTATCTGCGATTTTATTTTTCTCGGCACTCATTCCTTGTATTTTATCAACCGAGATTCCAGTCAGCATTCCAAAGCTAATTATTATCTGGTTTGAACGTGTTGTACTTACGTTGTTAATTGTGATTCCGCTTGCTCATATATTGATTTAGGCAAGTTGGTAGATGACCCGGATTAGTCTCCGGGTCTTTTTTTGGTTGGGGTTGGGATCTGCCCGCTAGTTGACAAGATTCTGTCTGAAAACGAGATTTTCTCTGATTGACCAGATCCCCACTCTCTTTGACTACATTCCATCTTTTTCTGACATAATCCCCCCACTATGTAGAACCCATACTAAAGTTGTAGAAAAATTCTCTTTAGCATTTAGGAAAAAGTTTGGTTATGTCTGTATATAATGACGATAAACCAGCTAAAGGAAAATAGACCAAACTTTTTACATAGTCCTTTCGCTGCAATGATCATTGCTCTCTTTAGCAAATAGGAGGAGGGATTAAATGAAGTTTTTCGAAGGGATTTGGAAAAGTCTTTGGTTTTGGAGAGGGGTTTCTTTTTTTGTAATGTTGTTGTTTGTGTTAACGATGGTTTCTGCAGTAAATTCTTCCAATGAAACGGAAAAGCTGGCTGCTTCTCTTGCAAAAGAAACAGAGAATAAGGATGCAGCGCTGACGACTATTGCAGAGCTTGAAGCCCATCTTGATGACGAAAAAGAGCAGTCGTCCAACTCTATTGACAAGCTTGAGTTGGTAATTGAAGAGTTGGAGGCATTTATTAGTGAAAACGAAGTAGATGTTCTTAAGGAAGAGCTGGATCAACTCACCTCTGAAAAAGAAAAAACCGAGGGGCGGATTTCAAAACTGGAAGGCGATTTAGAAAAACAAACTAAAGTGATGGATGAAAAGGACGAGGAAATATCAGCACTCAAAGAACAAATTGAGGAAAAAAATGAAGAAATATCTGAATTAAAGAACCCTCCTCCTCCATCAACTTCTAAGTTAGGAGCGGGTAAATGGATAGCGGGTGAGCATATTGCTCCTGGGAGGTATACTGTGAGTGCGGAGAGTGGCTCTGGTAACTTTATCGTTTTCAGCTCCTCGGGTCGGCTTGAAGTTAATGAAATTTTAGGCGATGGCGATTGGGGAGTGACTGATGTAACCTTTACTCTCTCAGAAGAGGATGAAATTGAGATTTCTGGGATTACGGTGATTTTTGAAGAAGCGGATTAAATAATACAACGGCCCGGATCTGAAATAACATCCAGGTCGTTTTAATTTCCACCACAGTCTGCCATGTATTGGCACCGTGCTACAAAATATAAACAACTAAGTTTATAGTGTACCTGACTGGCCATCGATGGTAGACACTTAGAGCAAGGGATCAAGCTCCTTCTAGAGCATAGGGGAACGGGCAAAAGTTCATTTTGATATGGTTGCCCTCGTTTACATTGCCTGAAGTCTGAAGGCGGTAGCCTAGTTGAATTGTATAAGGCCTCTTGGTCTCTTGATAATAAAAGATCTTCTGCGTAGTTGGTCGGAATCTGCGAGACTCCTGCGGAAAACGGGCCAGCCGAGACCCCGCAGGGCGCTTTTCCCCGAGGAGGCTCGGCGGTTCGTCCGTGGAAAGCGAGCAGATGCAGGCCTACGGAGGTGCATCTGCTCGCTTTCCAATAAGTAATAATCAAGAAAATACTTTTTCATAATTCATTTGTTTAAACAAGTGAATTATGAAAGTGATTCCATTAACTGATTTATTTCTTTCCATAATTCTTCTAACGTATAAATTTTAGTCTCATAGCTTTGCTTATGGGATAGCAATACCGTTAGTTTTTCTTTCATCCCTTCTGGCTTAATATGGATCGATTCCTCCATTTCACGCAATCCCCACTTGAACACTGGATGAGGTATATACCTTCCGTTAAGGGCAAAGAGAACACAAAAAAGCCGTTTTAAACTCGTTTGTATGGTATCCTGTAGGATAAAGTAATCCTGTCGGGCGAGCATGACGTGTCGGTCTTTCCAGCGCGTTCCCGGATCACCAAACCTTTCAATCATCGTTTTCTGTAAAATAAAAGGATAAGGTTCAATTTGCGACTTCCATTTCTTATACATGACTTCATTTACTAATGGCGATCCATTCTGTATTGAAGCTAAAATGCACTGCTCATCAATCGTTGCCTCACCTGTTTGCAAACAACACTCGAACAAGCCTTCTATAGTATCAGCTAAAAATCCACTAATCTCATATTTTACTCCACCAATCTCATAGGCTTCCGACCACTCTTCTTCCTCGTAGGGATGGAGAGAAAGAAGCTCACCATGATGATCTCTTACAACTTGTGTTCTCTCTTCTACTGACGGAGGTTTTCCCCAGATCACATTGATTTCTATATCTGAAAATTGATCAGCCCAGCCTCTTGAGACTGAGCCTGCCAGCCAGATCATTTTTGTGTTGCTATTTTTATTATAATACCTGGCGATGTCTATTGCTTTTTGCTTTAGTTGTTTATTCATTTAACAATCGAATCTCCTCTATCTCAAAAATGACACTGCTTCTGCTGCAATGGTGGAAAAGTTTTTTGGAAAATAGTGACCCATTCCTTCAATGACCACGAATTGACAAGGGATATCGTAGTCGAGAAAAAGCTCATGTAGGGCTCTAGTTTGCTGAAGAAACGGGTCTTTTTCTCCGGTGACAATGTACCCTTTCACTTTTGTAGATACACCTTCTTTGAGCATTTCTTCATAAGAACCTAGATCTTTGATTGACGGTACGATAGCAAAGAAGTGTGGATAAGAGAACGGCTGCCATTTAAGAGCGAGGTCAATCGCAAGCTTTCCTCCTTGGGAAGCACCACTTAAAATTGTACGGGAAGATTCCGATACACTTATTTCATCGAAAGCAGCATGTGCTTCCTGTAAATCATGTATGGCAATTGCAGGATCATCCCAACAGAACCTGCTGTGGCCGTACGCTTGTGAAGATTGTGGAAAACCGATATGCCAGTTATTTAATATTGATAATTCTTCCCAATTCTCTGCGAAATCTTCGGCATTGTCCCCTCGCCAATGAATAGAAAAAAGCCGTTTTGAACTTTGCGGATTTCCAATCGTACATAAAGCCGGTTGATGGGCAGATTTCTCTCGTTCATAAGCCTCTTCACATGCTTGAACAAAATCGTCAAAACGGGGGTCTTCCTTCAACGGATTCAATCCTGGTTCGTTTCTTACGCCGTCCGGGTTCCACCAAAATCCATCCTCCAACCCCTTAAACCCTGCCTTGAATGCCTGTTCTTTTTTGCTGGTTGTAGCTAAATGACACATTTTCCACATCACCGTTTTATACTTTTTCTGAGGGTAACGGTTCTCGATCAGTTCGATTAATTCGCCAAAACCTCGGAAATCTTTGTTATTAACCGCTTTAAATGCTTCATGTTGAAGGTCAATGAAAGAATGGTGAGACTGACTTTTCATAAGTGGAACCTCCCTTATTCAATTACCGCACTTTTACTATTTATAGTTCGGTTCCGACCAAAAAATATCCTTTCTTGAGATGTACATATATCTTTGAGACGATTCTGCATAAAAAGCAAAGCGATAATATCCTCGAGCCCGCAATCGTTGCCGTTTTCCCATCCAAAAGTTTGCAAAAATCGATTTTCTAAAACGACAAACAGGCAAGGAGCATTCACTCCTTGCCTACATCATCTAATGATTAATTATTGTATGCATGAGGTGGTGGTCCTGGCTCTCCCGCATGTGGTGGTGGCCCAGGTTCACCGGCGTGTGGCGGACGGTTTCCGTTTGAGTCGTCATCTTCCTCTTCAACTTGAGGGTGGAATTGGAAGAGCCCTGTCGTATCATTCACCGCATCTACAAAAGAGATAAAGGGTGTTTGCTCTGCCAAATCTTCCCCACGAAGGTCACTTTCAAATACGACATTCGCCTCGGTTTCAAATGGTACAATGGACCAATTGTTGGATACTTCAACGTTCACTGCCCCTTCATAATCACGGATGTAGTCGATGATTACTTCACGGTTTTCATCTGTTGAAGCAAGTACAGTTTCCACGTCATCAAGGTGGTTTCCACCTCCGCCTGCGCGGTAGTTATTTGTAGCAACGAGAAAATCATGGTCCTCTGTTACTTCTTCTCCTTCATAAGTGAGGTCAACTACACGCTCACCAACAGGTTGCGTGACATCCATTTTATACTCGACTCCTTCGATTGTATCGAAGTTGTAGCTTGCAAAGTCAGTGTTGACTAAGTATTGATCTTCAGAAGAATCTGGATCAATTTGCAAGAAATTCGCTGAAGAGTGCTCTAACCATTTGTCAAGCTCAGTACCGTTTACTTTAACAACATGTAGAGTATTTGGATAAACATAGATGTCATTTACATCACGAATCGCAATTTCTCCTGCTTCCACATTCGTGTAATCTCCGCCGCGCCCAGCTCGGAAAGGAGCAGCTGCTGACAGCATTGGCATGTCTTCATATTCTGTACCAGAGAAATTTTGTTCCATATAATCCAATTGCGCATCGTTTACTAATTGTACGACTTCATTATCCATTACTCGAGAGAAGTACGTATTCAAATCGTTCTCGACTTCCCCTACAGGACTGTTTACATACTCGATGGTCTCTTCGTGTGTTTCTTGGACGAGCTCTACCATATTAGGGTGCGGCTCATAATTAGCAGTTTCTCTAGCTTCACTATCAAACGAAGCTACTTCCCATGCTTCCCCTGTGTGACGGAGATCTAGTTCAATGACACCAAGGTGGTTTCCCCATGCACCAGGCATAACTGTTGGAACACCGTTTACAGTGCCATTTTCTACATCAACACTGTCAATACCAGCAAAATCGTCGGTCCCAGGGAACAAGTTATGCTGGTGACCGAGAATCATCGCGTCAACTCCATCAACTTGGGACAGTTGATAAGCAGCGTTTTCACTGGCATCTTCAGCTGGGTTAATCCCAGAGTGAGCAACCGCAACGACAAGGTCAGCTCCTTCTTCTTTCATTTGCGGAATGTATTTTTCAGCTGATTCAACAATTTCTTCAACGTAAATGTTTCCTTCAAGGTGTACCCGGTCCCATGTCATGATTTGTGGAGGAACAAAACCAATCACACCAACATTTAACGTTTGTCCATCGATTTCTTTTTCAATCATTGAGTACGGGTCGTAGCGTAGCTCATCCGTTCCTTCGTTATAAACATTTGCGCTCAACCAAGGAAAGTCAGCTTTTGCAATCGTTTCATCTAAATAATCAAGTCCAAAGTTGAACTCATGATTACCTAGTGTCGCTGTATCGTACTCCATTAAATTCATAGCATCCATAATCGCATGTGGCTCATCTGCTTCTACAGGATCAACTAGAGCTAACATGTCTCCAAAAATACTCCCTTGAATGGTATCCCCATTATCTAATAAGAGCGTGTGTTCATTTTCACTGCGAATCTCTTCAACTAACGTATGTACTTTTGCCAAACCAAACGTGTTATCCTCTTCATTATTCATATAATCATAAGGCATCATATGAGCATGAATATCTGTCGTTCCCATTATGACGAGCTTCTCGGTGTCTTCTTCAGTTTCTGCATCATCAGCTTGTACCATCGGTGTTGCTACCGCGAACAAGAAGACTGTCATCAGACAACCTATTACCCAATTGCCTTTTAGCATTCCTTCCATTAATCTCACTCCTTTTTTGTAATCGCTTTCATCATAGCAACCTTGTAAATTGTCGTAAAGGTCTGACAACTCAAACAGAACTATAGTTATTATTTTTTGTCAAAAATACGAGAATTAATGGGCATATTTTCCTTATAACACTTCTATTAACCAAATAAGAGAAGCACCATAATTAGGTCTTTTTACTTATGATGATGATTTTTGAGCGTTTTCAAACTAACCTACCGCCTCTGTTTTTTTCACTCTATACGAACAATTACCAACAATATTTCACTAACATTTTCATTGTAAATTTGTTAGAGTATTAAGGTAGCGGAGTTCGTAACCATCCTCCGCTCTATAAATCAAAACTAGGAGTGAAGACTTTTGAATAAAGCGATCGTTGTATTTAGCGGAGGGCAAGATAGTACAACTTGTCTTCTTTGGGCATTGAAAAAGTTCGATGAAGTCGTTGCAGTATCGTTCGATTACGGACAGCGGCATCAACGTGAACTTGACTACGCAAAAGAAATTGCTAATCAATTAAATGTCGCTCATCATGTGATGGATTTGAGCATGCTTGGCCAAATAACTGCCAATGCTCTCACGCGGGACGATATTGAGATTGAAGAAGGGGAAAACTACCCGACAACGTTTGTGGATGGCCGAAATCATCTGTTCTTATTAATGGCAGGGATTTTTGGAAAACAAATCGACGCCAAACATATTATCACCGGCGTTTGTGAAACAGACTTTTCCGGGTATCCGGACTGCCGGGATACGTTTGTAAAGTCGATGAATGTCACCTTAAACCTGTCCATGGACGAAAACTTTGTGATTCATACGCCACTTATGTTTCTCACGAAAGCAGAAACGTGGAAAATGGCTGATGAACTTGGCGGACTCGACTTTGTCCGTTACAATACACTCACTTGCTATGAAGGCATTGTCGGCGATGGTTGCGGCGAGTGCCCTGCTTGTAAGCTCCGAGCGCGAGGATTGGACGAATACCTCGCCGAAAAGGGGGATGCAAGCGATGAATAAGCAAGACAAATTAATTCTGCTTGCCGGGGTCTTTTTTACTGCTTTATTTGTTTCCAATGTTATTTCAGTTAAGCTTTTTACACTTGGGTCAGCAGTGTTAACAGCTGGTCTTCTAACCTATCCGTTAACCTTTTTAATTACTGACTCTATTTCTGAAGTATACGGAAAGCAGACAGCGAAACGAGTCGTCATTATTGGACTTTTAACTAACCTACTCATGATTGCGTTTTTCTACATGGCCATTGCCTTACCACCGGCTGGCTTTTGGGAGATGCAGCAGGAATTTGAAATGATCCTAGGGGCTGTTCCACGAATTGTGGCCGCATCTCTTCTTGCTTATTTTGTGAGCCAATTATTTGATGTACACTTTTTCCATAAATTAAAGGAATGGACCGCGGGCAAGCATTTATGGCTCCGTAACAATGGAAGCACGTTTGCCAGTCAACTGCTCGATTCTACGATTTTCGTTGTTGTGGCCTTTTACGGAACGATGCCGACTTCTGCTTTACTTGCAATGATTGGTGTTCAATATTTTGTAAAAATAGCCATTGCCGCTGCTGACACCCCGTTCATTTATTTAATGGTTAAATGGTTAAAGAAAAACGATAGCTCTGCAAAAATAAAGGAGGAAGAAAACTATGCATCATGAACGTGACAAGGAAGTTCACCAGTTAGGAAGTACGCATACTGAATACAGTCAGAACTATGACCCATCGGTATTGGAGGCTTTTGAAAATCAACATCCTTACCGTAATTATTTTGTAAAATTTAATTGTCCCGAATTTACGAGTCTCTGTCCGAAAACAGGACAACCAGACTTTGCGACCATCTATATTAGCTACATTCCAGATAAAAGAATGGTCGAAAGTAAATCTTTGAAGCTATATTTGTTTAGCTTTCGTAATCACGGAGATTTCCACGAAGATTGTATGAATAAAATTCTAAATGACCTGGTTGAGCTTATGGACCCTCGTTACATTGAAGTATGGGGGAAGTTCACTCCACGTGGTGGCATTTCCATCGATCCGTACGTAAATTACGGAAAGCCTGAAACAAAATGGGAAAGGTTTGCCGAACAACGTCTCGTACAACACGACCTATATCCGGAAACGATTGATAATCGCTAATATAAATATGCCCCACTGAAGCTTTGCGTGATATGCTCCCCTTTAGGTAGACAGATTAAAAAATAAAAATCTGGCTGCTTATGGGGGAGTATTTATTATGTCCAAAAGATCTTACTCTGCAGAGGAGAAATACGAGATATTAAAGGAATTAGATGAGCATTGTTCAACATATGAACTTGAGTCAAAATATAACGTGCACCATTCAACGATTTTGGACTGGAAACACAAGTTTGATAAGTATGGTTTGGAAGGTCTAAAAGAGTCTTCTACTTGGAAAAAGTATTCTAAGGAATTGAAGCTAGCTGCCATTAGAGATTGTCTGTCTGGGAAGTATTCCATACGTGAGGTTGCTAGATTGTATGAAATATCGGATGCTTCGGTCCTCAGAGGTTGAGTAAAGAAGTATAATAGTCATAGAGATTTAAAGGATACGTCACAAGAAAGGACGAGCTCTATGACTAAGGGAAGAAAAACGACTTGGGAAGAACGCATACAAATTGTAATTGATTGCTTGGGGAACGGAAAAGACTATCAAGAAGCAGCTAATACTTATAATGTTTCTTATCAACAAGTCTATCAATGGGTTAAGAAGTACGAAGATGGCGGAGATGAAGCGCTAAAAGATAAACGTGGTCATAAGAAAGAAGAAGCTAAGCTAACTCCAGAAGAGAAAATCAACCTTCAAATGAAAAGGTTAGAAAGAGAAAATGAACGGTTACGTGCGGAGAATTTGTTCTTAAAAAAGTTAGAGGAGATCGAAAGGAGGCGAAAATAAGCCAAATCCGATTTGAGGATAAGTATATCGCTATTCAGGAGCTTCATGAAAAAGAGAATTTAAGCATTAGTTTACTTTGTGAAATTGCTGATATTGCACGATCTGCATACTATAAGTGGATAAATCGTACTCCTACATCCAGAGAAATACTGAATAAGGAAATCATCAAAGAGATGAAAACACTCCATGAAAAAGTTGATGGCATATTTGGTTATCGTCAAATGACCCTTCACATGAATAGAAAGTTCGAGGAGAAGCTTAATCATAAAAGAATCTATCGGTTGATGAAAGTGGCTGGATTACGCTCTGTCATTCGTGTCAAGAAGAAGCAAATAAACGCTCTACACCTCAACATGTGGCAGACAATATATTAAATCGTGAATTTACAGCCGAAAAACCAAATGAAAAATGGGTAACGGACGTTACAGAATTTAAGTATGGCCAATCAAAAAAGGCCTATTTAAGTGCGATTCGTGATCTTTATGACGGATCCATTATAAGTTATGTTCTAGGACACTCCAATAATAATCAACTCGTATTCAAGACACTTGATCAAGCCACAGTACTATTGAATGGAGAACATCCTCTTATCCATAGTGATCGTGGATTTCAATACACCTCTAAAGGGTTCAAACGTAAGATAGATGCGACAGAGATGACACAAAGCATGTCACGAGTTGGTCGGTGTATTGATAATGGACCAATGGAGTCTTTTTTTGGGACATTGAAATGTGAGAAGTATTATTTACATAAATATAAGACATTTGAGGAACTTACTACTGCGATAGATGAGTACATCCATTTTTATCATCATGAAAGATACCAAAAAAGATTAAACGGCCTTAGCCCTAAGGAATATAGAGCTAAAGCCGCTTAAATCATTTTTATTATTTCCACTGTCTACTTGACAGGGGGCAGTTCAGCGCTTCAACGGGGCTTTTTAGTATAATCTAAGGAGAACCGCATGTTATTAAGTCTCAATGGTGTTCTTTTATCTTAAGAAATCAATATCCCAAAAAATCGACATAAAAATAACCCAGCAAAAAGCCAGGTTACCTAATCCTATAATCACTTAATCATGGTTTAACCTCTCAAGTGCCCTCATCGCCTTCTTATAGAAGCCCACTGACTTTCGATAGTGCTGCTTCCGTTCGTACACTTCAGCGAGGAAACGCCCATATTTATAAATATACTCATCTCGAAAATTTTCATCAAAAAATGGCACAATCTCATCTTTTAAAACTTTTTCTAACTCATCGCTGTCACTTTGAGAAGCAATGTGCTTATAAAACATAAAATGATAGTAATATTGCATTATTAAAAAATTTCCAGATTTTTTTTCGTTTTCCTTCAAGGTTTCAAAACCATGTTCAATCCAGCTTGTCAGTTCACTATATAGCCCCAACTTATAAAACTCTTCCAGAATCGAATGGACACAAATGAGACGCTTTGTTCCTTGACGCAAACGGTAGCTCATCTGAAACAAATGGATCGCCTCCAACGACCTGTCCATGGCAGCATAAAGCTCCCCCTTCGCTTGCATCACTTTTGACTCGAGATGCACCTGCTGGATGTTTTTTGCTAATTTCATAGCCAGGTCATATTGCTTTTCGGCCTCCGAATACTTCTTCAATCCCTTATAGCAAAGACCTAACAATAACCGACAGTCACCACTTCGATGATAATCGTAGTGACTATCATAAACTTTTACAGCTTCATTTACATAAAACATACTCAAATTAATATCATTCACTCGATACGCGGTTAAACCCAACATATAATACAAATCAACGACATCTTTATGAGGTAGATGAAGAGTCATCCGTATCTCATCTGCTTGCCGAAGGTACTTGAGTGATTGTTGAAAATCCTGATTAAAATACACGTATACACTTTTCATTTTTAAGAAGTGGAATCTAAGCTCCGACTCTTCTATTTCCTTTACGAAAACTTCATTCTTCTCAATTAGAACTTCCGCACTCGCAAATTCATTCTTCAAGAAATTCAAGCGAGCAAGTACGATTTCATAAAACACAAGAAGATGAGGATTTTGTGAATACTGGAGTTGGTCATGAAGTTGAAAGCTTAAATTATCTGCTTTCTGTACTTCCCTGTCGATCACCAACTCATTAAACTGATGGATGAGAGATTTGAGCTGATTTTCATCATGAACAGATTTACCCGTTTCATGAATCTCCAACCGGCTCATTAATTGTTCCATTAAATCCTGACTCACATCAATTTGATCATTTTCAATCTTACTATAATAAGAAACAGAACATATCCCCTTACATACTTCATCCTGCTTCTTCCGCTGTTTCAAACGATGATATTTCAGTATCTTCCCGTTCATCCGTTCATCTCCCAACACGCCCTTGGTAAAAAAGTCAGCGATAGGTCTCAACCACACTTTTCCACATTCGCTAGACTTAGATAAGAAACCCTCACTCGTCTATTAGAGTTTTTTATCCATTATTGAACACCTACTTTTATCTTAAAGTATTATGACTCAATAATAAATTGATAACTTACAAGTTCACTTGCGAAAATTTCCATCAACACGGTCATTCAGACCCAATGATTTCCCTCTATTTTCCTAATTCAAGAAAATAATCTCTAAAAACCCCGATAATTGAGCTAAAAAGGAAGCGGATAGGAAATGGTCACCGGATCTAATTGTCGAGTTTTGTCGGTATAATCACTAGAAAACAGACGCCAATCCTAATGACGATTGTTTTCCAACCGCTGATTTTTCTTTTCAAAATAACTCTCAAGTCGGAATTCACAAATTTGGAGAGTCCATTCATAAATATGCCTTTCACTTTCAGCTGATAATTGAAAGTTTAATGAAAAGACATCGTCCTCAAATGAAAGTAACCCTTTACTTGATCCACTCCACTTTGTCATAGGCATCGATCGGATTAATTTAGCAGCCTTATTGACTGTTAAAGAACGCGTCGTTTTATCATTAAAATCGACTCTCTTTCGATATTCTTTCGCCATAAAATAATCGATGAAAAATGGAGCAACTTCGTCTGGCTTGACTGGTTTCAACCATTCCTGTTGCCCTCTTTCCAATATAAAAAATAAAACAACCATTTTATAGCTCTTACTCATGCTCGTTCTCTCGACTTCCTCCAACCAGTCTGTCCCTTCAGAGAAAGCCGCTTTCTCCAAATCAGTAAGTTCGTCTGCCCAGTTAAGAAAGCCAGGATAAGAACCAAACTCTTGTTTAATAGCTTTACTGTCCTCGTTCGCTTGTCTGTGAAACTCTAAATAGGTTGGTCTTCTGCCCAATTCTTCTTTTAACCCTTCGTAAGCAACCACAATCTTTTGTTTACGAGGCTGTTGTTTACGTTTTAATTCTTTAAATAAATCGATGACTGTGGTATCCAATTCGAGATAGCAATTTGCCGGTATTTCCGGTAACACCTTTGCTTTACTCGTTTTAGTTTCCTTCTCTCGCTCCACATTAAATAGTTGGAGCTTAATATCTGCATTTCGATAGTTTCCTATCAGATCAATGATTACACAATGTTTCTTTCCATCAAATAAACGGAGCCCTCTTCCCACTTGTTGCGTAAATACAGTAAGTGATTCCGTAGGGCGAACAAAAAGAAGTGTATCAATCGAAGGAATATCTGTACCTTCATTGAATAAATTAACTGTAAAAATAACCTCTAATTCCTCGTTACTAATCCTTTTTATCGCTTCAGGCCGTGTCATCTCTCTTGACTGAGCAGTAAGACTTACAGACCGGACTCCTTTTGAACGGAAATAACGATTTAAAAATTCTGCCTGTTTGACAGAAGAGCAAAAAGCTAGTGTTCTGGATTGTTTATGTTTTTTCCATGACTTAAATATATGTTCTGCCATACTTTCTTTTAATTGAGCAGCTAAAAGCTCCTCCTCATCATATCTTGTCCCTAACCATGTTATTTGAGAATAGTCTGTGTCTTCGTAAACTCCGTAGTAATGAAAAGGACTTAGCCACTTTTTTTGAATAGCATCGATAAAATGTAATTGATAGGCAACATTTCCATCACACAAATTAAAAACATCTTTTCCATCCATACGGTCGGGTGTAGCGGTTAAACCTAATAGAAATTTCGGTTGAAAATACTCTAATAGAGATTGATAAGAATTTGCTGCTGCATGATGAAATTCATCGACAATGACAAGATCAAAGTCTTGTCGGTCAAGTTTGTGCAGTTCCTTATCACGAGCAAGCGTAAATATTGAGGCAAAAACATGTTCACAATCTCTATCTTTGAATTGACCATTGACGATTCCTTTAGTTTTGTCTGGCATAATATGATCGAACGATTTCTTTGCTTGATAAAGGATTTCTTCCCGATGTGCGACAAAGAGTACTCGCTTATATTTTTGTGCAAAAAAACCTGCTAAGTAGGTTTTACCAAGCCCAGTAGCCATAACGACCATCGCTTTTGAGTAATCCTCTTCCACTGTCCGCTCTAGCGATTCTAATGCTTCTAATTGTGCATGTCGCGGAGAAATTTCTTTTTTGTTTACATAAGACTCTCTTTCTTCCTGCACAACACTCTCGTGATCGACTGCTTGTTCATTAAACATAAGGGGAATTTCTTGTTCTTTTAACCATTCTTTAAAATGGTCAGGTAAGGATTGGTGCGCTTCTTCATAATCCTTTTCGTAAGTCGAAATCGTTTCGCTATTTACTGGTACCGTTTGTTCGTGAAGATAAATATTCATGAATTTTTCTAGAGCAAGATCAAAGCTTTCCTCTGCGGCTGAACGTTCTACAGATACATTCCACTCTATTCCATTCGTTAGCGCTGACCCGGATAAATTAGAAGAACCTACATAAAGTACTCCTTCTTCCTGCTCAAAGTTCATTAAATAAGCCTTTGGGTGAAAAGATCTTCCTTTTCCTTTCCACAAGCGAATCGTGATGTCCGGATGAATGGAATGAAGCATCTTGAGCGCCTCGGGTTGTGTCACATACATATAGTCACCAGTGCAGATTTTGATTTCAGCTCCTCGTTCGGCTGCTCTTTTTAAAGCAGGAGCAAGGAGACTCACCCCTGATTTCATCGAAAACGATACAAGCATGTAAACCGCTGTTGCCTTCTCAATATCATCCGTAATATCATCGATTAATTGCTCTGTTATAAGCTTTACCTTACTCATCTTCAACCTCTTTTAAAAATAACCATTTATTGAATGCTCCTCGGTTTTTTGCTTTTCGAACGCGCACCTTTTCCAGTTCTTCTGGTGTTGCTCCATGAATTCCAGCAAGGCTATGTAAAAGTTCCATAATATCCGCTAATTCTTCAATAGAATCTCTATCAGATTCGGCGTTGAAATACTCTTCTACCTCTTCTTTTAATTTTTCTTTTGCTTGCTGAGCAAAATCTGCCTCATTTAAAGTCATAAAGTTTGCTTTTTTTCCAGTACTTTCAATCACCTCTGGAATACGATCACGAACAAGTTTATTGTAAACAGGCATAAGTCATCCCTCCAAATATCATCTTCCTTTATAATAACGTCCTAAATTTACCTTCTTCGACAATTATAGAGATATTCCTTTTCTATTATTAGTTATTTAGCCCTTCTATTTTTCAATTTTCTACCTTCTATTCCACCATTCACTGATGCTTGCATAATCGTAGAAAACCTAGCAACGCTCTAATAGCAAAAAGCTTTAATAAAGGCTCTTTTCTAAAAGATTGTTGCTATTTGTTTTTAGAGCGTAGGCAAGTGCATGCTTGCCCTGTCACGCATAGCGTGACAGCTTTTTCAAGTCAATTGATAGTGGAGGACAAATTCATTTGTCCGTAACATCATTTAACTTGAAAAAGCGCTCAAAAAGCAACAAACTTTCCGAAAACAGCCTTAATGAAAGAGTCTTTCATCCCTGACTCTCCCCCATTATGGAGTATCCCATGCTAATTGTTACTATTTGTTGCTGCGGTGCTTGCTGTAATTGAAGCCATCATTGCCGCCATTTCAGCTTGTTGCAAAATGGCCATGGTTGTAACCATATGTCCTTCTATCGGTGACTCTGCAAGATCTGTTCCCGCTATAAACTGAGTCGCAATTTGCGTGGAAAGATCTTTGTGCCAACGGAAGGATTTAAGAGAAAGGATGTGATCCCGTGTTTCTTGGACGGTGACAAGATCCTCACGCACAGCTTTTCTCACGGCGAGTACACCGATTTCACTGTAATATGCGGGCTTAACTCTCCCCATGATGCGTTCCCAATCTTCATAAAGGTGATTGACCTTTTGAATCATTTCATTATCATGCGACTCTTCATCAAGAGACAAAATGTGAGTTAGCCCTTGCAAGTCGTTTCCTCGCTTCCAATTCCCCTGTCTTAATGCATCATATTTCAGCGATACTTCATCGACGATCTTGTCAATATCAGCTTCTCGTGATAGTGCAAGTAGAACGATGAGTGGATAATCATACGTGTTGGTAAGTAGGTATTGCTGTTTTTTCAAGCCGCGAAAAAGAGTGATTGCTCGCTCACACTGTTCATCGATAAATGGCTGGTCAGCTTCCGGATGTTGAAGCGTAAAAGAGAGTGCTCCGAGATACGTTCCATTATGACGCTGAAAGCCTGCTGATACGAGTTGATCGTATATTTTCATCATCGTTTTGAAGGCTCGTTTCGGATCTTCCGTTTGTAAATCTAAGTTCGCTGCGACAGAGAAACGAAGGTTAGATCGTAAATAAGACCAGGCTGACGATTCTTTTTTAATCCAATCGGCAAACTTTTTAAAGGCTTTGCCATCTAATTTACGTTCCTGATTTGCATACATTGCCGCAATTAATAGACGTGTTTTCGTATCTAAAAATGTCCACGCCGTTGCTCTTTTCAGTGAATGCTCATTAAATGACAATTGTTCGATCTTTTTAGTAGGGGACCATGCTGTCAATACTGCTCATTCCTCTCTTTTGTGATTCGTTATGATTGGTTACGATTGAGCTTTTGGTTAAGTTTCAACCTTTATCGTGGAACCGAAAAGCAATACATCAAGAAAAACGTGAATGATGACGTTCATTCACGTTCAAAAAATGGGTGCCAGAACAAGCCCCTATCTATATCCCTTTATCAAATCCCAAGCATTGAAAAAAGCAGGCTTGCTGCTATCGCTAATACGAATACAGCGACAAACACTTCTAGATAGTAAGACTTGCCTTCTTTTTTTACCTTAGACTTCTGATGCCACCAGCCGACAACGAGCCCGATAAAACTACCAACCACGCTATAGCGAAGCAGAGAAATGACATAATCATAAACGGGAACATAAGTCGTAACCACTGAAGATCCATTGCTATATGTTTCTTTATAATCGACAAATAAGATCGCTAAGCCGAGTGTGAGTAAAAAACCATAGATGGCTGACTTTTGAAGGTTGCGTTCCATAAAATACGTTCTCCTTTTCAGGGGGAGTTTTAAAGAGCAAGCTCTCTTACATTTTTATGTTGCGTAACAAGACTTCCAATGACAAAACAGATAAACGACAGCAAGACTGGAAGAACGACGGAGTGCATCCCAAACGGATCGGTCCAAAATTGATGGATGAGTAGGTAAGAGGTAGCTCCAACGACCATGGAAGACAAAGCTCCGTATTTATTGGCACGTTTCCAATAGAGACCCATAATGACAGGCCAGATAAAAGCAGCCTCAAGACCTCCAAAAGCAAAAAGATTAAGCCAAATAAGAAGGTCAGGTGGGCTTAAAGCTAATCCGAAAACAAGGACGCCTAACACAGCTGTCACGCCAAAACTGATTTTTCTTACTCGTTCATTTGAAGCATCAGGTTTTACATAGTTTAAATAGACGTCTTTCACAACGGCCGAGCTAACAATAAGTAATAGTGAATCGACAGTGGACATGATAGCTGCCAAAGGTGCTGCTAACACAATTCCAGCAAGCCAAGCTGGAAGCACTTCCATCGCTATCATCGGCATCACTTGATCAGGAACATCGACACCAGGAAGAATTGGACGCGCGAACACACCGATTAAGTGCATTCCAAGCATAATAAAGCCAACCACAATTGTCCCGACAATAAGCGCTCGATGCATCGCCTGACTATTTCGATACGACATTGCACGAACAGTTACTTGAGGAAGGGCTACAACTCCGACACCGACGAGGATCCAAAACGAAGACACGTAAGCAGGCGTTAAACTGCCATCATGACCGAACGGCGTCACGAGGTTCGGATTCTCTGCCATCAAATCAGACATGATGTTGGTAATCCCCCCACCGGCTATGATCGTCCCGATTAGGATAATCAATGTTCCGACAAACATGACCACGCCTTGTACAGTGTCTGTCACCACTACAGCTCGGAATCCGCCGATAATCACATACAGAAGAACGGCGACCGCAAAAATAAACAATGCTGACGTATACGTTAAGCCGGTTAAAGATTCAATTAATCGAGCGCCGCCTACCCACTGAGCCGCCATTGCTGAAAATAGGAAAATAATAATGCTAAAAGCCGAAAATAGGACGACCCACTTACTGTTATATCGATGTTTTAAAAAGTCAACAAGAGTAATAGCTTTATACTTTCTCGCCATAATCGCAAACTTTTTACCAAGAACCATAAGGACAAAGTACCCTGTTGCTACTTGAGCCATCGCTAGGAGCACCCAGCCAAGTCCTTGAGTATAGGCAACTCCAGGCCCACCAACAAAGCTTGAGGCACTGCCGTATGTAGCAATCATCGTCATCGCTAAAATAAACCCGCCAAGCTCACGGCTTCCGAGAAAATATTCTTGCAAAAACCCGCTTCCTTTTCGATTCACATTCTTTGATGACCAGAATCCAATTGCAAAAATTAGGATAAGAAACCCGAAGAGGGCTGTGATTACCGGAGTATTCATCGATCCTCACCCTCCTCTTCTTCATCAAACGAAACATCCTTAAAGTAAAACTTCACAACGACCGTCACAAGGACGACCATTAACAAAAAGCCTACAACACAACTGTAAAAAAACCATGCAGGCATCCCAAAAATAAATGTGTATTCCTCTACAGGTTTTGAGCCCATACCATAAGCAAATCCATACCACCAAGCAAAATTTATTATGACGAGAATGACACCGATGATTGCTTCACGATTGGCAATTTTAAACCGGGGGTCATGGTCCGGGCATCCATATTTACCATTATATTTCAATGTAATCCTCCCTTTTTAACAGGAATCTATATTTTTTTATTATAACATTTACACAGTTTCAATCGTTTGGTACGATTCAACTTGTGCATTTTTTTCAGACATAAAAACGCCTGAAGTTGTAGACCTTATTATGTAAGGGCTTTTACGTACTCTAAAAATATTCAATAACTAAAGTATGAATGCAATGAGGATAGCCTACTTTTGGAGAGTTATGATCTGAGTTATTATACATAAGGAGTGAACGAAGTGGACATATTATGGGGTATTTTTGGTATTTTCGTTGTATTAGGGATTGCTTTTCTACTCTCAACAAATAGAAAAGCCATTAGTTTAAGAACTGTTTTAGGTGGTTTGGCGATTCAAATCACCTTTGCATTTATCGTATTAAAATGGGAAGCAGGAAAAGCCGCGTTAGAATGGTTAACGTATGGTGTTTCGCAGGTTATTGAGTATGCAAATGAGGGAATCGACTTTCTATTTGGCGGGATTTTTGAAGCAGAAAATGTCGGTATGGTCTTTGCGTTTGAAGTATTACCGGTTGTTATCTTCTTCTCTTCTCTTTTATCCGTCCTTTATTATGTCGGCTTAATGCAATGGGTTGTTAAAATATTAGGTGGCTTTTTAGCCAAAATATTAGGAACGAGTAAAACAGAATCATTATCCGCTGCTGCGAACATCTTTTTAGGGCAAACAGAAGCACCGCTCGTCGTCAAACCATACATCGCTAAAATGACAAATTCCGAGCTCTTTGCCATTATGACCGGGGGGTTAGCCTCGGTTGCCGGTTCTGTTCTTGTTGGTTATGCGATCCTTGGCGTTCCACTTGACTACCTTCTAGCTGCAAGCTTTATGGCTGCACCTGCAGCATTAATTTTAGCAAAAATAATGGTGCCTGAAACGAATCACGAGGAGCGAGCAGAAAACTTAGAAATGGAAAAAGACACGGATTCCGCTAACGTGATAGACGCTGCCGCACGAGGTGCCAGTGTTGGTTTACAGCTTGCACTAAATATCGGTGCGATGTTAATTGCCTTCATCGCGCTAATTGCCTTAGCCAACGGCATTCTTGGGGGTATTGGCAGCTTGTTTAATGTCGAAGGTCTTACGATAGAACAAATTTTAGGATACGCATTTGCCCCACTTGCAATAGCCATTGGCGTCCCTTTTGATGAAGCGATCTATGCTGGTGGTTTTATCGGTCAAAAGCTTGTTTTAAATGAATTTGTCGCTTACCTAGCTTTTGCACCAGAAATTGAAAACCTCTCACCTAAATCCGTAGCCATTATCACATTTGCGCTTTGCGGTTTTGCCAACTTATCTAGTTTAGGCATTTTGCTTGGCGGATTAGGAAAACTTGCACCTGAACGACGCAAAGACATCGCACGCATGGGTATTCGCGCGATTACTGCGGGTATGCTTGCATCACTTCTTAGTGCCTCGATTGCAGGAATGTTGATTTAAGAACGAAGCTTGAACGATGGGCAGGTGCTACCGCGGTAGCACCTGTCTTCATTTATTTCAGATTAGCATTTGTAGACGTTTCTCAACAATACTACGCCAACTATCGGCAAGCTGAGGAAGTTCTACTAATGCTTGTAATCCTTCAACATTGTCTTGATCTTGAAAGTTAAGTCTGTTCACCTGAGCAATCGTCGTTTCTGTTTGACGATCAGTGAGCAATAGGGGATCGTCAACTGTGACGGTTCCCTCCTTTAACACCCGTAAATAAAACCCTGAATAACCGGTCTCTTGAACATAAAGGGGAAGTTCTTTTACTTGATGACGCTTCGCTAACTTATAGCACGGATGACGTGGTTGACATACCTGTACTACAGCCTCCCCCCACTTGAAGGTATCTCCAATACAAACATTTGTCTCTAACAAATCCATCACTGTAATGTTTTCTCCAAATGCCCCGGGTTCCATAGATTTATTAAGTTTTTTGTGCCAATAATTATAATGCTCGTAGGAATAAACACACACCGCTTTATCTTCTCCACCATGGTTAATCAGGTCGGCTTGCTCGTCTCCAAGAAGCTTGACTTTAGACAAAAATAACGCTTCAGATACAGGTCTTTTTACAATGGCAGACAGTATTTCTTTTTCTCCGTCCCTTGAAATTGTCTTCGCTTTCCCGACATTTAAAGATCGTACTTTGCCTTTTATCATTCTGCGAAATCTCCTCCTTATTATAATTATTTTATACCTTCAGAGTTGAAACAACAATCACACATTTACCATCAAAGAAGCAAAGGAGCTGATGACTTGTGTGGTTTTTGTTGAAACCAACCATACTTCTATTAGGCTTTTTTACATTAGGAGCTTGTGGTTTAGAAAACGGGAATCATGAAAATTGAACCCGAAGATCAAACCGGTATTGAAGGTCGAATCGTTGAGATCTCAGATGAATCCTTCTTAGTAGTCGAAAATATTTCAAAAGAGGAAGCGGTTGAAATAAGCGGAGAAAACATTCTCAATGCCGATGTTGGCGGTGCTTACTGGTTTAGCGGGGTAGAACATACAAAGCAATATGAAGAAGGACAGCTCGTTCGTGTCAGCACTTCCACTATTATGGAAAGTTATCCTGCTCAAGCGGAAGCTGAATCCATTGAGGCTTTGGATGAGTAACAGATCAGAGAAACAGTGTAACGGCCGGCCTTTTATTTATCTTAAAATGATTATCCCCTTTGCTCAAAATTATGAAGGCATCAGACATGTTTACTATTTCACTTTTAATTATGGCTCTTTTCGTATGTATTGTTGCTTTTAATATGAATGATTTCTGAGCTAATGACATACTCATATATCTTAATAATGAAAGGAGCTGCCTAATCGGATCAGCTCCTTTCTCAAGTTAATGACCTTCTTTTGGAAATGCTCGATTGGCTAAAATCATGGTCGTGATGTCATCAGATGGAGGGTTGTGTAGTCCCGACCGAACATCACGATAATAGCGCTCAAATGGTTTCGATTTGAATAAACTTTGGCCTCCGACGATTCTCATCGCTAAGTCGACTACTTGAACTGCCGCATTGGTTGCCACCGTTTTAACCGCTGCTAGTTCTGCTCCCAAATGGCTTCTTTGTTCAGGATAACGGTCCCACAATTCAGCTATGTGATACATAAAATGTCTTGCTTTCATAAGCTCAATATCCATTTCCGCGGTCTTTCTTCTGACTTCTGGCACATCTTTTATAGGATGATTGAGGCTGCTAGGCTGATATGTCTTCGCAAATTCGATAGCATCATCTCTTGCTGCTTTTGCCACTCCCAAATAACAAGCAGGTATGTGGAGGAGCCAGCCTTGTGGTCCACTGCCATGTCCCGGGTGACGAGTGGCCACCCAAGCCTCTGCACTAACCTTTACACGGTCAAGAATGAGATCATCACTACGCGTCGCCCGCATTCCAAGAGTATCCCACGTCTCTTCAATACGAAGTCCTTTACTATTTCTCGGAATTAGAAACTCTCCAACTTCATCCGTCTCCTCTATCTTCACCGTAACGATAAAGTAATCTAAAATAGGTGCTAGTGAAGTAAACGTTTTCTTGCCGGAAATTTCATATTGGTTCTCTCCAACTCGTTTTGCTGTCGTTTCCGGCTTCCCTCCTCTTGCAGGACTTCCAGTAGCGGGCTCAGTCGCTGCACTATTTAGAAGTACGCCGTCTTTAACCACTTCCTCACAAATAAATTGAAACCTTTCCTCTTCCCATTTCTGTGTATCTTTCAGCTGCATAATAATTCCATTATGCCAGCCAAGACTTAAAGATGTAGCAGCATCTCCTTGGGCAATTTGTTCTTGAACTAAAAGGTAATCGTAAAGCGATACTTCATCTCCACCGAACCTTTTCGGTACGGTAAGGTGAAAGATCCCTTCAGCCTTCAGGTCAGCAAAATTTTCGAAAGGAAACTCTGCATTTTCGTCAAGCTTGTCGGCTCGTTTTCTAAATTTAGGAAGTAAGGCTTCAATGACTTCAGCTCGTTCTTTTTGCTCAGCATTTAACAAAAATGTATCTCGTTTTCCGCACATGTGACCACCTACTTAGAAATTTTAATATTTAAATCATATCGAAAAAGTCGGCTTTATTCCAATATCCTGCATTTTCTGCCAATATTTCTTCATATATATTATAGTGTTACAAAATAGTGGAAAAAGCATCATTCTTTTCCCGGGAAATGACATACTCTCTGACATTTTTCCATAATTTAATGTCTTTTCAACCCCTACAAATCTGGTAGAGTCAAAGAAGATATATAATAAATGTAAATTAAGATACTTGGAGGATTTCACATGTTTTCAAATACACAAATCGGGATCGACTTAGGAACCGCGAACATATTAGTATATACAAAAAACAAAGGGATCGTACTTAACGAACCATCTGTTGTTGCTATAGACTTGCAAACCAAAAATGTACTTGCTATCGGAAATGATGCAAAAAATATGGTCGGCAAAACTCCTGAGAATATTGTTGCGATTCGTCCATTGAAAGACGGCGTGATCGCTGACTATCAAGTAACAACGAGTATGCTCAAGGAAATCATGAAAAAAGTAAGCAAAAAACTCGGCTTTTCAGTTCGCAAGCCAAGTGTAGTTGTTTGTACTCCTTCTGGCTCTACTTCAGTAGAAAGACGAGCTATTCATGATGCTGTAAAGAACTGTGGTGCCAAGCATGTAGATTTAATTGAAGAACCTGTTGCCGCTGCAATTGGTGCAGACCTTCCTGTCGAAGAGCCAATCGCTAACGTCGTTGTGGATATTGGTGGTGGAACGACTGAAGTGGCAATTATTTCCTTCGGTGGTGTTGTGTCCTGTAATTCTATTCGCGTTGGTGGTGACCAGATGGATGAAGATATTGTTCACTATGTACGCAAAAACTACAATCTATTAATCGGTGATCGAACCGGTGAAGAAATTAAAATGACGATCGCTTATGCACTCCTTGACCATGAAGAGCTTTCGATGGATGTTCGCGGTCGCGACCTTGTTACAGGTCTTCCAAAAACAATTACACTCCATTCCAGAGAAATTCAAGGAGCCATTCGAGAGTCGTTATTATCAATCTTGGAAGCAATTCGTGCCACATTAGAAGACTGTCCTCCTGAACTCAGTGGTGACATTGTTGACCGTGGCGTCATCCTAACCGGGGGCGGTGCCCTTTTAAACGGGATCCAGGACTGGCTAAGTGATGAAATTGTTGTACCTGTTCACGTAGCTCCAAACCCTCTCGAATCAGTCGCAATAGGAACTGGACGTTCGTTAAACGTTATCCACAAACTGCAAAAAGCAGCAAGATAAACTGTTTTTAATCGTGACCTGAAAGTGAAGTTAACTCTTCATTTTCAGGTTGTTTTATTTGGCTGTTTTCGTAAAATTTATTGCTTCTTGAGCGTTTTTTCAAGTCAAATGATGTTACGGACAAATGAATTTGTCCTCCACTATCATTTGACTTGAAAAAGCTGTCACGCTATGCGTGACAGGGCAAGCATGCGCTTGCCTAACGCTCAAAAAACAAATAGCAACAATCTTTTAGAAAAGAGCCTTTTATTTTGATGGTGGTTAACCTTCACCCTGCTAATAGTAATTAGGCGATTTTGCAAAAAGTACAGAACATTCTTCATTTCTGTTTCTACTCAAAAGTAGAGCGACTCATCCGTTTTTACTATAAAAAAAATCCGTGGGATAAGCCCCACGGATTTTTAAGCATATTTCTTTTCTTCAACGTCTTTATTTACAAATGCATCATTTGGCCCTCCATCATTCATGCTAACCCCTGTAAATCCATAAATAATTGTGATGATTGGACAAAGCAAACAGAAAAATGCGAATGGCAAGAAGGAAAGGACCGGAACACCAAGAACACTTGCCATAAATACACCACTCACACCGTATGGAATAAGAGGGTTAATCACTGTTCCGCCAGATTCCAACGTTTTGGATAAATGCTTGCCTTTGAGCCCAAGCTTCTCGTAGTGCTTGCCATAGGCTTCACCTGTTAACACAACACTCATGTATTGCTCGCCAAGGCTGACGTTAATGCCGATCGCTGAAAGAACTGTTGACAAGACGGCTTTTCCTCTCGTATTAACGAGAGAACGGATTGCGCCAATGACATTTTCGATAATCGCCAAACGGGAAAGAACCCCTCCCATACTGAGGGCTAAGAGTAATAGCGATACTGCCCACATCATGCTTTGAATCCCACCGCGGTTCAATAGGCTATCCAATTCTTCGTTTCCCGTTGAAATTGTAAAGCCGTCTTGGATTGTTACCATCCAATCTGCTAGTGCAAGCTGCCCATCAAAAATTATTGCGATAATAAATCCTGCTACAATTCCTGCTAGCATCGTAGGAATTGCTGGTTTTTTTCGAATCGCTAGTATCCCCATCATAACAGCCGGGATCAGGGCTGCCCAGTGAACATGTGTCGTTTCATTTAACGTTATTAGCCATGCATTTACTTCCGTTGTTTCCGTCGTTTGCTGGGTACGGCCAATTAAGAAAAATAGAACCAAACTAATGAAAAAGGCTGGAATCGCCGTCCACATCATATGACGAATATGCTCAAATAAATCAACTTTACATACGGATGATGCCAAATTTGTCGTATCCGATAGCGGACTCATCTTATCGCCAAGTAACGCACCAGATACGACTGCTCCGGCTGTCATGGCAAGATCCATGCCTAACACACTGCCGAGCGTCATAAACGCAATCCCGATTGTAGATGCAGTGGTAAATGAACTCCCAACTGCCATACCGACAACCGCTGTTACGACAAATACACTTGGCAAAAAGTATTCTGTCGAAATCACTTGGAAACTGTAGAAAATCAATGTAGGAATCGTTCCTGATTGCATCCAAACAGCGATTAATATCCCGATAAGAATAAAAATAATAATTGGTATAATACCTGATTTAACGCCTCGAACCATCCCTTCCTCTACAAGGGACCAAGGTTGTTTTTTCCACATATTAAATATCACAAGGAAAATGATCGATAAGAAAATCGGGACATGAGGCTGTGCGTCCAAATAAATTAACGATACCCCAATTATTGCTAAAATCATCCCAACAACCGTCACAGCCTCCCAACGTCGAACATTCGATAACATCTCCACGTTCTCATCCGTCTCCTTAGTCATCTCAAAATCCTCCTTTTTTCCGAAATTGTCAGGGGCCTGTCCCCGTACAATTTGTTACGGGGACAGGCCCCTGAACTTTTGGTGAACACAAAAAACCTTCTCAGTCCTCGTTAGGGACGGAGAAGTTCCGCGTTACCACCCTATTTGACAAGACATTAGCTGACTACCTTTCTCACTTAGAGGAGGTTTGCCACGTCCTCTTCTCTTCTAATCAAAAACCTAAACTCTACTCTCAGCTCTTCTGTTCAGCACTGTCTTTGTCCACTCAATCAGGTCGATTACCGTATTGTTACTTTAAGCAGTGTAATTCATGTACGGCCTAGCCTGAGTTCTCAGCTTCCACTCAGTCTCTGATGCTGCTTTTGCCTACATTACTTCGTTGCTTTACGATAATCTATTATTTTCTTTTTCGCACTTCTTCACTTAAACGCTTTTAAGCAATAAAGTAATCTCTTTGATAATTAATATTGTAATCAGATCCTTCTTGTTTGTCAACCTCATTCACTGCACTTCTTTATTTTACCTTATCACGTTCCACAGCTTTACTCTTCAATTGCCGTTGGTAGAGGTACTTCGAATACTCCAATGCTCTTACCCACACTGAAATTCGTTGATCACGCGGGTACAAATACTTTAAATTCTTTCGATGAGGTGTTTTATTACATTCGATAAGCCAAATCTTCCAATTATGATCAATTCCAAAGTCAATGCCCAGTTCTCCCAGAGGACCATAATATTTTTCCATCGTTGTGTAGGTTGTCCGCAAGAAATGATGCACTCTTCTTCTTAATTTCTCTTTGTTGCCCCAATCTCCATTCATGTATTGCTCGATAAATTCATCAAATAACACCTTGCGTTCCGCTGTTGTACGGGAAGCGATAGGCGAGCCCTCTTCTCCAATGCGAGCATTGATATAACTATAGTACAATTGATTCTTCCCATTCTTCTGAAGATCTCCCCGAAAGTCAACTAGTCTTCCGCCCATTGACAAAAGATTAATACCCTCTTGAAAAATGATTTCTCTTTTTCGGTAAAATCGTGCTATTTCTTGAGATAATTCCTTTAACGTAAGCAATTTTTTCGTAATTAATTCTGAACCGTGCTGACTCCACTCATAACCCCCACCAGGTTCCGGACGAATTCTTATGACTCCTCCGCCCCCTGTCCCACGTGCTGATTTTAAGTAAACAGAACTGTACTTTTTAAACATGGGTATTAACTGTGATATTTCTTTATACTTATTCGTAATAGGAAGGTATCTTTTGATATTTGGATCATTTGCTAGTTTTTCGAAGACATCCCACTTGTTGTACCGTCGGTGAGAACTCCACCAAATCACTTTTCTTATCTGGAACTCCCGACGATACTGTCTGTTTTTTTTCCCAGCTAACCCCCCAGATTTTCTACTGTAAACAACATGAGGATATGAAAATTGTTTCATACTCCATTTGGCATTCCGTTTATTGAAAAAAACACCGAGAATTTTTCCAGCCTTCCCCTTCAGTCCATCTCTAGAAAAGAAAAAAAGATTTGCCTTTACGACTTCATTTGCTTCATGTAATTCTGCATATTTGGCAATCGGGGTTTGTTGCAGAAACTTCTTAATGACTCCCCTCCTAACGAAAACTCCGATTGAAATCTTTTCTTCATTCGTTGAATCCATCAAACAAACTCCTCTCTTCCTTTCTATTGCGTGTTCAAAAAGGAGCATAATAAGCGCCGAGTAGGTCGAGGTGGCGAAGTTTTCGAGCACCCAATCGTATGGTTTTAATACGTTTAGGAGCGAGAAATGAGCCAACGAGCTTCCCAAGGATGGAGTGACTTCTGCGTTCGCCACAGGACGTGGCGTTATTTAGCAGGAGATCCTGTTCTCCGACAGCTATTTTTAGCGGACTTTTTGAACATCCTCTACTATTGTTTTTCTAGTAACCAAAGGTATTGAAACAAGTGTCCTACGAGGTTACACCCTTGCTTTTTTCAATACATTCTTTCCATACAACAGTGGTCGAGTAAAGGCTCGAAGTCTTTTTCTCCCGTCATATGCGTTGCAAAAGGCCGATTTTCCAGATGTTCCATTACATTCAATCAGCCAGAGCCGACCTTCTTGATCTAGACCGATATCGATCCCCAACTCAGCAAAACGACCATATTCTTGTTCTACTGCTTCATAGACTTTTTTAAGAAAACCATTTATTTGGGATTTTAAGTTATGATCATGAGAATAATAGCGTTTAATAAACTCTTCGATTGTCATATAGTGGTCCTCGCTCGTCTTTGAAGTAATCGGGGATCCGGGTTTCCCTATTCTTGCAACAACTCCGGAAACAACGATCGAGTCATTCTTTTTCTTTTGAACTTCTGCCCGAAAATCTACAAGACACCCTTCTACTTGAAAGAGGTCAATTCTTTTTTGAATGATCACATGTCGTAAAAAAGGTCCAAAGAAACGATGAATTTCTTTAATAAGAGACGAGTCATTATCTACTTTTTTTGTGAAAACCTGCTTTACATACGTACTTATCGTATAAGTACCTGAAGTGGTTTTCTCAACTCTCATGATCTCATTTCCGAGGCTTGCATTTACGCCCTTAAGATAGACTGAGCCCTCCTCTTCATTCAGCATTTCTTTTAGCTTTTCTTTGGAAGAGAAGAGACTCGTAGCTGGAATGTGTTCCTTTATTTCACTGCTTTCGCTTAATCTCTTATGCACATCCCATTTATCAAACCCGTCTCTTGTATTGATAAACTGTGTTCCACTTTTAAGTAGTGCACGTTTAAGAGTATGGTATTTCCTGTTCTCTAATCCTCTTCTTTTTCGGTTATAAAATAAGTCCGGAAATGGAAAAGAAGCTTTTTTCCATTTTTTTAAGTGCTCGTTATAATAAGTTCCTTCAATCGTTTTTGTCTTCATATCAATGTCTCGAAAACAAAAATAATATAAATTTACTTTTGCTATTCTACTAGCACGAAGAAGCAATCGGTTTTTCTTTGACGCTTTTTGTTTATTTAACCGCCGAATCCCTTTTGTAGTAATGAATGCACCAATCAATGGTTTGTATTGCTTTGTAGTCACTTACACCGTCCCCCCTTTCAACATCCGTTGCGTGTATGCTAATAGCATTTTATAGGCTTCACGTCTCTTTTCACGGCCGTAAGCTTTTTCAAGAGAGACCTTCGAACTTCTGGAGTTGCACTCAATAAGCCAAAGCCTTCCACGTCGATCCAAGCCTAAGTCCACACCGATTTCACCAACACTTCCGTATTTCAAATCCAATTCGCGACTCACATTCGTAACCACCCGCTTGATTTTCTTTTGTAGCCTCTTCACGTCTTTCTCTCTATATCGCAAGTTTTTTCTTAAAAACGTTTCTAATGGATAACTATTTGCATGAGTGGTAATCGGTGAACGCGCGTTACCCCACCGCATACACTCGCCTACTACTTGAAGATTGTTTTTTCCATCACGCTGCACTTCCGCTCGTATGTCTAACAGGCGTCCTTTGAGTTTCAAAAGTTGAATCGGCTGTTGAATGATAAACGGTTGACCTTTGTAAAATTGCTTAATTTTTCGAATGAGTAAATGAAAATGCCTCAGGCGAATTCTTCTTAATCGCTTACGAAAATAACAGCATTCATAGCTTCTTCCTACTTTTTTTACACTCATGACTTGTCGCCCTTTTCCGCCTTTGACCCCTTTTAAATAAACGTGTTTATACTTTGCGATCATCACGCTTAAATCTATAGGATTTCGATACAGCTTAGTATTAGGAAGATGTACATTCAGCGATGAATTCTTACTTAGAACCTGATACATCTCCCATTTGTTAAAGCCGTCAATGTAATTAACAAAGCGAACGTTGTTTTTTCTAAGAAACGCTTGCAGCTTCTTATTTTGTGTTTTTTTCAAACCTCCTACCCTTCGATAAAGTAAGGTTGGGAAAGAAAATTCTCTTTGCTCCCACTTTTTCTGATTTTGATTAAAATAAGTCCCTAACACTCTATTCTTTTCGTAATCAATATCTTTTCTTGAAAAGTAAATCATGTTCATTCCAAAACCTTCATTTGCCCTCACGATATCCATATCCCGATCCGGAGCGGACTGATCTAGCATTTTCCTAATGATATTGTGCGTAACAAAAATGCCCAACTGGTTATTCGCCATTTCCCCTACTCCTTTAGATTACTTTGTCGCTAGTGTTAATGTATGTGACAGCTGTCCGTAAGACACGGCAAACTCCCTAAAGATAAGAGGATTTCGTATTTATATGGACGTTAGTACTAATAGGTAATCTGGGTAAGATGAACATTTTGCAGTCGGCAGACTCAAGCTTTTTTGGTTATGCTCTATGTGAAGGTAGATTTACGACTTTCTTTGAAATAAGAGAGCAGGGAGGGAAAGCGACTGCCTGTAGCACAAAAACCTCCCAGCATAATTACTGGGAGGTTGGGCTGTTCCTTATTTAGCTTCAATAACATAGACGTGATCAAGATTGTGGACCTTATTTACAGTCATCCCACTTGCTTCGATGTCATGAATTAAGATGTCTGATTCAAGACGTTCAGACAGCGGTGGCCCCATCTCAAATTGCTCTTTCTTCCACTCAATAACAATAGCTTTTCCGCTAGTTTTTAGCAATCGCTTCATCTCTTTGAAGGCTCTTACCCGATCTGGAACTTCATGCATGACAAACGCCGCAACTAAACCCGTTATACATTGATCCGGAAGTGGGATTTCCTCTAGGTCGGACTCAATCAATCCGATATTTTCATAGCCTGCCTCCTGAGCTCGTACGCCAAGGAGTCCGAGCATTTCCGGCTCGACATCGACAGCATAAACATCATTGGAGGTTCGTTTTGCCAATGGCAGGGTAAAGTAACCATTTCCCGCTCCGAGATCTGCTGCTGGATCATCAGCTTTTAATGATAGTAGCTCCGCGACCCATTCTGCATCAATTAACGCTTTTCGTTTCGGGTCGAGAAGTCGATCTGCTTTTTCTGGATTAAATCGTTTTCCAGTCATCGTGCTTCCTCCTGACTACCTAGCTTCACGTGTGGCGTTGTTCGATAGACGATCTTTTACTTCGTTCAATGCTGAGGAATCGTTAGTCAACGTATCAAGATCGAACACGTCCAGCTCTCCGCTACCTAAATCAAACAAAGCACCAATAATAGGAACACCTTCTCCATACTTTTGATAAACCGGATGTTCTTTTAGTTTTTCCACTTGATGAAGAACATTAAATTTAGACAGCTTCTCAGGAGTCCAATCGCGGCTTTCACGGTCGGTTGGGAGACTGTTTTTCACATGGGCAAGCCAACTTTTCAATCCGTCTTCTTCATTATGATCCCAAGCAGCTTGTACTCCACCACAGCCTGTATGACCTTTAATCAGGATATATTTTACCTTCAAATGAACAAGCGCATAATAAAGACTTGCTTCGAAGCTCTCATCGCTTTCAACGACTTGATTTGCAATGTTGCGATGAATAAACATGTGCCCTGGTGGCATATCTGTAATCGTTGTCGGACACACACGTGAATCACTACATGCGACTACGAGAAAATCTGGGTCCTGTCCTTCCTTCATTTTTTCAAAAAAATGAGGATCATCTTTTAGCCATTTCTTTTGAAAATTAATATTTTTTTGTTTCAAATCTCTTAACTCCATGCCAAACCTCTCCTTCACCTTTTGATAATTAACATTAAAATTTTGCTCTTAAGTCATCCACCGCCATTTCAAGCGTTGGATATTGTATATGTTCACCAAATTTGTAGGTCCATCCTGCTTTACTCAGCATATCTCGCACCGGACCTTTCACATTTACTAGCGTTGTGGATCTCTGATGATGATCTCTCTCTGTACGGATCCACTCTTCTAGTTTAACTAAAGCGATAGCATCCATGTTATTGACTCCGGAAAAATCAAGGACAACCTGTTCCACACTAGGCTTTTTTTGTAACTGATTACGAAGAAAACGTTTAATAACTTCCATATTAGCAAAATACAGCGGAGAATCAATACGTATGATTATTATGTGGGCTTCACGTATCGTTTCCTTAAAACGGTTTACATTTCGATAACTCCTCAGTTCAGGTACGTACCCAAGCTCTGCAATATGAGGGTTACTGCTTTGATATAAAAAGACGAGGAGTGAGAAAATCACACCGATCCCTATTCCCCATTCAATACCAAAAGATAAAGTCGAAAAAAAGGTAACGGCAAGCGTAATCCCATCCATCCGTTTCACCTTCCAAAGATAAACGGCTTCTTTTACATCTATTAAATTATACACTGCAACTAGAATAATCGCAGCTAAAACTGCTTGAGGCAAATAATAAAACCAAGACGTAAAAAACTGCAGCGTAATCAAGATAAGAATAGCGGTAATAACAGATGCTAACGGAGTTTTTGCCCCTGCTTCATAGTTTACAGCTGAACGTGAAAAGCCTCCTGTAACCGGATATCCAGAAAAAAACGAAGCGCCAATGTTTGATAATCCTAGCCCTGATAGTTCACGATTCGGGTGGACGTGGTATTTTTCTTTTGTAGCGATTACATTTGCCATCGCATAAGACTCGACAAAACCAATGATCGAAATCGCAATGGCAGTCGGGAGAAGAGCCATAACAAGAGTGCTCTCCAAAGGGGGGAACCAAAGTGGTGGTAATCCCGCTGGCACCTCTCTAATAATGGCCACACCTATTTGATCAAGGCTGAACACAAAAATTGTAACCATACTTAAAACAACAACGACTAATGGACCTGGAAAGTTTTTTAGCTTTTTTTTAAGTACAACTAATAACAAAATACTTCCTAACCCAATGTAGAGTGTTGGCAAGTGAATGTCGTTTAGCCGGGTGACTATTTCTCCGGTAATAAGAAAGACATTGTTTGACGCCGCCAACTCAATCCCTAATAAATGCTTCATTTGACTAAAGCCAATGATCACTGCTGCAGCAGACGTAAATCCACTTATAACAGCATGGGAAATGAATTTCGTCACAACGCCAAGCTTCAATACCCCCATTAATAGCTGGATCACACCAACCATGAGAGCCAGCAGAAAGACAAGCGATACGTATTCACTTGATCCGGGCTCGGCCAATCCAGAAACACCAGAAAAAACGAGCAAAGAAACCATCGCCACAGGACCAACTGCCAGCTGTTTCGACGTCCCGAACAAGGCATAAATAAGAATTGGAACTGTCGATGCATATAAGCCGATTACAGGCGGCAATCCCGCAAGCATCGCATAAGCCATCCCTTGAGGAATCAGCATAATCGCCACAATCAATCCCGCATTCACATCTCCTCGTAAATCACGCTGAATATTATATGATGATAACGTATCAAATAAAGGAAACCAATGCTTCAACCTCTTCAAATAAACTCCCCCTCTCATCACTTTACTTAATTAAATAAAATACCTTAACAAAAAAATCAATCACAATTTAGTCTATCCAAAATTGTGCGGGGACTGTCCCCCGAACTTTTGCTGCTTAATTGTGCGGGGACTGTCCCTTGAACTTTTGTCCCTCGAACCCTTATACCTACAGGGGGATATTTACGGCTGTAAAAATAGGGGATCTCAATTTAGATACCCCTACATGTATGTTAGAGCACTGTTTTTAGTTTGTCAATATACCCCCACCTGTATACAAGGTGATTAATATCTGTACCTTCAGGCTCTACTTCCCCACATGACTAAAGACTCGAAAGATGAAGTAGAGAAGTGCGATCACGATTATTACTTGCACAAATCCTCCAATAACACTAACTAAAATCGCAACAGCCCACAATAATAGAATCAACCAAATGATTCTCCCTATCACTTTGTATCCCTCCGAACATGCTCTCTTCCATTAGCATATTCAACATGTCCGACTTGTGACTGCACAAATGTATAGGAAAGATGAACTCTCATTTTGGAGTTAGGAAATAATAGAAACATAAACGATGTCATCTCAGGAAGGTTAAATGATTTTTCGTTCATGCGATCAAAGCAGTATTTACTTCTCTTCTAGGATTTACTCTCTACAAATAAAAAGACCCAAACAGGTTATACCCTTTTGGATCTCATGCCTCATTTTTATAATGAATTTACTATGATCTTCCGCGAATCATTTTTACGATCAATACAATAAGCGCGATCACAAGCAGAAGATGAACAATACCGCCCGCCAAATCAAGTAACAGGCCGAATAACCAAAGTACAATCAAAATACCAATAATTGTCCATAGCATTTATTTGACCTCCTTAATTAGACACTTAGAAAATAAAGGGTTTCAGGTAGTTCTATCATTCCCTTCTGACAAGCTTTTAAAACCGCGCTACCGGTGCGTCATGAATCTTTAAAAAAAGCGCAAGATGCTGGCCTATCGTCAACAGGCCAATGTTCTGACGATAAAAACGCATTTACTTTTGATCGGGCAGCTATTTGACACGAATCGATGACGCCTGGAGACTTTCTAAGAAAAAACGCATAGCGGTCTTTTATTAAAAACAGCGCCAGCTCGCATGTTTTAAAGTCTCAAGGATACTTTTCCCTTGAGACGAGCGATGGGAAGGTAGCTGTCCTCTTATAAATTCTTTCCAAAAAACCTTATTGACACAACTCAATAAGGCTTCTCTTGATATAAGTAATTTGGCGTGACAATACGGTCATCGTATTCTTTATGAAAAATATGTGTCGTTGCAGGCGAGACTGGTGGGATAAGCCAATCCCATTTACCCGTAAGCGCACGCCCGCATGCATTCTCTTTGTTTTCAAAATGGCGGAACTGCTCTGCTGCTGTGTGGTGATCCACAATGCTCACACCATCTTCTTTAAAAGAATGAAGTACAGCACGATTTAATTCAACTAAAGCACGATCCTTCCATAGCGTAGACGTATCTAAGTCAAAAATCGAAGCAACTTTTGGAAGTAGATGATAACGATCGGTATCAGCTAAATTGCGTGCGCCGATTTCAGTTTCCATATACCAGCCGTTAAATGGTGCTGCCGGATATTGTATTCCACCAATTTCAAGAAGCATGTCCGAAATAAGCGGGACTCCGTACCATTTTACGTTCAAGTCTTCCATCCTTTTTTCTTCTGGATGACGAATGGGCACTTCTAAAATCAAGTCTTCAGGAATTTCAAACCACTTTGGGTCACCCCCATCGACCTGAATTACCATTGGCAGGACATCAAAATCAGTTCGTTCGCTCTTCCAACCTAACGCCAGGCATTGTTTCGTAAATTCGATCGACCACGAATCACCGATCACACCACCATCCGTTTCATATCCAGCATAACGAATAAGCTGATGATTCCAAATTCGGACCCGGTCTCTGCCATTTTTCGTTGGGGAAAAATCGTAATCGTCGGGCGAATCCGTCCATCATTGGTAGCGTATTCAATATGTTGACAAAGAGCTTGGAAAACCTGTTCCTCTGTATCAAGGCCTATCGCATCAAACACATCTAGCATGCTCCAAAACAATCGACCAATACATCGGTTGCTGTTACGCCACGTCATTTTTGAGCCATAGCTCATTTCCTCAGCTGTCTGAGTGTACGTACCTGTCTCTTGAATTTCCTGTTCCACTTCTTCTAACCGAACAGCCAAGCTTTCTTCTTTTTCCAATTCATAATAGCACTGAGTCAAAAAAGACCGTGCACTTTCTCTGAGGTATTCCATAACCATTCTCTTATCTCCACCGTTCAATACTTCATTAATACGTATTATACTTGAAGGCGCCCTGCAAGGAAAAGAAAATGGAGTACGGAATTTAGCCGTAAGCACCAAACGCAGTTAATAGGAAAACAAATAAAACAGTCGCACCCGAACCACTTAGCGCAGCAAACAGAAACGTTTTCGCGCTCTTCGACTCAAACCACATGCTCAAAGCAATGATCATCGTAAGTAAAATACCAAAAAACATCGCAGCAAAAGGACTTGTCGGTGTTATGAAATCATACCAGTGTATAAAATTCACTCTATCACTCACCTCATTAAAAATGACTACCTCCCTTTATCATTACAATGTTTTCATCAAATGTAAGTCATTTCTTACCGCTGTCAATATAGCACCCCACAACATCGTCAAGCTCTTCCCAGCGAATAAACCGAGAACCACGCCATATTTCTTTCCCATCAACGAATAAAACAAGATTCGGTGCTGTAAAAACAGTCCATTGCCCTGACACTTCCGGAACATCTTCAATCTGTGCTTTCAACACGGTAAGCATTGCTCGGCCTTTCAACCACTCAGTTAACTGAACTTGTACGGCATCACATACAGAGCAGTTATAAGATTTTAAAAGCACAAGAACTGCCCTTTCCTCTTTTAAGATTGAATTTGCATGCTCAAGAGATTGAATGGTTTTCATTTTTTAATGACCTCCTACACTACATCATCCAATTAAATTAAACACTAAAAGAAGATTGTATGTAAAACATTTGCGCTGCCTCACTTTATATTACGGTGTCAAAATATACATCCTTTGGTTATCGGGCAATCGAGAATTTTCTATTTGTTTGGATAGATATCACTCGCATTCAATGGTAAATTGAAAGTAACGAGCTATAACGTAATTATTTCTTATATTACTATCTTCATATAGGATTTAGCACGATTAGGAGGGAAACAATGACGAATATAACAGCAAACAAAATTAAAAAGAGCGCATTAACTCTTTTTGTTGAATATGGATATGATAGCACCTCCCTTACCGCTATTGGGAATGAAGTAGGGATTAAAAAGCAGTCGATTTACGCCCATTTTAAAAATAAAGATGATTTATTTTTAAAAGTGATGAACCAAGTCATAAACGACGAAATAATCGAGTTAAGTGATTATTTTTCCCGTGAAAAAAATGAATCGCTTTATCACACCTTGTATCATTTTATTCTTCATTTAAAAGAAAGATATATATCTGATGGAGAAAGTAATATAAAGTTTTTGCTTAAAATGATGTTTACACCTCCAAACCACTTGCAAGAAATCGTAATTTCAAGAGTTTTTACTTACTATGAACAGTTACATCATTATATAGAGGAAGTATTTGTTTCTCGTAAAGATTGTTTAATGACAGATGCAGAAAGTGGAACGATTTCTTTTCTCAATTTTATTGACGGGCTGCTAGTTGAATTAGTTTACTCCAGCCTTGAAAGCTTTGAAAAAAGATTTAAAATATCTTGGGAAATTTATTGGCGCGGGATCGTAAAGTAGAAAATTCCATCATACTCCTAATTGAAGACATTCTCCCTAAGGAATAAAAAGATCAACTTTATATTGATAATATTCAGAAAGTTTTGTACAATCAAAACTGACTGACGTTCGTCAGTTAAAATTTTCGAAAGGGGAGAATGTGAAGTGAAAAAACATGTTGTAGAAAAAACAAGTCAACCTGAACACTTGAAGAAGTTAGATACGGCACACTATTTTCATCCAACGACCCCACTAAAATTGCATCAACAAACTGGCCCTGGATTGATCATTAAAGAAGGAAAAGGTATTCATGTAACAGATGTGTACGATGACGTTTATATCGATGGTGTCTCTTCATTATGGAATGTAAATATCGGCTATGGACGCGAAGAAATGGCTGAAGTCGCTAAGGAACAAATCATGAAGCTTTCTTACGGATCTTCATTTTTCAATAACTCTAATGATAAGGTCATCCAACTCGCAGAGAAGCTTGCCAATCTAACTCCTGGTAACCTCGATGTAAGCTTTTTCACCTCTGGTGGATCTGAATCTAACGAAACTGCCTTTAAAATGGTTCGGCATTATTGGAAACTAAAAGGGAAGCCAGAACGGACTAAAATTATTGCCCTGGACTTGAGTTATCACGGCGTAACGATGGGAGCTACGAGTGCAACAGGTGTCCGTGAATTTGACCATATGATTACTTCATCAGCTCCAGGCTTTTTGCACGCGAAACCTTATTTAACTGCTTGTGAAAAAGGAGACCATTCCCATCCTGAATTTGAAAACAGTATTAGAGGCATTGTCGAAAAAGAAGGTCCAGAAACAATTGCTGCCGTCATTTTAGAGCCTATTCAAGGAGTAGGCGGAATTAACATTCCCCCTGAAGGATACCTTAAAGCGGTTCGCGAATTGTGTGATACGTTTGGCATTTTTATGATAGCAGATGAAGTTATCTGTGGTTTTGGTAGAACGGGAAAAATGTTTGGTGTAGATCATTGGGAAGTTGTTCCGGACTTAATGTCCGTCGCTAAAGGAATCACAAGTGGATATATGCAGCTTGGTGCCGTTCTGCTTAAACCAGAACTTAGGGACGAACTAGCAGAAATGTCAGACGACGTATTCTTCCATGGCTTTACCTACAGCGGACACCCAACTGCCTGTGCTGTTGCATTAAAAAACCTTGAAATCTTAGAAAATGAAAACCTTGTTAATAACTCCAAAAACATGGGTGAAGAATTATTAACAGGCTTAAAGTATCTTGAAGAGAAACACAAGGTGACAACAAAAGCTAGAACAACAGGATTATTAGGGGCCATCGAACTGTTTGCAGATCGTGACACCGGTAAAGCATTTGACCCGGCCTTACATGCTGCACAACAAGTTGTAGAAGAATGCTTGAACAGAAATCTCATTTTAAGACCTCTTTCCTTTGGCGGAATGAATGCTGTTGCACTTGCCCCTCCTTTAATCGCTACTAAAGGAGATATCGAAACAATCATTGAAAGACTTTCTGACTCCATTCATGCATTTGAAACGAAAGTGTTATAAGGTAACCGCTATTTTTGAACACTTGTTATGATTTCAGATTAGTTTAGAAGGGAGTCTATCAAAGTGAAAACCGGATTTTTATATGATGAAAGCTACTTTTGGCATGATACAGGTAACGGAGCTTTATTTCTTCCTCCTGGTGAGTGGATAGAAGCTGATGAACATGGCGAAAACCCTAAAAGCAAACGACGCGTAAAAAACTTATTAGAACGAAGCGGTTTCATTAAACATTTATCAGTGATCACCCCCCGGCAAGCTACAAGAGAAGAAATTGAGTTAAATCATACACCCTCTTATGTCGACAAGGTGAAACAATTAAGTAATTTGACTGGGGGAGATGCAGGGGAACTAGCACTTGTTGGAAGAGGATCCTATGAAATCGCTCTTTTATCTACCGGAGGAGCCATTACATCTGTTGACCAGGTAATGGAAGGAAAGGTTCATAATATATATGCACTTACAAGGCCACCAGGCCATCATGCTGAAAAAGAACAAGGGATGGGTTTTTGCTTATTTAATAATGTAGCCATTGCCGCAAATTATGCACGTGAAAAATATGGGTTAAAAAGAATCATGATCTTAGATTGGGATGTTCACCATGGCAATGGGACAGAAAGTGCATTCTATAATGACCCTGATATACTATTCGTTTCTCTTCACCAAGAATATAACTTCCCACCTGATAGAGGGTCAGCTGAAGATATAGGTGAAGGTGAAGGAAAGGGATACAATGTTAACATACCTTTACCGGCAGGGACCGGAAACGCAGGGTACATATATGCGTTAGAAACTGTCGTTGTTCCGATAGCTGATCATTTTAAACCAGAGCTCATCATTGTGTCAGCTGGACAAGATGCAAGTGTTTTTGACCCTCTTGCTCAAATGATGGTAACTGCAGATGGGTTCGGTATGATTTCGTCAGTTGTAAAACATTTAGCCGAGCGCCATTGTGATGGACGATTAGTCGCTTGCCATGAAGGTGGATATAGTCCCTCATACGTACCGTTTTGCACTCTCAGAATAATAGAGTCATTAAGTGGTTTACAGAGTAAAGTAAGTCAAGATCCATTTAGTGAAGCAATCCGAGGTCTTCCATCCGATGTTTTGGCTAATAACCAAAAAGAAGCCGTTGATAAGGTTAGTAGAATACAGACTGAATACCGAAAAGTAACCTAGGTCTACAGGGATAACTACTAGAGTCTCTACACTATTTTTAATGAAAAGGAGAAATCTATGCTATGAATCGTTCATACCAGTTATTTATTGACGGAAAATGGGTAGATTCTGTATCTGGAGAAACCTTTAATTCATTTAATCCTGCTACAGGAGAAGTAAATGATATTGTTGCTGAAGGAAGAGCGGATGATATTGATTTAGCAGTCAAAGCTGCAAGAAAAGCTTTTGAATCTGGGCCTTGGCATGAAATGTCTCCTAGTGACAGGGGACGCTTATTAAATAAGGTTGCTCAAGAATTATGGAGAAAAGCAGATGATTTAGCTGAAATAGAGTCTAGAGGAAACGGTCTTCCTATTAAGGAAACTAAATTTATTGCTATTCCTGCTATGATTGATGTCCTAGAGTTTTATGCGGGTCTTGCCAATAAAGTTCAAGGAGAGACCTTGGCTTCTCCTAGTGATCGGTTTAATTTCACACTAAAAGAACCTTTAGGCGTCATCGGTGCAATCGTGCCATGGAACTTTCCACTTATGTTAACAATGTGGAAGTTAGCTCCTGCACTAGCTGCTGGAAACACAATCGTTATTAAGCCTGCAGAACAAACACCAGTTAGTATTTTAGAAATGGTGAAGATTTTTCAAGAAGCCGGTATCCCTGATGGTGTTATAAATGTCGTTCCGGGCTATGGTAGCGAGGCAGGAAATGCTCTTTCTTCACACCCTGATGTAAATAAAATTGCATTTACTGGATCAACGAATACAGGGAAATTAATTATGCAAGCAGCAAGTAAAAATCTAAAGCCTGTAAGCTTAGAGCTTGGAGGAAAATCTCCAAACATCATTTTTGATGATGCTAATATTGAAAACGCTGTCAACGGCTCAATGTTTGGCATCTATTTTGGACAAGGGCAAGTATGCGCTTCGGGCTCTAGAATGTTTGTACAGGACAGTGTCTATGATCAATTCATGGATGAATTTATTAAAAAAGCAAAAAACATTAAGGTTGGAAACCCATTGGACCAAACAACACAAATGGGTCCACAAGTCTCATTACAACAATTAGAACGTATTGAACAATATGTAGCAACTGGGTTAGAAGAAGGAGCTCACCTTGCCCTTGGTGGCGAGCGGTGTAAAACTAACGAAAACGGGTATTTCTTTACACCAACCATTTTTGAAAATGTCACGAGCGATATGACAATTGCAAAAGAAGAGATTTTTGGCCCCGTATTATCCGTTATTCGATTTAAAGACGAAGAGGACGCTTTGAAAAAAGCAAACGACACCGTTTATGGTTTAGCTTCCGGAGTTTGGACCGAGAACCTAAAAAGAGTACATCGAATGGCAAAAGGATTAAAAGCAGGAACAGTCTATGTAAATACCTTCAGTATGCTAGATAGCGTTGCACCGTTTGGAGGAACCAAACAAAGCGGATTTGGCAGAGAGCTAGGCATACAAGCAATAGACATGTACACAGAAACAAAGAGCGTATGGGTTAACTTAAACGATGAACATTTTAATTGGTATGGGTAAACAGTGCCTGACCCCCACCGCGTTAATGCGGTGGGGGTCAGGCACCTTTAAGTGAAAGCCTAATAGTTAATCTTCCTTAGTATTAACCACAATCTCGACACGCCGGTTTCTCTTTTGTCCATCTAAATCTTCATTCGATTCTAGCGGCTTTGTTTCTCCAAATCCTTCTGTTTCAATAACAAGATTACTTATATCTCCGTTTTCATCTAAGTAGTCTTTAACCGATTGGGTCCGTTTTTCTGATAAGTTAAGATTATAGTCCGGATCGCCTTGATTGTCAGTATGACCGTTAATTTTAATTTCAGTCTCGTCTTCTAACCCTTCTAGTATATTATTAATTTCATCTAGAACGTTCTCGGCTTCCAACTTAAGGTCACTTTCATCAAATTCAAAGAGTACATCGTCTGGTACCTGAACTTTTGTTTCATCTTCATCTGTGGAAAGCTCTACTTCCTCAGGAGCCTTTACATCTGGCACATCCGGGTACAACTTTATTTGAATATTGTTTCTCCCGTCTTCTTTTACCACATGCTCCCCACTCATTTTCTCAAAGTTACCTCCATAAACTTCTTGTGATTTCGTTCTCATATTCCTAGAGTATCCATCGGTTTCGACCAAGATGAACCCTTCTTCCGAGAGACCTGTATATCGAACGATCAATAAAAACGTTCCATCCGGTTCTACTATTGTGAAGTAAGGCGGACCTATTATTTGCGGCAGTCTTGCATCAGGAGATTCATAGTACCATGCTCTAATCGGCATCCCTTCAAATAAGTTCGACTCACCCTTTATATAAAAATATTCATGATCATTGGTAAATTCCGTTTCGACCCAAACTTCGGGATCACCGTAATCATCCGGTACCTCTTTTCTTTCCGTCTGAACAATATCAAATTCAAATTCTTCACTTTCTCCATAGGCAATTATCTGGGAGATCATGGCTTTTTGTGAATATGTACTTCCTCCTGTATCTACCTGGTAAACTAAAGGACCACTTAGATGTTCTCCCCTGTCTCCATACACTTCTCTTAATTTGGTAGTCTGGGATAAAGGGACAACCTCCAGCTCTACATCTATAAATCGCCAATCTCCATTTGGATGGTTGAACTCGATCGTAAATGAACCGTCACTCTCTGCTTCCACCCGCTCTCCCGGTGGTCCAATCGGCGCTCGAACCCGAAATGGGTTATAGTACATCTGTCCTATTACAACTGTCCCCTCAACAAGATTACTCTCTCCATCACCACAATCTTATCATCAGTAACCTCTATCGTTCCCTCTATCATCACATCTTCACGGAATACACCAAGCTTTTCTTCTTCCTTGGCATCGTCCTCATTACCTTCCCCTTGCTCCTCATCCTCTTCAATTGAATCTCCTCCATTTTCTTGTACATCTACTTCAGTTTCTTTAGAAGAGTCAACAGTATCAGCTGCTTCGTCATTCAAACAGCCGACTACCAAAACAATGCACATTCCAAGCATAATCCCGTAGTATAATTTCCCCTTCATAATACCTTCTCCTTATATGTAATGTACGAATTAACTATTCTATAGTCTCACTTTTTTTAAATCACTGTATTAATTTAGGAATAACACTCATGCTATTTCCCTTATTTGAATAAGAACTAACCACTGAGGCTCACCTGCTAGTCTCCAGGAAAGGATCAACATAAAAATAGCGGATAAATCTCCACATAAAGCTAAAATAATGCATACCACCTTGGGTCTGTGTATTTTTTCCATATACAAAAATATAGAAAGAAAATTAATAAAACCGAAGTGATTACAACCGTAAAACTTGTAAATTTTTCGTTCCATTCTGGGGTGGTCAAAGCAATTCCTCCCCAAAATCCAGGAAAAAGTAGTAACATTCCTGTCAATGACTTGGTTTCATAAACTTCCTTCTCGCACAACAACAATAACGGATATAACTAAAATCCCAGTCGCCGTTACATCCCCTTGCAGTGACGTAATTGCCAAACGAACCGTAACTTGAAGAGAAACCTGACATGGTAGAAGTGCCCAAATCCATCCCTTATGAACAATGAAAAACAGTAAATAAAGACAGGATTGCTCCTGCCTTCTACCTAGTTATTCAAGATATTCATCTATGAAACTCTCCATTTCAGGTGTTATGTGGTCTTCACCTCGGATGCCCGATTCTATCTCACGGTTCAAAAGCCTAGCCTGATAAACATTCGCATTATAAGTATGCTCTCTGAAGGCTTCTATTCGATCATCTGAATTATCATTAATCGCTTCTTGAAGGCTATCTTCAAATAATTGAACACTGTTTTTATATTCCTGTAAGCTTTTAACATAGAGATCATTTATTTCTACCACTTCAGATGTCTCAAACTCTAAAGATTCAATAATTCGAATAGCTTCGCTTAATTGCTCTAATGCAATTTGGTAATTTGCTTCGACCTCTTCTAAATCTCCCTCTTCCATGAAGCTGTCTACAAATAAACGGTAAGTAGGGTACGGGTCCACTTCTTCACGCGTATCCCAAAATAAAGTATACTCTTCTTCCATAGTTTCTTTAGTTGAACAGCCAACAATAAGTAAAATTAAACTGAAAGTAAAAAGGTATTTTTTCATAGCACATACTCCTCTATTTCTCATCTATCTCAAAAGGCACGTTATTACCTTCTGCCCATTCTTTAACTTTAGTTATAGAACCAGGTATTTGATCTTTATTTAATACAAATTTGTAAGTAACTTTATTAATAGTTTCAAGTGCTAACGCCTTACTTTCAGGCTTCCAAGTAACATTAATTAGTTCTTGTGGCCATACCTCGTTACGGTTATAGATAACATACTGCTCTTTAAATCGAAGTGTACGTTGACTCATTTTTAAATAAGGCATGATAACTGAGAAGATCGTAATTGCTAAACCTCCAAAAACAAAAACACCTTCTATTCCACTTAATGATTTTCCCTGAATCAAAACGAAATATAAGCCTAGAACAGTCATTGGTAAACCAGCAAATAGGATAATTCCAACTGATTCATTAATAGTGCTACCAGTTACTTCAAAAGGTTCAAATTCGTCTTTCATTGTTTCTGTATGTAAATAATCATCTTGCTTTATATTGTCATCCTTCAGATGTTTGTAAAGGTGACTTTCAACGTAACGGTAATAGAGCTTAATCTTTAACCGCTTACTAAATTGACGATATATCGGTAAATAAAGAAAGAGAAAAAGGCCGGGAAACACTAGAATAGCAAAGTTGAAGCCTGTGACTAAAAACCCTAACAGTGCAACAGGGATTACAAACCATTTGCAAAAAGCCATTAACCATTTAAATACAGGATAAATTACCTGCTCTAATTTTGAAAGTTTAACATCATTAATTTGAATTCGATCTGAACGCATGAGTTGATAGTGCCAATCAATCATCGTTAAGAGATCACTTGAAAAAGGGCGCGTTTCTCGTTTATTTGACATCATATCACTAAAACTAAAAAACAGTGGATGTAAATACCCTGACTCTTTAGCTACACTTAAAAGCCACTCCTTTTCTGGAGAATCTTCAATCATGTTGCATTGATGTAATAATGATGGGTTTATTTCAAAAAGTAAGTAAAGATGTTTTGCTCGACACTGAAACTCTTTCCAAAACTGCTTAAACTCTTGAATTAAACATTCAGCATCTTCTTTGTTCACATTTTGTTTATCTTTAACCTTTTTGGCAATTGTCATCATCTTTTGAAAAGATAGCAATTCTTGATATTTTTTTTGATCTTGAAAAAGTTCGATTAAAGGGTCTAGCAAATCTGTTCCTTCAGAAAGGTTTGAGCTAACATTCTCTACGACCTTATGTTTTTGAGGTAAACTATTGCCTTGCTTTCCCCACTCGGTACTCACAACTTCTAATGCTGTACAAGCACGTAAAATAGCAACTGTCTTATGAATAAATTGTGCTTTCCCTTCATCCCTCTCTATAGTGCCATCTTCGCGATAAATATCAAATAAAGGGTAGAATACGTAGTCATAGTCATGGCCATTCCCAACAATATAGTATTTCTCTCCATCTAACTCTATTGGGATTGAGCTATTGATTGGAAAAACCGGTATAGCATGTTTTTTAAATTGTTTCTCCAATTTCTTTGGAGGTTTTGAAAGCCAGAATGTTTGATCTAATCCATTTGAAGCCAAACTTTGATTTGAACTCATTAATTATTCACGCTCCTTCATTGACACAAGAATTTAATTGGGATCAGTTAAATCAGCTCCTGCTAACGCAGTTATCGATCGATCTGTAAAACCAAATAATTTCATAAAGAAAACAGGGGAAGTCGCTTCTGCTTCAATGGTTACTGAAGTGTCATCCACTTCAAAGGAGGTTAACTTTGCTTCTGCCATATTCTCATTTAAATATCTTTCGGCTAATTGTTTCGCACCTTGGCCGTCAATGACAATGATTTCATTTTCTTCCCATGCTTCCCGATCATAGCCATCTAAAGAAGCGTATGCTGCGGAGTCAACGGCATTAGCTAATTTAAAATAGTTCGTTGCCATAAACCCAACATCCACCATTAATCCTATCACACCTAAGAATACAGGGATTAAAACCGCAACTAAAGGAACTACTAATCCTTTTTCATTTAACATATATTGATCACACTCACTCAAAGATATGATAGCTAGCTCGATGTTGAAGCGTCAACGGACTCGTATTCATGAAAGGAATCGGAAGAGCGTATTGGCAAGTAACATCAACCTCAAAGCTTTGACCATTCGCACTAGGTCCGGCGCTTGCTGGGTTGCACTGACCAGTCGTAGTAGATAATGCACTTTCTGTAGAGTTCTTGGCACGACTAGCCGCAACATGCATCGGGATATCTTCATCTGCTGATAATGCAGCTCCAAGTCGTGCGCCCTGATTCGCGGCTGTTACTACTACTACCTGATTGTATACTGCGATACCAAGAACTAATCCACCGACAATTAAAAGAATAAGTGCAGGTAAAACGATCGCAAATTCTGTTACAGCTTGGCCACCCTGATTTTTTTTAAATTTCTTCATTATAGAAACCATCCTACCGCCACTCCCCAAGCAATTAGAATAACTATTGAAAATGGAAATGATAACACTTGCTCTTCTTTCTCCGTGTGAGGTAACCCCTTTCCATTAAATAAGAAAACCCTAGTTATTAACTGGGACACTCTCTGACACCCTTTTTTATACACTACATGGGCTAGAGAAGTTATAACCCCAAAACTAATTATAAGTAGCCAGTAATAAAGAGTTAAAGGGAAAATAAAAAATAGGGATAATGAAGCAATTAACTTCACATCTCCAGCACCGAGATAACGAACAAGATATAATAGGAAAAACAAAATGAAAGTTATAAAAAAACTAAGGGCATAATGCCCAATGAAATGTATATTTACGGTTAATTGATAAGCTAGAATACTAAAAAATAAAATGAGAATGAGAGGGTTTGGAATCTTCCTTTTTCTAAAATCGATAGCTGTAATGATTAGAAGTAAGATTGTAATGTAAAATATCATTTTCTAAACCCTCTCAAAACAAAATTAGATGTTACCAAGTTGTTCAACAATGGATTGAAATACGCCCATAATCGTTTCTCTAAACGTTACAATGACTCCGATGACACCAACTAGAATAATGCCTAATATTACACCATACTCACTTAATGCTTGTCCACTTTCATCGTCCCAAAATGATTTTAATAAATTCATTTACATCTCCTCCAAAAAATTTTTTAGTCATCTTCATCTTCATCTTCGTCTTCCTCTTCGTCATCATCTTCTTCCTCAGGCTTTAAATGAAAGGATAAGAAATAATGAAACGAATCAAAATCAAATTCCGGGTGATGAATATCTTCTATAGGTATACTTTGACGAAAAGGTACAACTTGGTTAGGTTCAAGCACATCACGGGCTAACTCTGCTGAAAAGCTCGTTTCAGCCCAGCGAGAAAGATTAGCATCTACAAGTCTAAGTGTTGAACCTTCTAAGCGTTCTTGTTTAAAAGATTCATCAGAGAAGCCATTACGTAAGAGCCCAACCAAGAGCAGTGATTCTTCTTCCTCATATATCACAGATGCAATGGCATCAATTCTATTTACTTTTGGCGGTGGAAATCTCTCTTCATGGTCTTCAATGAAATAGTTAATTTCCTCACGAGTGTATGCTCCTAAGTCCAAGTCGTCTAATTGTAATTCTACACTAGCCCAATTCTCATGACTACTTAACTCTTCTATCGGGGAAGGGATCTCTACTTCCACTTTTTTTGCAGTTTCATCCTCTTCATTCTCATCAAAGCTATACCCTCGTTGTTCCATTCTATGGATAAGTTTTTCATTGCTTTGATTTAAAGTCATTTCACTTTCTGAACTTATTTCTGAAGAGGGGTTACTGGTGCCGCATCCGGCAACCAGCAACAAAAAAGCAAAATTTGTAAATAAAGTTATTTTCATATCATCCCTCTCCTAACCACCAAACAATCCACTTACGAAGTTTTTACCTGAGTCTAATGCATTGGATACGGTATCTTTTGCTTTAGACACTGTATCTTTTGCTTTTGAGGCTACATCACTGACATACCCACCAGGGTCTGACATGAAGGCCCTCCCTTGTTCACCAACCCATTTCCCGGCTCTCTTTACACCATTAACAATTTGCGGACCATAGGTAACACCTAGTGCTATTAAACCAGTCACCGCAGCACCTGCTATTAGAGCTGGAGCAATTGCAGTGGCACCGGCAAATAAAGCTATCCCAGCACCTATACCAAGAACACCGCTACCAATGTTAATAGCTCCTCCGATCCTTTCATTTATTGGACCAGAACCAGTAAGTGCGTTGTATCCATCAGCTATTACATAACCATTTAATATACCGCCTGCAGCTCTTCCTATAGGAGAAGAGGCGACTCCTTTGATCACATTTCCTACCCTACTATTAGATACAGTTGACATTATATTTCTTGTCTTATCGTAAGAATTAGAAACAAAATTACCCACTGTAGTTGCCATAGACTGGAAACGAGAAGTTAAATTAGAGTCCGATAAAGTTTGAGCAATTCTGCTTGTGAAATTATGGGTAGTTTGGACAGCAGTATTAAAGCCGCTTATTACACCATCAACTTTTCTAGATACATCATCCAGTATAGACATCCCTAAATAACCTGGTGCACTTTTCATGGTATTTTTTACTGAAGTAACAATATTTGAAGTTGCTCTAACTTCATTAGCAAAATTCTTAGTAACTCCGCTTATCCAATTACCCGAAGAGTTTATTACTCTACCTATACCTTGTAGCCCTTTATCTATATGATTCATCGTACCAGCTGCAACATTAGCAATATTGTTATACATACTAGTTGTAATGTTCTTCGCTTGAGAAGACATCCAACTAACTGGATTGATCGCTTTGGACATTGTCAACGAATGTCGTGCTTCATTGACATACCTTACATCTTGATATACTTTAAATCCTTTTTGATAATATCGAGTTACGTATGCATTAGTAGAACTAATATGTTTCATATGTTGGTAGGAACTCTGATAAGGTGTTCCAGTTAACCAATCTCTTGCTACTAAGTCTTTCCCTGTTCTAAATCGATGTACATGGCCCACTTCTGAATGTAAAGACGATAGGTATCCAGCCGCCCTTAAACTATCTTCATATGCTATTTGCTGCTTTTCATCATCAAAAAGCTCAATGTTTGACAAAACAGCTCGCCTAGCCCCTGGAGTTCCGATGGGACTATTCGTTTTAGAGACAGACTGAAAGACCTCATCAGTATTAACCAAAAATTCAAATACTTCCTTAGGACCGCCACTGGCTCCTTCTCCCTCACCATTTTCTCCTGTCGGATCACCATTGCCACCGGTTGGATCGCCGCTTTCCCCATTAGGATTGCTACTTCTTCCCGTTGGATCGCTATTTCTTCCTGTTGGATCATCGCTTTCCCCATTAGGGTCACCGCCACCTCCGGTTGGATCGACGCCTCCTCTGGTTGGATCACCACTTCCTCCAGTAGGATCGCCGCCTCCTCCGGTCGGATCACCACTTCCTCCAGTAGGATCGCCGCCTCCTCCGGTCGGATCACCGCTTCCTCCAGTAGGGTCGCCACTTCCTTCGGTTGGATCACCGCTTCCTCCAGTAGGGTCGCCACTTCCTCCGGTTGGATCACCGCTTCCTCCATCAGGACTGCCACCTTCTCCGCCTGGAGTACCTGGCCGGTTAATTCCTGAGTCTGATGAGCCGCCAGAGCCAGGTTTAAAGTTTGATGCCCTGTCACTGCGGTCATCAGCGTTTCTTACACCCGGGCGCGGGCTTTTTCGCTCTTCTTCTTCGTCTTCTTCACTCTCAGCTGCCGCTACTGGCTCCATGATGATCGTTAAGCTCATAGCGAAAGGCTGAAGAAGGATGAACAATGCGAGCGTTAAAGCAATTTTTCGAATATGTTTCGTTTTCATTTTTTCCCTCCCTTCTTTACCTGAGTTATTTATCCTCTAATAAAGTCCAGAAGGTTAATAGCTACTGGCCCGAGGATGAAAATGGCTAAGGCCGGGAATGCAAGTAAGACAAGCGGAAAGAAAAGTTTCAAAGAAGCTTGTTCACCAAGTTGTTGCGCTTTCTTTTTTCTCGCTTCCCATACTTCTGCGGCCTGTTGTCTCAGTACAGCCGTCACACCTGAGCTTCCTCGTTCTATCGTTTGAGTGACTGCAGATATAAAGCGGCTAACTTCATCGACCTGGCAACGAATGGACATATTTTCTAATGCCTGCATTTGTGATACACCCATTCCTACCTGTTTAATGACGCGTTCAAGTTCTTGTGGGAGTTCTCCCTCTTTTGTTTCTGAAACTTCTCGAATAGAAGAAAATAAATTCATTCCAGCATCACACAAAATCGATATTGAATTTAAGACATAGGGAAGCTCTCTACGTATTTTTTCCTGTCTCGCTTTGACTCTTTGTTTCAGCCAGAAGTCTGGCAGGCTAAAACCGAGTACAGGAGCAATGAGAGCAAAGAAGAAAAGGAAATGATCACCGGCTGCACCTAAGAAAAGAAAATAAGCTGCAGCACCAAATCCACATAGCACCTTAAACGTTATAAAATGGTCAACACTCATCCTCTCTTCATATCCTGCTCTTTGAAGACGGTCAACGATCGCCTCTCTCTTTTCATGGCTTACTCGAATATTTAGAAGGGTCATGCCCGCTAATACGATTGGTGTAGAGGTTTCCAAAATTCCTTTTCGCTTGACGCGTTCTCCCTGTTTTGGAGCTAGCAGCCTTTTACGCATCATCATCGCTCTAAAAGACTTTGATGGAAACAAGAGAGCCACGATAAATATGAAAATGAAAAAAGCAATAATTAATTCCATGGTGGCATCCCCCTATAAATCAATATTTGTCACTTTTTTTCCGATAAAGTAGTTTGCTACAAGCAATACTGCTGCCAAAAACAGGAAGAAGGTTCCGAGAAATGAATCATACATTGGCTGCATATACGTCGGATTTGTAAGCATTAAGATCAGCACCATGACGACTGGGAAAATCGTTAATATTTTTGCTTCCATTCTTTTTTGGGAGGTTCCCAGCTGAATTTCCTGTTGAATGGTTATTTTATCTGAAATTCTTTCAGCTGTATTCCGGGTGACTTGTGTTAAATTTCCTCCCTTTGCACGGGTGATGAGAATTGCATCGACAAACTGGTCGACATCTTCTAATTGCATGTGTTCTTTAAATTGACGTAAGGCTTGATCTACAGACATCCCGAACTCGATATCGTGGTTTATTTTCACAAATTCTTCTAATACTGGTTTATCCTTTTGAGTAATTAGTTCTTTTCTCAAATCACTTTCGCACCGTTTTAGTGATACTTGGAGAGAGGATCCCGCTCTTAATGAATTCGATATCGAATTCATTGCGTCCCGAAATTGAGTTAAAAAGATTTTCTTTCTTTTTTCGATTGCTGACCTTCGTTTTATACGCGGATAAAAAAAGGCTAGTAGCGAGAACAATAGTGAAAACAAGAAACTTCTAAAAAATACGAGACCAATAAAAAATAAAGCTAAGCCTAAAAATACGGTAATTATCATTTCTGAAAAACTTAGTTCTCGTTTCTTATATTTAGTTGTACTAACCTCTTCTTTAGCTGAGATCCCTTGTTTTTTCCACTTTTTAACGATCCCTTTTTTTAACGGCAAGCGCCTTTTTGTAAGTAATGCAATGAGATCAACAAACGCGGTAAGAAGAATAAATGTCGCAGCTATAAAGCCGAACAGTGTCCAAGTACCGGTCATTGTAATCCCTCCATCAAAGAAATATTTCTTATTTTAGGGGGATGAAGACCTGCCGCCTCCCACTTTCCAGTCTGCATTATCTGATTTCCTGTAGCCTCCAATCGGCCAACAAGCTTCTCTTTTGTACTTTGATCAGCATTCATTTTCCAGTTAAATAAATCCACGGTTTCGATTTCCCCGTCTTTAAGGTTCCGTACTTCAGTAATTTGAAGCACTTTTCTCGATCCATCTCGTAATCTACCAAGATGGACGATTAGCTCTATTGCGGAAGAGATTTGCCTGCGAATAGCCGGAATAGGAAGTTCAAGGCCTGACATTAACACCATTGTTTCAAGTCGAGAGAGCATGTCCACTGCCGAGTTGGCGTGTCCGGTTGTTAAAGAGCCATCATGACCCGTGTTCATCGCCTGAAGCATATCCAGTGCTTCCCCGCCTCGTACCTCACCTACAACTATTCGATCAGGACGCATTCGAAGAGCCGTTCGGACAAGATCTCGCATTGGAATGTCACCTTTACCTTCAATATTAGCAGGACGAGTTTCCAATCGTACAAGGTTAGCGATTTGTGTCAGCTTTAATTCAGCTGAGTCCTCAACCGTTATGATTCGCTCTCCCCCAGGAATAAACATACTTAATGCGTTTAGAAAAGTTGTTTTACCAGAACCTGTACCGCCGGAAATAACAACATTGTACTTTGCATGAACAAGGTCATTTAAGAAATCCGCAATTTCTTTATCCAAAGCTCCAAATTCGATGAGCTTTTCCATTGGATACGGGTTTTCCGGGAATTTACGTATAGTAACGATGGGACCTTCTAACGATACAGGGCGTATGACAATATTTACACGCGATCCATCTGGTAGCCTTGCATCAACGATTGGGTCACTTTCATCTACTTTTCGGTTGATAGGAGATACAATTTTTTCGATAAGGTTCATCAGCTCGTCTTCAGAGCCAAACTTAAGTGGATCACCATCATCATCATAAGCTAATTGTAATTTCCCACTTTTTTCAATGAAGACCTGTTCAGTACCATTGATCATGATTTCTGTAATATTAGATTGTTTGACTAATGGATCGATAATGCCAAACCCTACCATTTGCTGGCGAATTTCTTCCCCAATAAAGCGTTTCTCTTCGTTAGTTAATAACAAGTCGCGAAATTGGGTTTCGGACTCTTTCTCTAGATAATGCCATATAGCTGAATTGAGGACTTGCTTCTGCAAGAGAAGCTGCTTGTTGCGGCTACTTTCTTTCATGTTGTGCTCGCGAACAGTCCTCTTTAATTCTTCAACTCGTTCATCTTGGTGGCTCATTCCCGAATAGGAATTGTTATCCTCTTCTTCTCCTGAATAAAGCTTTCTCTTTATTGCTTCCTCGATGCTCATTTACGCCCACCACCTTTTTTAAAGAACAACTTTTTCTTCTTTCCGAGTTCTTTATCCGTAAAAACAGGATCAATAAGGTGGGAGGCCTGACGATAATACTTGTTTAGCTTTAAATTCGGTTTTTCTGCAAGTAACACACCGCGGTTCGTATAGCCTTGAATTTGTTCATATTTATCCGGAATAACAACGGAAACATCCATCGAAAGGATCGATTCTAATTCATTTATCGGAAAACCAAGTGTGTCGTTATAATGATTAATTATTAAATGACGATTCTGTAATGGGCGGTTCAGTGTATCTACTAATTCAATAGTTGATAGTAACGATGAGCTAGCAGCAATATCTGTTGTGCTCACAAATAAAATATCTGTAGCTGCACTCATCAAGGAAACATTTTTCTCGGATAAATCGGAAGACGTGTCCAAAATGACGACATCATACCCTAGACTTTGAACAGATAATAACAGTTCATCTGTTTTTTCCAAATCCAAGCTTGTCATTTTCATTGCCGAAGCAGCTCCAAGTACATCGAGTTTTTTCCCTTGAAATTGCATCGTATAGATTGATTGTTGGAGGTACTGTATTAATTCAGACTCTTCTCTTGCTGGTTGTTCTAACACACCAATTGCTTCTGCCATCCCTCTGACACTTGTTGGTAAGCTCAGAGAGACAGAGACATTCCCGAATGTAGCGAAATCTACTAAAAGAACTTTCTTATCCTTTTTGGCTAACTGACAAGCAATATTGATCGCAATCGTCGTTTTTCCAACACCGCCCTTTGCCGAATAAACGAGAACAGTTTTCTTCTGGCCTTTTGTCTTTGTTTCAGGATGAGCCTGTGTATAAAGCCTTAAATTCTTCTTCGTTTCAAAAGTCAGCATTCTTTCAGTGATAATACGTACAGGTGTGTGCTGATAAACAAGCTCTGTAAAAGGCTCCATCAATGTAGGGATTTTCTTAAAAGGTTCCAGCTTGTCTGTTATTATCATAAGCTTAGCTAGGGATGTTTCTGAAAGTGCCTTTTGCTCTTCCTCTAGGTCTTGAAACATAGAGATATGTACAAAAGCAATTTCCGCATGTTCAGTAGCTAAAAATGCTTGTAATTCAACTAAACTATCAAACTTCTTATCATAATCAATGAATTCCAAGTGCTGAACGACATAGCTTTTCAAGGAGTGGGAAAAGGAATCATCAAGACCACAAGCTAATATCCTAATACGTTCTTGGGTTTGATCTTTTGAAGCAATCTCTGTACTCATGTCCATTCTCCTTCTCTGACGTTATTGATTGTTATTAATACGCTCTACCTCTTCTTGCTCCCCATTCCAAGGATTTAAAGCTAAATCAATAGCTCCATTCCGCTTAGCATGCGTTAAATTTATCGCTTCCTGAGGCGTTACAAGTAATGTTACGTGTTGTACTATTCCTTCTTTCCCTAAGTCCGATTCAATATTTAATTTCTCGACATTGAAAACTTCAATTTGCTGAAGGATGGTATCTGTATAAACAAATTCCGAACTAACTGGGTCAGTCCAGGTATAAATAACATCGACCCAATCGTTCGCTTTAAGCGAGTTATCTACCGCCGATTCAGGTTGTAACGCTACTGTTACCAGCCTTTTTTCTTTCGGAACAAAGGCTGATAAATCCAATTCCCCTGAAGCTTCCATATACATTTGACGATCTTCTGGAAAGACCATTGACCTCTCGTCTAATCTGACAATTTCACCTTGGTCAATTTCACGAAGCGCTATTCCACCTATAACTTCATCAGGAGACTGAATATTTTCTTGTGCTAATAACAGAGCAGCTTGCAGCTCGACTTCTATTTCCTCAATATGTTCAGCAGTTATTTCTCCTCTAACTGGAATATCTTTAGAGAATATAAAGACCGTAGTCGTATCTTTTAAACTATTTAAATATTGATAAGTAAAAAATGCGATCATTATAGCACTAAATAAAATTAAGATGATTCGCCAGCTAACCTTTCCAACCATTGATGATCCTCCTGCCCTGGTTCCTACGAAAATCTTCGTTAAGTTTTTTTGAATTCGATTGTTTGTTGTGCTTCATACTTTAGTACTTCTAAGTCAAATGCTTCATAATCTGACCTTAAATCAAAGTATAAAAGGCTCATAACTGCCGCTTGAAATGGGATAATTAAGATATGTGCGATCGCTGCAATAACGCCAGTAATATAAAAGGCACTCTCAGATACATAAAGAGCAACAATAATAGCAAAAAATGCCTGAGTACCTAAAAAAATAAAATACAAAAGGGCTACTTTAAAGAATGCCCCTTTAACTAATACACCACTTCTTTTTAAAGCAGAAAAAGCAGATTTTTTTTCCAGAGTAAGCACTTGCGGAAAAAGTAGAAAAAACACAAATACAATTAACCCCGGCAAAATAAACAATAAGCTCCCTCCAAGAAATAATATATAAAATAGGAAGCCTGTACCGAAAATAGGGAAAATTAAGCGGATAAACGGTTTTCTAGCTAAACGTCGCCTCTCTTTGTTCCCTTCACTTTCTGGAATCAGCAATAAAACAGTTATGTAAGCAAAAATAAAAAAGCCATATAAAATATTACCAAAGCTCATCACAACTGTAGCTGCAATATCAGTTGTATGTATTGATATAAAAAACGAGATAAAATGCAGTGCTATAAAATAGAGCAGTGTCAAAAGATAAAACAGTGGAGAATACCACCTAAATGTCATTGCTCCGGTCCTTACCCCTTCAGATAGCAATTCATTGGTTGGACGAGGTTGTAACGCTTGATCATTAATGACCATTTATAACCCCTCCGCCAGTTTTGTCTTAAGCTTTTTATACAAAAGATAGAACGTCATAGCTTCAAAAGGTAAAACAAAAGCGCCTGCTAGAGTTTCTCCCGCTGCTTCTCCTATTGCAGGAATCACCATATAAACCGTGACGCCTATAACAATAAACAATAGGTAATAAAAGCCAATCCAAACTAACGTCCGAAACCAGCCCTTCTTAACGATAGACGCACTACGTTTTAACGCACCAAAATTCTTCTTCTTTTCTTTAATAACAACAAAAGGATAGAGATAAAAGGCAATGGCCGCAATGAGTCCGGGGATAATAAGCATAAATAACCCAACGGTCGTAACAACAAAAAACAGAATAGAAGTAGTTAGTAAATTGGCAAAGTTCTCTTTTATTGTTTGTATACCAGCCCCGAGTTTGGCAAACCCTTTTTCCTGACTTTCATCTGCTCCTGCCACTAATGCAAATAAAAAACCGTTTAGTGCAAGAAATATCATCGAAGCAAATGTTAATATCCAAGCTTCAGTTAGCTCATTTGAAGTTCCATTAAGTAAACTGTTATACCCATATGTATAAATCGCATAAATGACCAAAAGAAGTGGAAACAAAACTGGGAGTATTATAATTACTCGCTTTAAATAGTTCGGTTGTTTACTTTCTTGTATTGCTGAATGATCTAGTCCTGCTTCTACCATGTTTTCTCCTCCGATTTTTGAAATGAGACCTTGTCACCTACATTGATTTGTGACGTAAAGCTACCTGAAGTCGCCTCTATCACATAACTTGAGTGATTTACTTTTTTAGTCACCCTCCAAGGCTTTAACCCAATGACCTTGTGAATTACTACACCCTTCTCACTTACAAAGAGAATATCGATCGGAAAGCGCATAAAAAAGGTGTGAACTTGACTGCAATTTTTAATAACCAACACTTTTCTATGAAACTCGCTCTTCCCCATCAAGCCCAACGTTCTAGAAAGTTTGGTATCGGCAATTTTGACCTCCAGGACTATTGTTTGACCTGTTTCATTATTGATCAGCATTATTGACCGCCTTTTTTAAGAGTTAAGCAGAAAGTATAAAAATCTACGTTTCCGTATCTAGCTCCAGGCGACATCGCCTCGTAGCAAATAACCCACCCGATTAGCACTTTTTATCGGACAGAACATTAGCATGTCGTCGGGTAAGAGCGCCTTGCGCTTTTCTTATATACAGAGGATAAGGATAGAACTTCATATCCCCTATTATGATTTACCATAGTCTAATCTTCATTGCTAATTTCAGCAAATCACGAACCAGGATATAAGAATTAGTCATAAAGGCCCCAATACACTTAATAAAACAACCACAATTTACAAAATCCCTTAGACAGTGATAAAAGTCTTACAACCAGGGTTTTCTGTTTTTACATCGGGAAAATCTAAAAATAGCTTAATAAACGGTTGAAATCAGTAATATAACGATTTAATGAGCCTTCCAAAAGAGATCGACACAAAAATTTCTTAGACCTTTAGTACAATAGGGGTGATTTAGTAACAAAATTCGACATCTTCAAGAGCTGAGGTCATAGGTATTTCGATCTTATTTAACATGGTAGGGATTTCACCCAACCCAAAATACCTACACGAATACTTACTCTAACTATTTCCAAATTGATTAAAAAACCATAAAAATCAATACGCCAATTCATTTATCTTCCATCACAAAACTTTTCTCTTAAAACTGTTTAATCAAAAAGTATAAACAGGACTTTAGACTCCTCCGATTTGTCGAATCTTTTCACAAAAAGTTCGGGGGACAGTCCCCCGAACAATTGTGGGATTTTATTTTGATGCATACGAAAAGCCCGTTCAAATGGGAACGGGCTTCTTTTTACATATTTACATTTTTGTTTAGCGTTAAAATTCGGATAAAGTCTTCGAGGAAGGCGTCGTTGTCTACGTCGACGGCTACGAGGTGCTCGGGTGCTGGTGGTAGTTCTGCTAGGCGGCGGATGTCTGGAAATGTGGTCCCTGCTGTTTCTGAATTCATTGATTCCACATAAACACGATAACTTTTATATTCAAAAAAGTGTGGATTGACGAGGGCGCTAGCTGCAACGACGTCATGTATGGGGGTACCTATTAATTCATCTTCTGTCGAGGCTTGATAAAAAGCATAGTAATATTCTAATAATGCTTCAAAGATCCCAAATCCATTTGTAAAGGCAATGTCATGGACGATTTCCATAGGAACTAATAGTTCATTTGTTACATTTAATGGAATCATCGTTATTTTCGGTACGAGAGAAATAACTAAATTCGCAGCGATCGGGTCTTCATAAACGTTTGCTTCAGCTAACGGAGTGATATTTCCAGGTACAAAAAAAGCTCCACTCATTGAGACAACTTCTTTAACACTCAATTTCATTAGCCTAGGATAAAAAACATACAGTGTTGCTAGTGACGTGAGTCTACCTGTCGTAAGTATTGTAAGTTCATTTTTATATCTTTTTATTACATCAATCACGTCAAAAAAATTTTCAAAAGGCTCAACATCTATCATTGCTGGGATATTCATTTTCCCCAGACCATATACACCGTGAATCTCAATGTGTTCAACGACTTCCTTTCCTGTAAAAGGACCATCTGCTCCTGAGAAAATCGGCACATGCTTCATGTCAAACAGTTCATGAAGATAGATGACATTTCGAATCGCATTTTCCCTCGTCGTGTTTCCGTAAGAGGCTACAATACCGACAATGTCAATTTCAGGGTGTATGTGAGCATATAAGAGGGCTACAGCATCATCAATGCCCGGATCACAAAAAATGAGGATTTTTTTAGTACTCCGTTTAGCCGAAGGCCTTTCTTTACAATTCACTTACATATCACCCTGAATTCTCGGTGATGCCGGATCGCAATCGGGCTGGTCCATACTCGCTGCTTGGGCTACTTTCATTAAGTAATAACATTCTTCTCTGGCCATATGGTCAGCCATTAAGGGAGAAAACGTACTAAGCAATTCATCATTTAATTCTAGCTCTTCAATCTCATGAAGGAATCCTTTAAATAATTCAATTTCAAGGCGAACATCTTTGTTCATCTTTTTTAACGCTGGAAAAGAGTCAATATTTGCCCGCAAGAATCCTTCCATCTCGACAGCTTTTATATAAAAGTCTTCAAATTTACCGACAAACTTATCTCCTTTTTCCTGCATCTGTTTTTCTGTCATGTCCAAGCTTCCTGTGATCGCAGATGCGTGACCAGCTGCATCTAACAGCCAAACGAGGTGGTGATGAAGCTCATGAAAGATAGGGGGTGTTTCACCCTTTGCCAAGTAAGTCATAACCAATTGATACTCTTCAAGTTCGTTCACCATATGATTGATAAACGTCGGTGGAAGGTTAATTCTGATTTCTCCTTCTAAATGTCGTCTAATTATCGAAAGCTTGTATTCGCGAAACTGGTCTGTTAGCCGCTCTGCTTGTTTTGTAAATGCCCGGTAATCTGTCGTTGTTTCTAGCCTTTCTAAAAGATCGTCATAGCGTTCCTTAAACTCTTTAGCAATTCCAATATCGTTCTCCTCACTTATAGGCAATGAATCGATTATAAACCTTGCGTGGTCTCCCATTACTTGAAGCCAAAACGTATGTTCAAAATGAGCCGATTGTTCGTACATAATCGACACTCCCCCTTGTATATGATACCTTCCCACCTTACTCTATTCACTAGACAAGAGAGATATGAAGAAAAAACCTCATTTTTACAATTTTAGGAAATAAGGGCTATTCAAACGATGTGCCTTCGATGTTTTCAATGAGGTACAAATGGACTGTTTCGACTCTCTCTTCAGAACCGAAAGCTTCCGTTGTTCCCCATGTGTCACCGTCTGTCTCATTTATGTGAATATCTAAGTCATGAAAAATCCGATGTATAAACCGTAGAGCTTCACGATCACCTGATTCTTCGGCAGCCTCCACGAGTTCACCTGCTGTGACAATATCCTGGTGAGTAAGAGATGGAGCAAATCCTTGTTGTTCTAAAAAACGTAGATCATCTTTGAATTTCTTCCATTGTTCACCGACGATCAATAGTTCCATATTGATACTTTCAATTTGTCCCCAACCCGTGAGTTGATTTAAGTATTCGTGAACATTTGCTAATGTTGTCTTCGTCTTTTCTTCCATGCCTTCCTGATAATCTACGGCGACCGCTTGAGCTGCTTGACTATCTTCCTTTTCAGAAAGCAATTCCTCTTTAGCTGACTGCTCCTGTTCCTCTGCACTCATATCCTTATCTTCTTCTGAATTTCCGCTTTCTTCAGCCATCTCATTTTCTGTCTCTTCAGCTATCGCGTCTTGATCTTGATCGGAATTGAAAGTCATCAATGCAATAAAAGCGCAAAAGCCTAAGAAGCACAAACCCCAAATGCCGTGTTTTTTAATAAACTCTACCACTGTAATATTCCTCCTTAAGTAAAATTACCGTGATGTGCTATTTTTTTTGCGTGTTTAAAATGAGACAACAATACCGAGAATTTTCTCGGAAATCTTGAACATCCTCTTATACAGTTCTTTTTAACTCAAGACGTATCCTTCATAGAAAAATAAGAGAGATTGTCGAAGTAGATCGTGGACAAGCGCTTCATCGATAAATCACGATGAGGTGCTAGGCTCGATACTCTTCGTAGCTTGACTAGCAAAGGAAATGAGATATGATTATTTTCAAGACAATAATTAAACACTGAAAAAACTGCCAACATATGTTGACAGTTTTAATTGCTAATTAATAGCCACATGCGCCGTATCCAACACCACGAACTCGACCACCGAAGTCACAGGCACATCCTACAATTACAAGCAAAATAAATAATACGAGAATAGTAGAAGCACCGGCACCGAAAGTTGAATGACTCATTTAATTCCCTCCTTTTAGTGGATTCTCTACACAATATGATGGAAAGTTAAGTGAGGGGCAGGCCTTTGCAATGGTTTACAAAAAAATAGACAAACATCTGCTCGGGCAACAATGATCGGTGGAAGATTAAAGAGGCTTAGCATGTAGCAACAGAAAGTATGGATTTTCTTTTTGCTTTTTTAACATCCTTCATAGGAAGATTACGTTCTCTATAAAGGAAAGAAGATGATAAACTATTAACAGATTCACTCGATTTAATATTTTGTTTCAGAATGGTGGTTATTTTCGTGATTAAGTACACTCTTTGTTATCTCGAACAAAATGAAAAGTTACTCATGCTCAACAGGCAGTCTACGCCGCTTATGGGCCTGTGGCATGGTGTTGGAGGAAAAATTGAATATAATGAAACGCCTGACAATTCGGTACGAAGAGAAATCCTCGAAGAAACAGGGTTAGTCGTACCAGACGTCCAATTCAGAGGAAAAGTAACCTGGACCATTGATAACCTCTTATCAGGTGGCATGTATCTTTTTTACAGCAACATTTCAACTACATCCGCTTTGGAAACACCTCTCCAAATGCAGGAAGGAATCCTCGATTGGAAAGAAATAGACTGGGTCCTCGACCCTGAAAACCAGGGAGTTCCACCACACACAAGATACTTCCTCCCAACGCTATTGGCAAAAGGACTGCCCTATCACCATCACATAAGCTTTCATAATCAACAAATCACCAACTATGAACGAAACTTACTTAACAATACGTCTGTGAAAAAAGGTCAGCTAGTTACTCAATCTAATTTATGAGATGGAGGTTTACTCGCTATGAAAATACTAATTGCACCTGATTCATTTAAAGGGTCCTTATCAAGTGTCATAGCTGCAAATACAATTGAAAAAGCCATTATAGAGGCGCTACCTTCCGCCGATACTTCTACTTTCCCGATGGCAGATGGGGGAGAAGGAACAGTCGACGCGATCCTTCTGAGTACAAGTGGCCAGCGAATAGTGCGGATGGTAAGAGACCCCCTTGATCGTCCTATTGAAGCTGGCTTCGGCTGGTTACCAGATGAAAAAACAGCCATCATTGAAACTGCTGCCGCTTCAGGATTACCACTTCTCACGACCCATGAGCAAAACCCCTTACATGCAACTACATATGGAACCGGTCAATTGCTGAAAGAAGCTCTCGACTTAGGTGCTGAAACTATTATTTTAGGTCTTGGAGGAAGTGCTACTGTGGATGCTGGTGTCGGCTTGTTTCAAGCATTGGGACTAAACGTGTTTGACGAAAACGATGTACTTATCGATAGAGTAGGGGGATCTCTTCAACAAATTCACCGTATCGATACTTCTGCATTAGACCCTCGTTTGCAAAGGGTCAATGTCATTGTTGCTTCTGATGTCACCAATCCATTGCTCGGACCGAATGGTGCAATTTCTATATTCGGACCGCAAAAAGGTGTCACACCAGACATGATTTCTCCTTTAGAATCGGGCATGGATCACTTTTCTTCTGTCGTTATCCAACATACAAACCGAAATGAAATCAACACGCCTGGGAGCGGAGCCGCGGGCGGGATTGGATTTCTACTTCATTCATTACTAAACGTCACGTTTCGTCCCGGACTAGACCTTGTTGTTGAATTGACTGGCTTAAAAAAACTCCTTCCCGCTATGGATTTGATTATTACCGGAGAAGGGAAAGTGGATGGTCAGTCATTATTTGGAAAAGTTCCTGTTGGTTTAGGAAAATTAGCGAAAGAATACGGCATTCCCGTGGTGGCTTTTGCAGGCTCCATTGGTGAAGGGATTGAACAGCTGGAACGAGAAGGGGTGTCGGTCGTCCACCCGATCGTCACAGGTCCGATGCCATTAGAGCAAGCCATGGCAAACGGTGAAGATTTATTATTTGATGCGACGGTCCGACTAATAAAGACGATACAACTTTAGACACCTCCACCAAGATAGGAGTTCGCAATAACATCCCTTTCCTTTGCTCATAAACAAGCTATAGACGTAATACCTTTAAGCATAGCTACCTTTTATCGTATCTGGGAGGGGAATAGATGAAAAAAGTGGTGGCGTTATTTAGTATCCTACTCTTCTTTTTAATAGCCTGCGGAAAAACAGAATGGGAGTCATTTCAACCTTTTGCTGCGGGGATCAATGCCGATCACGTAGGTAAAATCATTGAGATCAACACAGATAATCGACGGATTCTTATTGAAGAAGCTCTCCCGCTCCAAGCGTCTGAAGAGCCCTCCCTTATCTGGTACACCATTAACGAAGGTACTAATATTATTGACGAAAAAGGAGAATTAGTCCCTTTTGACGCCTTTCAAGAAGGTGATCTTGTAGGCGCTTGGCACACTGGAGCGCTGCTGTATTCCTATCCGCCCCAAGCCGTTGCCGACAAAATTATGCGCATGCCCCTTCACAGATAATAAAGATAGTCCTTCAATCAATAATAGACAGACCTGCCACGGTGGAGAAGCAGGTCTGTTATAATTCAAAAGTCCTCTAAATGAAGTAATTCCTCATATTTCTTTTCTCGTCTTTCTTCCAATCGTTGTTTTTTATTATACAGTTTCTGAAGTTGATCCAAATCTTTTTCATTTCCCAGGTGATTTTCGAGGTTTTCAAGCTCAGTTTCCAGGACTTGAATTTCACCTTCGAGACGAGAACAACTTATACCAGGGTTTACAACACCGCGCTGCTTTTGCTTAAATGGTGCCTGTTCCACTTGTACATGTTCTTCCGCGTAACGCTCTGCTTTTTTCTGTTTCGCCCAATGATAGGACCCAGGGAAAAACGACAGTGTCCCCTCTTCGATCCAATATGTTTTATCAAAAAGTTTATTTAAGAAATAACGGTCATGAGAAACAGCTAAAATGGTTCCGGAAAAACGTTCTAACACATCTTCCAACACTTCACGAGAGTCAATATCGAGATGGTTCGTCGGTTCGTCCAAAATCAGAAGGTTAATCTCTTGATGCATAAATTGTGCGAGTCGCAGCCGCATGCGTTCACCGCCGCTTAGATTTTTAACAGAACGAAAAACATCCGCTCCATAAAACATAAATCTCGCCAGCTCATGTCTTGCTTGCCCTTCTGTTATCCTTGCTTGTTCTCTAAACACGTCAAGAATTGTTTTGTTGCTGTCTTGCACAGGTTCTTGCTGTGAGAGGTACCCGATTTTTACATTAGATCCTAAGTAAATCTCGCCTCCATCCGGCATGATTTCTTCTGTTACAAGCTTTAACAACGTTGATTTTCCTGCCCCATTTTTACCGACAATGGCGGTTCGATCCTGATAACGCAAGTGCAAAGAAGCATTGGCCATGATTTTTGTTTGCTGAAAGGATTTAGATACTCCTACCATTCTCAACACATCTTTTCCACTACGATCGCCATGATCGAGCTGAAGTCCCATTTTCTTTCCTTCCAAAACAGGCTTTTTTCTTATTTCCATCCGTTCCAAAGCCCTCTCCATGTTTCGTGCTCGTTTATGGAGCCCTTCATTTGGAGGGTTAGCCTGATTTGCCCATTCCCGAAGTCGCTTGATCGCTTCTTTCATTTTTTTGACCTTTTTCTGTTGCTCTTGATATTGCTGGAATTCTTTAAGGAGCACTTTTTCTTTTGCGATAGAAAAAGCTGAATAGTTTCCTTCGTAGCAATGACATTCTCCTGCTTCTAAATCAAGAACTTTGGTAGCGACTTCATCTAAAAAGAACCGGTCATGCGAAACGATGAGCACACTTCCTTCATATTCCTGGATGAACCGTTCCAACCACTCACACGAATCTAAATCTAAGTGATTCGTCGGTTCATCTAATAGGAGTAAATCCGGTTTTGTTAGCAAAAGCACACCAAGAGCCACTTTTGTTTTCTCACCGCCACTCAAAGATATAAAAGGTGAATCGAGAAAAGGATAAACACCCAGCCCTTTCGCAACACCGTCAACATGAGAATCGATTTCATAACCACCAAACCGCTCATATTGCTCTTGTAATTTACCATACTCCTCAAGCTGTTGCTTGCTAACCGTAGTGCTTATCATCAAATCTTCAAATGCTCGCATTTTTTCTGCTATGTGAAGCGTTTGAGAAAAAGCCCCCAACAGAACATCTCTTACTGACTTATTATCCTCTACAGAGGGAATTTGACTTAAATAACCCACTTTGCTCCCTTTTTTTATGTGGACTTCACCATTATCAGCCTTTTCTTCCCCTGCGATTATTTTTAATATCGTTGTTTTTCCTGATCCATTTCGTCCTACTAGAGCAACTTTTTCACCGTACTTGAGTGTACAAGATATACCACTTAAAATTTCTGAACCTATATATGTTTTCTTGATTACATGAAGTTGACAAATCACCATGCTTTGTACTCCTTTCTCAACATAAAAAACCACAGGTAAAGTTTCCTTTTTACCCGTGGTTTTTCGCACTCCAATTAAATGATCTCAATTTTGTGCGGTTATTTTACTTGGGTGAAAGATTTTACCGTTCATTTACGCTATACAGTTCTTCTAAAAAAGGACACACTTGTCCCGTTGAAGACTGCAACACCAAAAATTGCACGACAAAGATATAAAAACGTACGTAATTGCACATGCATTTTCAGAGAACGGTTCATTCTTCCACACCTCCTTACATTTGTTGAGTAGAGTTCAACTATCATTATAAAGAATTCATTAACACAAATCAAACATTGCTACTTTTCTAAAAATAAAAGATAACATTTCGACTACCTAAATATTTTTAGATAATTTAGTTAAGTACGAAAACCTTTTAAAACTTTCGAAATCGTAAAAAAATTGTTATTGTTTAATAATAAAGACCTAGTTATATAGAGAGGATGAAACAAAAATGAAATTATTTTCTAAGATGCTTCTTTTAGGCACGCTATCTGGGGCGCTTGTTGCTTGCGGCAGTACCGAAGAGGAGAACGATACGACTGGTGGAGGTACAGACGATAATACTGAAGAATCAGTAGTTGAAACGACGGAAGAGGACGACGCTTCATGTGATGAAAGCAGTGTTGCTGAAAGTGAGATTACCCTTATTGGTGCTGCTGATGACCAGGTCGTCTATACTGTTAACGGGCAAGAGACGACGCTTGACGCAGAACTTCATAAAACAGAATTTGGAGCTACCATCAAACTTCTCGAAGGAATGGAGATTGAGCATATAGAACCTAACTCTTCGACAGCACAAGTCATCGTGGAAAATGAAGATCATGAGCTTTTTGGTCTGACACTGATGATTGAAAAATCGACCATCAAAGACTCTGCTGGTGAACCTATGGCTCGTGATATTGATATGGATCGTGAAATCCAAATGGAACAGCGTATGTTTGAGAACCGGGGCCATGTCGAATCTTTTCACCCTTATATAATGCAAAGTGGAGCTGAGTTTGACTTCTATTTTAAATACGAAGGGGACGCAAGCAATCCAGGGAGCTGGTCTGAAGAAATTCGCGGAAACCTTTATGGTGCATACGATTTCGTGAAAATGACACCAACTGGGAAGGATACTGTTTCAATCATGTTCCCTGAAGAGACAGCAGATGAAGAGTACGAAGCAAAAGCCGTAGCTATCGCAAATACGTTCGTTGCTCCTAAAATAGAAGAAGAGGTTGAAGAGGAGAATGAAACTGAAGAATAATCGTTTTTGAGCTCCTGAAATCGGGAGCTTTTTTTGATGAGCCTGAACTGAGCCGATCAGATACGTTCGGAGCCCTCCTCCTCACCTTTGTGTGAGGGGTTGCGCAGTTCTCCCAACTTCACGCGACTTTGTTTTTTCTATTCTAGCAGTACCGAATATAACCTATTTACCAGAAAATTTACATAATATTAGAGAAACTACGGTTCAATTATGGAAGGAAAAGCTCGATGGAAGTCGAATATTAAGGGGCAGATGGTTTCATTCTCTAATTTTCGGAAAAAATGAAAGGTAATTCGATTTTTATTTGTACTAAAGAAGGAGGTGGAGAGCCTTATGACAAAGCAACAAGCATTCATTTTTTTCAGAGCCGTCGTGGTCGCGGTCGTTCTTTTCGGTACGATTTGGCTATTCGGTCATCTGCTTAGACTTACATACCCTTTCTTAATTGCCGCTTTTCTCGTTTGGCCTCTGTTACCTCTTATCAAATTATTAAAGACGAAAACGAGATTCCCAAATGGTTTAGCTGTCCTCACTGCCTTACTTATCGGAATGACGACGATTGCAGGGATCTTCACGGGACTGACGTTTCTTGCGATATATGGAGTTCAGCAGTTTACAAAACACGCCCCTCAATGGTTCGAGACGGCCGCTGCTCATATTCAAGATTTCTTTAATCAGTCCATTCTTCCTATCTGGCAACAAGTGATTGGGATAGCAGCTTCTCTTACACCTGAACAACAACAAACCCTACAAGAAGGGATTACTGGTTTAGGTACACAAGCCGGAGAGATTCTCGGTCAACTAGGGCAAGCACTAGCGGATGGATTAAGACAGCTTCTTATCGCCGTTCCATCTTGGATTATCATCATTCTCTTTATCGTCCTTTCCGTTTATTTTATCGGAAAGGATTGGGGAAAAATGAAAACCTACGTGCATGATATGTTTTCTGCACCAGTTCTTAAAAAAGTTCGTTTGTTTGGAAAAGCATTCCGAGTTCGTGTGTTTGGGTTTGTTCGTGCTCAACTTATCTTAATGGGTCTTACAAGCGTTATTGTTTTAGTCGGGCTGTCCATCATCCGCGTCGATCAAGCACTCACGTTAGCGATTGTTGTTGGGGTTGCAGAAATCCTTCCTTATTTGGGTTCCGGAACAATCCTCATTCCATGGGCAATCTATTTATTTATTACAGGTGACTTTACGTTAGGGATCGGTGTTGCTATTGTCTATGGAGTCACCCTCGTTGCCCGCCAGTCACTTGAGCCGAAAATACTTTCGTCAAGTATGAACCTCCACCCACTGTCAGTACTCATCTCATTATTTGCTGGGTTACAAGTTTTTGGGGCAGTCGGGCTTTTCCTTGGGCCTTTCTTCCTCGTCATCATTGTCATTTTAAAAGACATTGGCGTTATTGAAGACATAAAGCAGTTCATTGTCGAAGGCTTTAGTGACACCAAAACTCAAAAGCGAAACATCTAATCTATGCAAAAAGCGAGAAGACTCTTTAAATGCTTCTCGCTTTTTCTTCATATTGTTTTAATAAATGTCGATATTCTTTTGCCAGCTCTTTCCTTACTTCTTTAGGTTCTAACACTTCAGCACTTAAGCCATACGAGCGAATCCAGCGCAAAAATTCACCTTTACTTTTTACCGTCGTCCGCATTAATAGTGACCCGTCTTTCTGGGGCATCCGTTCTGTGTCTACATGATAATCGTCTTCTAGGACGTAACGGGCGGCTTCAGCATCAAAGCGCACGAGGAACGTCGTCTCTGTGTCATCGGAAATAATTGACCACCGTTGTGATAAATAATCATCAATTTTAAACTGCTTCGGAATTTTAAACCTGTTTTCCGTCACTTCTACAGAGTGAAAACGACTTAAGCGAAATACACGGACTACACCTCTTAAATGACAGTGCGCAATTACATATAAATGACCTTCCCGAGGTACAAGGTAATAGGGGTCCAGTTTTCGCTCGGTCTTTTTGTCACGGTGAATCGAATAATAGCTTACCTTAAGGGTTCTGTTTTCAGCAATGGCTGGTAATAGAGTGGGCATTACGTTAAATTGAGACGGATCTTTCGGACGCGCGTGCAAACGAATCCTTTCCCCTAGCCCTGCACCTGCTCCAGAAAGTTCATCCCCTATTTGAACGTGACTCATCACTTTTTCCAGCCCTTTACGATAGGCATGATGGAAAGGATGCTCTCCTGATGTGATCCCTTCTGAAAGCATAGGGTATAATGTTAATGCCATCCATTCTTCGGACGTAAGACGACCTCCAGTGCGAACCGGTTTTTCAATCAGCTTGTAGCCTTTATGAGCTTCGTTATTAAAATAAAAGCCTAGCTCTTCAAGCTGTCTCATATCTCGGTAAATGCTACGGGTCGATGTCTGACAGTGATCCGCCAGCTCTTTTGCCGTTGCTGTCTCGTGATTAGATAAATACTGCAAAATATAAAATAACCTCTCCACACGTGCTAATCCTTTAGGGCGACTCATTCAAAATACCTCCAACATTTCCATTCTTCTTCCTGCTTTCATTTTACTAGAGAAAGTTCAAAAAACAAGAAAAGCAAAAGTATTTCTGCGTGTAACGTACAAATAGCAGCAATCTTTTTTAAAAGAGCCTTTATTAAAACACACCGGATAAGGCACTACCTGATCCGGTGTTGTGTTGTTACCAGTCCGAACTTTCGAGCTTCCAAATCGCCTGACCGCTCATAAACGGATCTTCAAAAATAAATTCAAAGAAGTCCGCTTCTTCCACGTCGAATGAAATTTCTCCTGCCATCGTTCTTCCTGCTCCGACCTCTCCATCTAAGCTTCCTTTCGTATCAACGAAAATATCCATTTCTTGAGAATAACCATCCGGATCCACGAGATCCATTTGCATCATAGTAGAAATATTAGCCCCTTCATCTGTCGTATTCTCAATGCTTACGTCTAAAATGAAGAAAAAGTCGTTTTCAGGTGTTTCCCAATCTCCGTCCCCTTCATATTTACGCACTTCATTTACAGTTACGTGGAGACCGTTAAAATTTACTGCATCGCCAACCCCAAGATCGTCCTCATCGACGGCTTCCTCTTCTTCATTCGCAGCGGAATCATCCGGCCCTTCTTCTTCGTTCGTATCATCGGATTCAGTCGCTTCCTCTTCTTCTCCGGTCGCTGCATCAGCCGTTGTCTCTTCTTCTACAGGCTCCACAGATGATTCTCCACATGCTACTAACCCAATCGCTAAAACCAATCCAACCATTAACCCTAATCCTTTTTTCATTGTTCTTTCCCCTTTCGAATTGCGTGATGTTTGTTTAACTACATTTACTACTATAACGATGAGAATGACAAAGTCTGTCAGCGAATATACGTTTGGGGAATTTTTTTTATGAAGGTAGCTGTCCGCTAAAGAAGTTAACGCTGAGTTGTTGTTTTTGGTGAGCGAAGGTGGCGACTCCAACGGGCACCGAAAGCGAATCACAATACCAACAACGGGCTTTAACAGAGCCTATAAAAAAAGAAGGCGTTACGCCCCCCTTTCTTATTAAATCTCCTTTATACAAACATTGGTGATCCTTCTATCTGTTAAATATGACGGCCATTTAACAGGTAATCGATGCCACGACTTTCCTTGATCACGAGATCTGTACACCCCTTTATTATTCACCGCATAAAACACACCAGGCTCTCCTTTATGCGTATGCAAATGAAAAACAGTCGACCCTTCCGCTTTTGGCAAGCCATCTTGTACAGGCTTCCATGGCGCTGATCCTACTTTACGAAATAGTCGTGTTTCTGCTCTTTCAGGTGTATAAGCCGAGCGAGGTCCTTGTGCCCCAGCTGCAACTACGATATTAGCATCCCCTGGATCTGCTGCTACGTGTACCAAATACGTAAAGTCTCCTAATCCTTCGTTATCTGTATTCCACGTGCGACCTTGATCTTTACTTATCGCAAAGCCGCCACCCGCCGCTTCATAAATCCTTTCTTTATCTATAGGATGCAAAATGACATTATGACAATCAAACTGCGACTGATCTTTTCGATCTTCAAATGACACACCCTTATCTGTAGACCGCATCACACCACCAAGCTCAATACCGGCTAATAAAAACTCAGGATCATGATAACCTGTCGCAATATCTCTTACATGGTGCGTATAAGGTCTTGGCGGAAAACTCCATGTCGATTTCGACGGAAGATCTAAGAGTGCGGGTAAAGATGTCCACGTTCGTCCTCCATCTATAGACCGGTAAAGCTCACTCGGCTCCGTTCCTGCATACAGCGTTCCAAACTTTCCTCCTGGTTTTGACGGACTCACATGAAGAGCCATAACACGACTGTGCAGATCATCTTTGCCAATTCGTTTAAACGTTTCTCCTCCATCCACGGAGCGGTGTAGTCCATGGTCAAACGTCCCAGCATAAATGGCACCACTGTATGGATCAACCGTAAGTGACTGAATATCTCCTTCGTTCAGTTCCAACTCTCGAAGTTGCCAGTCATTTTCTTCTCCTGAAATATGGATGATAGTCGACAATGAAGCAATGAAAAGATTCATCAAACTCTCTCCTTCTCCAATTTAGTCTTCAATATTTTCTCATATCAAAGGGTATTCAAAAAATGATTTTAAACGACTGCTAAATCCAAAAACAAAAACGATCCTTCATCCTGTCGTTGATGAAGAGATCGTTTCTTATGCTTCGTATGAAGTTGGTTCCATTTCCCTTGTTTCGTCTTTGTCTTTCTTACATGTGTACTAAAATGAGGCAGATTTCCACGCGATCGCGTCACATCATGGATGCCATTTCTCTCCCGATGATCACGATATTTTTTTGCCCGGCTCTTTGCCATTGTCACCACCCCTAACTGGTAAATACAGGATAACCCTATCCTACCATAAAATAAAGGAGGATAGAAGGGTCCAATTTTATTACTTTCTCGATTTCGTCAGTCCCGAGCTACTCAGAAAGAAGCCCACACTTCATTTGCAATGCGGGCTGCTCTCTTGCTAATCTTCTTTCGTCTTGCGATCGCGATACGACAAATCGTCACTCACGCTGACACCAGCCTCTTTTGTTTTTAGGTCTTGCTCATGTACGCCATCGCCTTTATTCTTTGCTTTTTCCATCGCTTCTGTATCGGATAACTCCTGCAAATACTCGTAAACAGCTTCTGCTTGCTCTTCAGTCAACTCATCAATCATGGTGCGCACAATCTCTTTTGTTTCAGCCATGGACAAACAACTCCTTTTTATAAAGTCACCTTGCTACCACCGCTATTCCCACATTGTAGACAAGTTAATCATGAAAATAGGAGCGAAATCGAATACATGCATGCCTAAAAAATCATAAAAAAAGTACCTCCGCAGTCCAAATGCACGCCAGAGGTACTTCGTCATTTATTTAACTAGCTTTTTTCCTTTTCACTTTCGTTTCCGATCGTTCAAGTTTCTCCATTTCTTTCAGTTCTTGATTGAACGATTTTATAATCCCGTAACAAATGACTAAAACGACAAAGGTTAGTGGTAAGGCGCTGACAATGATCGCAGTTTGCAGCCCGGCTAGGCCCCCGGAATACATGAGGACAGCTGTTGAGGAAGCTAAAATGATTCCCCACGTAACCTTCACTCGGTTAGAAGGATTGAGTTTTCCTCCCGTCGTTTGCATACCTAGTACAAATGTTGCCGAGTCAGCGGACGTCACAAAGAACGTTGTAATCAAAGCGACTGTCACAACCGATAGCAGTCCACCGAATGGCAGCTGCTGATAAACAAAGAACAGTGCCGTTTCTAACCCTTGACCTGAGACTTCAAGTCCTTGAGTAAGTTCCAAGTGGATTCCTGTTCCCCCAAAAATCGTAAACCAAATCGCACAAACGAGTGATGGCACTAACAAAACAGCAACCGTGAATTCACGAACGGTTCGCCCTTTCGATACACGGGCGATAAACATCCCGACAAACGGCGTCCATGAAACCCACCATGCCCAGTAAAAGATCGTCCAGCCTTGTGTCCAAGCCGCCTCACCTTCATCAAAAGGGGAAAGTCGAAGCCCCATGTTAGTAAGGTTTGTCACATAGCTTCCAAGCGTTGTTGTAAACATATTCAGTAGAAATAACGTTGGACCGACAATAAGCATGACAACAAATAAAATACCAGCAAGGGACATATTTATATTACTCAAATACTTAATCCCTTTTGAAATTCCTGTGTTTGCTGAGATGATGAAAAGTACCGTGATGATTCCCATAATAAGCATCTGCACACCGAAGTTATTAGGAATCCCAATTAAATATTCAAGACCTGCATTGATCTGTTGTGCCCCGAGTCCTAGAGATGCACAAACACCAAATAAAGTAGCAAATACTGCAACAACATCGATTGCTTGTCCAATAGGCCCTTTCACCTTTTCACCAAGCACAGGATAGAGTGTAGCACTCATTAAACCTGGCGCGTCTTTCTTAAATTTTTGATAAGCTAGGGCTAAAGCTACCATGGCATAGATCGCCCATGCGTGTAGTCCCCAATGGAGCCACGTATACCGTAACCCTATAATGGCTGATTCTTCACTACCCCCACTTCCCATTGGCGGAGCGGAAAAGTGAGAAATAGGTTCAGATACCCCGTAAAAAAGGAGACCAATCCCCATTCCAGCAGAAAACAACATGGCAAACCATGTAGGACGACTGTATTCAGGTTTATCCTCGGCTTTCCCGAGCTTAATTTTTCCGTACTTACTAAAAATCATATAGATCGCGAATACGAGAAAGAAAGTTGCTACTAACTGATAAAACCATCCAAAAGTTTCAAGCGTAAATGATTGTGCATACTCCATAGCCACCCCTAGCTGCTCGGGTATCAAAACCCCAATCAATACGAAAACAACAGCAATAGCTACAGAGATTTTAAAAATGGACCTGTCACCTTTTCCAAAAATAATATACACTTCCTTCATAGAATTGTTCGAGTTCGGCGTTTTTCTCTCGAGTACGGACTTTTTCTACCGAGGTCGGGCTCTTCTTCCAACTTCGCACTCTATTTCCTGCAAAAGTTCGAATTTTGAAGAGACTTTATCATTAAACCACGCCAGCATAAAAAAAGAAAAACGGAAACAGGGCCATTTCTCCTCAGATTACAGAGTTTACTCTTTCGAGAGTTAACCATCAGAAAAAATTGTAGTTTTCCAAGTACATAAGACAAATTTCGAGGAATTTCTTACTCCTCTAGGAACTTTTTTTCATTTAATCTACGTTATGCCACTGAAAAGGTATCTTTTTTCCATTGATTAATACAACAGTTTTATCATCGGTCTTAGATACAGATGCATGTTTTTTATTTCTTTGCACGCCTCCTGCAAAGTTATTTCCTAAGTTTAGCGTCCCGCTCAAATCTTTAATATCCAAAGTATCTAGTCGAAAAGATAAGTCTTCTAAACTGAAATCTTCTACCGTTAATTGATGAATTTCAATGTGAACATCTCTCTCAGTAGTGTTTAAACTTGAAAGTAGTTGCGCCACTTGAAGTTCCAGCGAACGGATTTTCTGCTTCATTTCATTTTTTTCATCCATTTGTAGCGACCTCCGTCCCATCTATTAGTTAAGAAAAACCGCATAGCGGTCTTTTATTAAAAACAGCGTTAGCTTCCGCCGCATGTTTTAAAGCATTACCCTTGAGACGAGCGGCGTGAAGGTAGCTATCCGCTCTATAAATTCGCTTATCTTTAAAAAAATACGACAGTATGATTAAAAGTATGTCCATTGCTTGAGAGAATACTGATCTTCTATGAGGAGGAGAAACTGCATAGAATTTGTAAGGAGGAGAACGGGGGGATAGTGGTGAACAATCAGGATCCTTTTATGAAAAAGGTCATGAAAAACGGCAATCAAGCGGATTGGGAAGATATGCAGGAAAAAGTAGAAGGTGTGCTCGGAGAAGACTTTTGGGCAGATATTATGAAAGTTGTACCCAAAAGAGGACCTACTATTGATTTTTTTGAAACAACGTCAGAAGGTGTTGTCGTTGTTGAATTAGCTGGGCTTGAATCTCAAAATCATGTGCAAGTTAATGTATCTGGAAATCAGCTAATCCTCGCAGGTCATATTCCATATCCTTATCCGCTCCCTAAAGAAGAACTCAAAATTAGCGAGCGGTTTTATGGAAAATTTAAGCGAACTATACCCGTGCCCTTTTCGTTTTCACCGGAACACATCACTGCTAACTATAAAAATGGACTTTTAGTATTAAAAATACCAAAAATCCATCAAGAAAAGCACGTAGATATATCTTTCAATCCTGAATAAGCAAGGTTAATCAAAACGAATCGTGATCGGCTTCACTGGCTCATTTTTCCGTTTTCGAAGTCTCATTTCAATGACCCCATCTTTACACGTAGCACCGAATCTTTTATCGCTCGGGTGCTCAGGCAATGAAACAATAAACGGATCTTGCTGAGGATGTCCTTTCATTATAATTCGGCTATGACCAAGAGAAATCGAGATACTTTCCTCATTCACATCTTCCGTTAAATAAATTCTCACTATAATATAGTCGTGCATTTCAAACAAGTCGTATTTTATCGTTTTTGAATCTTCAACTGGATTAGAGGAGTCTTGATCAGCCTGATGTGGCGCCATTTGATTTGGCATCGACTCCTTTATGATGTTTTGAACATAGTCATTAACCCATTCACTATTTCCTAGCATTTTCGGGTCAAATGGGAGGCCAAGGCCGCTTTTACCTAAGACGTTCGACGGGTCGAAGCCATTTTTATCACTTTGCTGAAATGGGTTGAACCCTCCACCCTGCAAAGGATTAAACACTTTCCAAATGTCAAATAACATGGTGTAGACACTCCTATTATTAGCAATCAATTGTCTCTAAAAGTACGTGTACTTAGAGAGGAGGTTCGAGTTCGTTTGGTTCGTATTGAATTTGACAACTTATCAATCAAAAATGTGGTTAATTCTTCTGGAGTTTTTACAGGGGATAATATTCAGATCGGTTTTAAGAATACCCGAAAAGTAAATGAGGGTATGGGCGCTTCCACTGGCGATGTAACTGTGACTGTAAACAACCGGCACTTAGTGATGGACCAAGATACCTGCGATTTTGTTGGTAAAGATGAAAAATAGAGGTGATTCAATGACGTTTCTTTCACCGAACTTTTTTATTGGTAATATTCGAATCGGGACTATTGAAGGTGCATCCTGCATGAATATGGGAAACAATTATCCTACCAATTTTCAAAACCACAAAAAACACAATCAAGGGTTCGGATCGATTAGCGGTGACCATAATTCACTGGAAGGACTCCGGTCTATTTTATCCGATCCAGATGTCATTGATTTATTCAACCAAGGTTCACAAGCAGAGGAGTTACCTCAAGTTGTAAAAGAGTTGCTTGAGTATCAACTACAAAAAAACCAGGAGGATGAGGAGCAATCGGTTTCTATTCATCATCAACAAAAATAAGGAGGTGATGCTGGAGAACTATTCTCTCCGTTCTCCTCATTGTTTCCATTTCCGTTCCCATTTCCGAATTTAGGAAAGTCAATCCAGTCATTATCGTAAACGACGTTAAACACACGGACCATAATGTTGTAGTCACCTGTCATCGACCCGGCGCCAGAGTTAACCTTTCCTTGGGTCTCCCACTCATATTGAACATTTTCCCCAATAAAAATTCCCGAGCAAGCAGAAATAGATTGAACGTTAATCGAGTCAAACATAATATTTTTAGGTGTTTTATCGTTCATAAGTCCTCCTAAAATTGAATATTCGGGATTGGGTTCACAATTTCTGGCTGATTAAATGGCATATCAATTCCATCTGGATCGATAATTGTATTTACTACATTAGTATTAAATACAGCTCCTACCTGAATTCCCCCCGCTAATAAAACCTTCCCTTCCAAGGCCCAGTCTACTTGGTTATTCTGACCACTCGCAATGGATGAATTCGGTCCAACTGAGTTTACGTTAATTTGGTTGAAGATAACGGATACAGGCATGTAGTCACAACCTTATCGCATGAATATTCTCTTTTATAAGGTATGAACCCAACGCTAGAGTGTGAATTCTAAAATATGTTAGTATCGTTTTGAGTGTTCCTTTTCGGGAAAGTGAGTATTTAGAAGGAATACATAAGGAGGATTTTAAATGAAGCGAGAAGAAACTCAAGTCTTAATCGAGAATGTAATGGACGAACTGTCTGAGGAAAAGGGATTTCTCGGGATCAAAAACGATCAGAACCGTAAAGAAGTATGCTCATCAGCAAAGGAAATCTTAAAAACAACAGACAAAATTATTAAGAGTTACATACGCGTTTCACGAGAAAAGCATGGCATTGTGCGAATTCCAGCATACCGTGTACAACATAACGACATTAGCGGTTTTTATAAGGGCGGGATTCGATTTAATGAAAACGTCACTGAAGCAGAAGTTGAAAACCTCGCGATACTTATGACAATCAAAAATGCGCTTCATCGTCTCCCGTTTGGCGGGGCTAAAGGAGGCGTCCATATAAACCCGAAGAATTTTTCTGATCAGGAGCTTAACTTGATCAGCAAAAAATACGTACAGAGATTTAAACCCGATATTGGCCCAAATCACGATATTCCTGCCCCCGACTTAGGGACAAATGAACGTGTGATTGATTGGATGGTAGGCGAATATAAAACGATTCACCCAGGTGAATCCTACCTTGGTTCATTTACTGGAAAAAGCGTAGAAAATGGCGGGGCTAGAGGAAGACGTGAAGCAACCGGAAAGGGAACTTTTTTAAGCTACCGCTGGTTAATACAGGACTGGTTTCATACATCGGCGGATCGTGGGGAAGTAAAGCGTAATTTACAGTGGAAAACGTTGCAAAAGCTTTTGCAAACTCGTGAAGAAAAAGGTCATATTGATGTCGCCATCCAAGGGTTCGGAAATGTCGGAAGCGTAGTTGCTACAGAGGCTATTCAATATGAAAGCATCACTCATCATGTAGTGGCTGTTTCAGACCGAGATGTGACACTTTATAATAAAGATGGACTCGATATTGATGTACTTAATGCTTTTGCCAGAACCCATGCGCGACTCCCTTTCACTCAAGGAGAGTTAGATGAAACTCACATTGATGCAGTAATTCTGAAGGCAGAAGACATTTTGACAGTAGAAACAGATGTCATGGTCCTCGCTGCTGTCGAGGATCAAATTCATAAACAAAATATGAAAGAGGTAAAAGCAAAGGTTTTCGTTGAAGGAGCGAACGCACCTTTAACTCAAGACGCCGATGACTATTTTGAAAGTATAGGGAAAATCGTAATTCCAGATATCTTAGTCAACGCGGGTGGTGTGATTGTGTCTTATTTAGAATGGAAGCAAAGCAGAATTACTGAGCATTATGGGGAAGAAAAAGTAATCGATGAAATGTCAGCGCAAATGATTGAAACGTTGCAGCGCGTATATGATGAATATTTTTACACTGACTCTGCAACAATGCGCTACCGTTGCTTCTATCTAGCACTAGAGCGACTCACAAACCTCTTATACAGACATGGAAAGTTGTTTTAAGACACGTACTTTAAATGAAATTATAGAGATACATAAGAAAAACCGCATAGCGGTCTTATATTAAAGGGGCTGTTTTCGTAAAGTTTGTTGCTTTTAGAGCGTTAGGCAAGCATGCGCTTGCCTAACGTTCTAAAAACAAATAACAACAATCGTTAGAAAAGAGCCTATTAAAAACAGCGGCGTGAAGGTAGCTGTCCTCTTATAAATTCATTTCAAAAAGGTCAAATACTGACCTTTTTGATGTACTTCTTTACACTTGTAACAATTCTTGAATGTCGTCTTTATTTAAAGATGTGATGGAGGTTTCTCCGGTTTGGATGACTTTATCCATGAGCTCGCGTTTTTGGTCTTGGAGCTGATGAATTTTTTCTTCGATCGTTCCGGCAGTGACAAGCTTAAGAACTTGGACGACCTTCTTTTGACCAAAGCGGTGCACGCGGTCGGCTGCTTGTTCCTCGACTGCTGGGTTCCACCATGAATCAAACAGAATAACCGTATCGCCGCCGGTAAGGTTTAACCCAGTTCCTCCCGCTTTTAACGAGATGAGAAATAAAGGTTTTCCGCCTTCATTATACTCTTCTGTCATCGCCAAACGCCTATTAGAAGGTGTTTTCCCGTCAAGGTAATGGTATTCCCAGCCGAGTTTTTCAAGTTCCTCTCGAATCATCCCGAGCATTTTGGTGAATTGTGAGAAAATCACCACCCTTTTTCCAGACGGGATAGCTTCCTTCAAATATTCAAGAAGTCTCTCAAGCTTTCCAGAAGACCCTTGATAATTTTCCATAAAGAGCTGCGGGTGACAACAAATTTGGCGCAACCTTGTTAGTCCTGCTAAAATCTTCATTCGATTTTCTTGAAATGAATCTTCCTTGATTACATTCTTCACTTCATTTTGAAGGAGCTGAAGCTGGGCAAGGTAAACGGCTTTTTGTTCTTCGTTAAGCTCCGTATATTGAACATTTTCAATTTTATCAGGAAGGTCGGATAAGACATCTTCTTTAACCCTTCGTAAAACAAACGGCCGAACACGCTTAGCTACTTCGTTTTCCTTCAAGTTTTTAAACGTTTTTTTATCGCGGAAAAGTCCAGGCATAACGACTTCAAAAATCGAAAATAATTCGTCTAAAGAATTTTCAATCGGTGTTCCGCTTAGAGCAAATGCTTGCTTTGTACGAATGGATTTGACCGCTTTCGCAGTTTGCGTCCAATCATTTTTGATATACTGTGCTTCATCCAAAATAAAGGTTGAGAACACGTCCCCTTGATACAATGCCATATCTCGTCGTAACAATGGGTAAGAGGTAATTACAACATCCACTGCTTTAGATTGTTCGAGAAGGTCTACACGGTCAGCTGAATGTCCTGTGATGACAGCCGTCGACAATGCGGGTGCAAATCGCTGTATTTCTCTTTCCCAATTGTAAATGAGGCTCGATGGACAAACGATTAATGCACGATCACCTTTTTGTTCCTGCTTTTCTGAAAGAAGGAAAGCAATGGTTTGAATCGTTTTTCCAAGCCCCATATCGTCTGCAAGAACTCCCCCAAACCCATAGTTGGACAACGTTTTTAACCAGCGAAATCCGACCTTTTGATATTCACGCATGGTCGCATTAAGGTCTTCAGGTACTACGGCTTCTACATCTTCAGGATGATACATACGTTCAAGGAGTTCCCGAAACCTTCTTCCTTTTCTAACCATATTTCCTGACGCTTCATCTAATTGGAAGGCCTGTAGCAACGGGACTTGCGCTTGTGCAAAAAGACCGTCAGCAGGGGTGGGCATTTGTTCTATGAGCTCTTTGACGTTTGAAAACTGGTCGTCTTGTAAGTTTAAATAAGCGCCTGATGACAATTTGTAATACTTCTTATTTTCAGCTAACGCGGTCATCATTGCTTCAATTTCACTTTCATCTATACCTTCAAATTGGAACGTAACGTCAAGAAGATTCATCCGTTCATTCGCTTCAATATGAACACGCGGCTGCTCTGCAGGTGAATAAATCAGTTGCTTGACTTGAGACGTTGTGTAGACTTCCATCACTTCGGATAACGAAGGAACGTCTACTAATAAAAACTGCAGCACCTCTTCCCAGTCATCTAAAAACAATTCGTTTCCGTTATATTTAAACGGAATTTTTTCGATAAAAGAAAGAAGCAGCATTTCTTTTTCCATATCACGGACGACAATTTCTTCCCCTTCTGAAGGGGAATTTTCAAACGGAGAGATCGTCGCATCGCCGTATACGAAGGACAGCTTAGCCGTAGCCGCATCTTCTGTTGCATCGACATAAAGCTTTCCAACAAGCGGTTCTGCTTTTATTAGCTGGCGGATCTCTGAATCAACATCGACGTTTCCTACTGTCATTAACTGAGGAAGAACGACAGAAGAAAAGTCCATCATCTGCTCTTTCGGAATAGAAATGACTGATTGGGCTTGGTCTCCAAAACTTGAATACAGTGTGAGGATAACTTGCTTCTCCTCATCCGTTAATGCAAAAAATGCCCCTCGATAAAACAAAATATTGTAATTTTTCCCCATCATCAGTGTTCGGTCATAGTTGGTCCACTTTAAGGTAAATAAGCTCTGATTGTGAGGGTCATAAGATAATTCGAACTGTAAGGGAAGTTTTTCTGGGTTTTCATAAACTTCAAATGAATTGTAGTATGTATGAAATTCAATGTCATTTTCAATGGTCACGGTGCACTGTTGTAAAACTTGAAGCAGCTCCATTAAAAACGGATTCGGGATTGTCACCTTCCGTTTGTCATCTTTTGTACGCGTTGCCCGGAAAGAGAATGTTGTAAAATCCTTTTCCAGCTGAACAATTTTTCTTAAGATATGAAATACTCGCATGTCCGCTTGTGAAAAAAGATAATCAGAAGGATGATAGGTAAACAGCTTTGAAAAACGATGGGCACTTCCATACTCCATCGCATCCAGGAATTCTCCAATATCCTTTACTACGTACCTACGTTTCGGTCCAATTTTCATCTCAAGATCAATAGATCCTGTTAATCCGTGCCAGGACGTAGAAAGGTAGAGGATAAACTCCACGTGTAAGGTTTCTTTTTCACTCAGAGATTCTTTTTTTCGTTCATATACTTGATGAAAGGAATCAATCAAGCTAAGAGCCCCATCATTAGACCGCATCACACCCGCTCCTTCACTAGAGAATCTTTTCCTTTTAGGTTGATGGTCATTATTTATTGTAATAGCGACAGCGGCAATGTGTTTACATAGCCCCGGGTACTTATCGAAGGCTTTACAATCACATTGAACTCCTGTTAAATCCAACTCTCCGGAGGTTTCATCGTAATCAATAAACACATGATAATCAGCCATACCACTAACAATGGCGTGATAATGACCCAGCTCGCGATCATAAGATAACTCTTCCACTGCCCCTTCCTCGAAATAACTTTTTCCTCGAGAAAATACCGTTGGTGAACTACAATAACCTTCTATTTCTTTTTCAGATATGACATTAAACATTACACAACCCCCTAATAAGAAAAGCGCAAGGCGCCCTTATCCGACAACATGCAAATGTTCTATCCGATATTAAGTGCTTTTTACTTTTAATCGGGCAGGTTATTTGACACGAGCCGATGACGCCTGGAGCTAGACACCGAAACGTAGATTTTTATACGTTCTGAACTATTGAGAAAAACGCTTCAGCCCTTATTTCTACATGATTTCCATTTTATCAGCTTTTTTTCCTTTTGTATGGTTATTGGTTGGATATCATAAAGGGTGATTAACCATAATAAAAGAAATGTTGCACATTCATCGGAGAGGTGAGAAAAAAATGGGTTTTATATTACGGAGAATTTTTCGTCTAGTGCTATACAGTTTTATTATGAGGGTCGTTTCCAAAGTGATAAAACGCATCTCCTCCCGGAAGACCACATAGAGCCTTTAGCAAGACTACTTGAATAAATACGAATGGCTTCTTTAGCTTTAGCTGCCTGCCCGCTATGAAAACATCATAACGGGCTTTAAAAGCTACAGCAAAAGCTCTCTTACTTCTTCTTTTCTGCTTCTATTTCTTCAACCAAGAGGGAGAGCTCTGTCCAGCGATCCATGGCTTGTTCAAGTTCTTCAGCTACTTTTTGTTGCTTGCTAAACAACTCTTGAACTTTCATTGAATCACTACCCGCATCGATGATTTCTTGCTCAATTTGCTCACTTCTCTCTTCAAGTGAAGCGATGCGTTCTTCAATCGTGTCCCATTCCTGTTGTTCACGGTACGATAACTTCTTTGTTTTTGTTCGATTACCACTAGAAGCTCTGAACGCTTGGGATTCCTCAGATTTTTTCCCGGACACTGCCTCGGGCCCCTGGTTGATTTCTTTCTCCATATAATCAGAGTAATGACCTTGAAATCTCTCCACTTGCCCATCTCCACGGAAAACAAGGAGCCGATCGACGACACGATCAAGAAAGTAGCGATCGTGGGACACGGTAATGACGACTCCAGGAAATTGATCAAGATATTCTTCTAAAATACTAAGCGTCTGTGTGTCCAAATCGTTTGTTGGCTCATCGAGAAACAAGACATTAGGCTCTGACATGAGGACGCGCAGTAAATACAGCCTTCTTCTCTCTCCTCCAGAAAGGCGGTGGATCACATTCCATTGTACCGCGCGCGAAAACATAAACCGCTCAAGCATTTGTTCTGCGGTAATCACATCTCCACCCACCGTTTGGACTACTTCTGCAACTTCTTTAATATATTCAATAACTCTTAAATCTTCATCCATTTCTTGATGATCTTGTGTATAATAGCCTATTTTCACCGTCTCTCCCATATCAATTGTTCCATTGTCCGGTTCGATACGCCCTGCTAAAACGTTAAGAAGCGTTGATTTTCCTGTTCCATTTGGCCCGATAATACCAAGTCTCTCCCCAGGAACAACCAAGTAATCAAGATCGTGAAATAATGAGGCGCCTCCTAATTTTTTAGAAACACCATTTAATTCAATCACTTTTTTACCAAGTCGATTAGAACCTATAGCAAAATCAAGATCCTTCTTTTCACGCTCAAAAGATTGTTCTTGTAATGCTTCCGCTCGCTGAATTCGTGCTTTTTGTTTTGTCGTTCGCGCTTTCGCTCCTCTTTGAAGCCACGCTAATTCTCTTCTTAAAATATTTTGCCGTTTCGCCTCCTGCTGCTCTTCCTGCTGCTCACGCTCCGCACGCTTGGCCAGATATGTTTCATAATTCCCTTCGTACGAGTACAACTTACCGTGGTCAAGCTCAAACATTTGATTCGTTACTCTGTTTAAAAAATAACGGTCATGAGTAACAATGATAATCGAACCTTTATATTGTGAAAGAAAAGCTTCTAACCATTCGATCGTTTCGTTATCAAGGTGGTTTGTAGGCTCATCAAGAATAAGGATATCCGCAGGCTGAATTAATGCTTTTGCAATAGCTACACGTTTCTTTTGCCCTCCGGATAAATGTTTCACTTGTTTTGTGAAGTCGTGAATGCCTAACTTTGTAAGCACTGTTTTCGCCACAGTACTAGCTTCCCACGCTTCATGCTCGTCCATTTTTTGCTGGTGTGTTAAAAGTCGCGTTTGCAGCTGTTCACTGGAAGGGTCATTCTCCAATTGCTGAGCTGCTTTCTCATATTGCCTCATCACTTGCATTATCTTTGATTCACCATAATAAATTTGTTCGAGTACGGTTAATTCTGGAGATAAGTCAGGCTCCTGTGGCAAATATTCGATATGAAAATCGTTGGCATGTGTAATTTTTCCCTCTTCAGATCCTTCTACTCCTGCCAAGACTTTCAACAGGGTTGATTTCCCAGTTCCATTCACACCAATCAGCCCAATTCGCTGACCATGGGATATCGAAAAGTGGATATGGTCAAAGAGAACTTTTTCTCCGTATGTCTTTGTTAAATTTTCCACTGATAAAATCGTCATAAGCGTACCCTTCCTTTGCTGGTTTTTCTAAGCAAAAACCAGTCATTCAAGCTTTTTAAATACCTTTAAGTCTTTATTGTATCTTATATAGCACCGTTGTTAAAATTTCTTTTACTTGGATGGTGAGAAGAAAGTTCAAAAATCGGTCAAGTCAATCGTTTTAAACAGATACCCTATCGTTACATCGTAAAATCACTACGACTGGCTATATTTAGTAGAAGTCCCTTTAGTACGACAGCTATTCTTATTGAACTTTAAGACGAATTTCAAAACATTTAATTCGGCCTATTCTCAACTCTTACATTTTTTAGTAAGATGATAGTTAACCACAAATAAACGAAAATGTTCCACAGTTTTACATAACATCTCATTATTATTCTTGGGGGAATTCTATGAAATCATTTTTATATACGAAGCTTTTTCTTGCTTTATTTATACTAGCCGTAGGTTGCACGACTCCTACTGAAACTGAAGAGTCACTATTTGCAGACGAAAACCTCGAACTGGCAGTCCGCGAAACACTCGCACAACCCGAAGGAAAATTATCAGAAGAAAGTCTCGGACAAATTGTTTCATTACATGCGTTCGAGCGAGAAATCACAAGCCTCGAAGGAATCGAATTCCTCCCATCCCTCGAGGAACTTTTAATTTTCGGGAATGAAATTGAAGATATATCACCTTTACTGGAATTACCAAATATAGAGAATGTCGACTTGGAAAACAACCCTCTTGACATATCTGTAGGCTCTGATGCTTACAATGTTATTCGCAGGCTCACTGAAGATGATGTATTCATTTTTATTGATGAAGAGCGGTTCACACTGGATACAGAACCATCTAAAGGGGTTTTTTACGAAGTCTCACAGGGTGACAATACCGTTTATCTACTCGGGTCAATTCATATTGGTTCAGAAGAGCTATATCCATTACACGAAGACATAGAAGCTGCCTATGAAGATTCTTCTAAAACAGCATTTGAAATTGATTTTACTTCAATCCAAGAAAATGACGTCATGGAAATGACGATGGAAGCAGGAATGCTAAGTGACCACCATAGTCTTCAAGATTATATTTCCGAAGAAGAGTTCAATCGCTTAGTATTCTTACTACGCCCTTTTGGTTTAAACGAAGAAGTCCTCACACAAATGCAACCATGGTTTGTACAGGAAACACTGACATCTGTCTCTGCTATGACAGCAGGCTACATGCCCGAACTCGGAATTGACATGCATTTTATCGAACGCGCAGAGGAAGATGGAAAAGACATCATCGGATTAGAAACCATTGAAAGTCAGCTTTCCCTCCAGAATCATTTAACATTGGAAACGCAAGCCATGCAGCTAAGTCGAACCTTAGAAGAATATAACGACATGGGCGATGAACTGATCGATCTTATGACGATGTGGCGCATGGGGGATATTGAAGGTTTGGTCGAACTTCGCGAAGGAGAAGCAGAAGAAGATCTACCCGAAGATTACTTTGCTTACTATCAAGCTTTAACAGACGAACGTGATGAAGCAATGACAGAAAAAGTTGAAGAATTTTTACACTCCGATGAGGAAGACACTTATTTTGTTGTAGTCGGTGCGCTTCACTTGGTTGGTGAAAACAGCATCATTGATTTATTAGAGGCAAGAGGCTATGAAATAGAACAAGGCGCACAGTCGACGGATGATTAACAAAATAGTTTATAGATATCGGCGCGGCTCTCCTGTATTGCAGGAGAGCTTTTTTACTTTGGACGGTTTCTCCCGACTTTTGGGCTCTTCCTCCCGACTTTAGTGGATTCGACACAGGGATGGAATATTAATCAGCAAGTTTTTATAACGGTTCATGTTCTTTATTTCGGAAAATAGATGTTTATTTTGCAAATAAGACCTTTAATATCTTGGCTCTTCAACAAACAAGCCATAGTTGAATAACAGAGGTCTTCTTGAACGACAGTTTAGCTTATGAAGAGGTTACTTGTTCAAAAGAAATCATATAATTTTACATAATTTGACCCTTTTTCTTAATCTATACATTTAGAAGCATAAACCTTATAAACGAAAAAAAAAAAGATCATCCAATATCCGAATGATTTGAGAGAACATGTAAAAAAATGGAGTTGATCAATTGATCAACTCCATGCTTTAAAATGGCTGTTTAGTTCTAGGAGTACCCTCCGTCATTCTTTTCTTTTTGAAAATCGTCTTCACCTTATATGCGGTATCTTCAAAAAGAAGATACACAACTGGTAAAAACAGAAACGTTATAAAAAATGAAAACAAGAAACCAAAGATGAGTGCAATAGCCATTGGTTGCTGATATTTGCTCGCGTGACCTGTAGTAATCGCCAATGGTATTGCTGCTGAAACGGTCGTTATTAGACTTATAAAGATTGGACGAATACGATCTTTACAAGCTTTTTTAATCGCATCAAACCTTTTTTCTCCTGATAATCTAAGTTTATTTATACTATCAATGAGCAAGATTCCATTGTTTGTGACAATCCCCATCAACACTAACATTCCCATTACAGATAACAAATTAAGGTCAGTTTGAGTAGTAAATAAACCAATTAATACTCCTGTCAAAGTTAATGGCATAATACTCATAATAATTAAAGGTTGTATTAAGCTATTGAATTGTACAGACAAAATCGCATACACTAGTATTATTGCAAATAATATGACAAGTAGCATCTCTTTTGATGCGGTATCTTGCTGTTCAATTTCTCCTCCAACCTCTACGTTATATCCTGATTCAATATCGTAGTTTTCAATAAGTGCATTGATCTCAATACCTACATCTCCTAAACCTCTACCATCAACGTCCCCGACTAATTGAATTACGCGCTCACCATTCTCATGTTCGATTTTGTGTGGTGTTAGAGCATCTTCCAAGTTAACGTAATCACTTAGTGGCCTCTCTCCATTTATGGTGTCGATTGTATTTTGACTAAGAGGTGAAGCACCTTGAACATCATCTCCATACGCTAACAATAGAGGTAAGTGGCTATTTTCTGTAGTAACGATTCCAACTTCTAACTTTGAGGATATAAGTTCGAGCTCTTTTTTAATATCAACCGGCGTCACCCCGTCAGAGACTAACCTATTGCGATCAAGTACAATCCTTTGTTCTTCCCTACTGTTTTCAAAACTAGATGAAATCCCTTGAATACCTTCAATATTTGAGAGACCCTCACTCAAATCCTCCGATATGCCTCGAAGTGTATCTAACTCTTCACCAGTTATTGAAATTTGTATCGGATAAGTCACAGAACCTGAAGCTGTTATAGGATACTCCTCACTCATTGTCTCTAACTGATTATTGATTAATGAATTAATGTCACCCTGTGCAATGATTGCATCTTCTTCAGGTGTCATTTCCACATAAAGGTACATTCGATTTGGATCTAAAGCACGAACACTGTAACCTTCAATGTCTTCAATTTCATTAAGGAACTCTGAAATTCCTTGAGAAATCCCCTCCCGATCTGCGGAAGTCGTTTGATCTTCTAAACCAATATAAATCTCAGCTTGCCGATTGTAAAAATCAGGTAAAATAGCAACCGGTATTCCGAATGTTAGAAAAAGAGAGCTTACAAATATAGCAAAAAATAATCCAATGACTCCAATTTTTCTTATCGCCTTTTTACCCATCCAATCAACATAATTATTCAGTTTTTCATACAACGCATTAGGTTTTGTTGATTTTTCTTTTCTCTGCTTCACCTTTAACCACTTTTCCGCCATTACTGGTATCAAAGTAAAACATACAATCAAGGCTGTAAGCTGACTGAACACAATCACTATAGCCACGACCTTTGCGAAATCTCCAATCTGACCACTAATAAGCCCAATCGGCAAAAAGACCGTCATTGTTGTAAGTGACAAAGCAAATACAGGAGTAAGTACTTCTTTTGTGCCTTCCACTGCTGAGGAACGATCAGATAACCCTTGTTCTTTTTTCTTATAAATCGACTCCATAATAACGATCGATGAGTCAACGATCATACCTAAAGCAATACCTAAACCAAGAATACTGATTAAGTTGATGCTTATATCAAACAATGACATTAGGAAAAAAGTAACCAATACTGTAACAGGAATAGAAATGCCCATGATAACTGCTGCAACAACATTTTTAAGAGTCACAAAGAGAACGATAATAAGTAAAATGCCACCAATCATTACATTGGTCTGAAGTCCTCCAATAGATTCACCTACAAAATCAGAATGTACAATCGTCTGATCAAGGACGAATCCTTCAGTATGTCCTTCTTTATCTAATGCTTCTAACTCGCCACGGACAGCTTCGGTCATTTCTACCTGAGTAGCATCGGTTGTTCTCGAAACAGAAACCATGACATAATTGTTATCCCCATTGCGCCACATATCTTGCTGATTGCGACTTTCTTGAACGCTAATATCAGCTATATTGTCAAGGAGTACAGCTCCATTTTCGGTTGGTATAAGGATATTTCTCACATCATCAATGCTACTTAACTGAGTATTCCATGTTAATAAAGGCTTATCGGATGTATCACTGCTCGTTCTTCCAACAGATATATTCTCATTCTGTTGAGTCAGCACTTCTTCAATATCATCAAATGCTAAATCAGCATCATTTAATTTTTCGGTGTCTAATTCTACTAAAACACCCAATTCACTTTGACCAACTACCCGGACTTCATTGACAGCACTTAGATTTTCTAATCTAGGTTTTAAGATATGATCGGCAAAGGTGGACATCTCACTTAGGTCTCCACCATATAGATCCATATAAAATTCATAACCTGATGTGCTGCGAGAAACATCAATTTCATCAACATCAGTAATTTCGTTATGAGCGTCACTTACAACAGTTCTTACACCTTCATAAGCCTTGTCATCCATTACGTTTACTGTAATGGTACTTAGGCCATCTACTGAAGAAGATGAGAATGATTCAACTCCTTCTACATCTGATATGGCATTTTCAATTGGTTTTGTAACATTTTCTTCAACCTCTAAAGCTGGGACATTTGGAGATTCAGCAGAGATCGTTATGGCAAACTCACTGACCTCCGGGTAAAACTCACTATCCATGGATTCGATAAAGACCAGGCTTAAAACAATCATTCCTAACAATGAAAAACCAACAATCTGCTTTCTGTCCAATAACACTTTAAGCCACCCCATAGTTCCCCTTCTTCCATTTTTTATTAGGTTAACACTTTACAAGAAGTATATATTTTAATGAGATATAATTCAACACAAAATATATTTGACTAAAATATATGGTGGTGATAAAATACACTTATGGATAGAATGACAACGATTAAAGGAAGCTTAGAAGTTTGTGTACTGAGTATTCTTTACAAAAAACGCAGTTATGGTTATGAGATCATGAAAGAACTGGAGAAATTTAATATCAAATTGAAAGGAGTCGGCAGTATTTATCCGATCCTTACTCGAATTAAGGAAAAGAATCTTGTCAATGTAATGAAAGAATTCGCGGAGGATGAAAGACCTCGGGTATATTACGAACTGAATGAGGAAGGCATTAACTTTTTAAGGAGTGAAATGAAAGAGTGGTATGACATTCAACATGACATTCACTCTCTTTTAAGCCAAAAAGCGAGTGACCTTAAGGAGGAAGAGTATGAACGCTGATTTATTACCCAATGAAAAACGCTATGTCAATGAAATTATCGAGATACTAAAATCCAACGGGGTAAAACCAACATACAGAGATGATGCGAAAGAACAATTGGTAGAATACATTCACGAAGCTCGATTTAATAATGAAGACTTTAGTAAAAGTCTTGGCACACCGGAAAGCTTTGCTTTGCATTTTATGGATGCCGCAACGACAAAAGAAGAGCAGATTATTAACACGATGCATCGAAACAGTAAAGAAGCTAAACATCAAAAGAAAAAGTCTTTCCCAATCAAACGGTCAATCTTTTTCATTCTAGTGGCTGGGATTTTTTATTTGGTGCTTCAACTTTTCACAGTATTAACATTCACTCCTGTACTTGCACCAGGTTATGCATTTGATTTTCACCTCTTTGTTATATCTGATTATTTGTGGTGGAATCTTCTTATTACTGGAATTAACATCGGTATTGCTCTGATCTTAAGTTCAATTACCATGTACATGTTAAGTAAACGATATCGAATGGATTAAATTGAATGTAGCAATGATTCTTTGGAGAATGCAAAGGTGGACCTAGAATCCATTTTGATCAAACTTTATTTCATAGCTACAGTTCCTCCCGATTTTTCACCTACCGTGCAAACGCAAAAAAGCTGACTCATCCTTATCGGGGAGTCAGCTTACTTATTTATTGTTCTTTATTAGATTTTTGATTAAGAAATGGTGTGCCTGATAAGTCAGCATCCTCATGCTTAATGTTATTCGGATCTAATCCGTTACCTAACGAGCCATATGCCGCAGCGCGATTTGGATCTACGAGCTGATCTTGTTCAAAGTAGACGCGAGGCGTTTTCCATAGTGCAATCATTGCTTTCGCCATTGGCATTTCATGATAACGCTCGGGCCACATTTCTTTAATTTTTCTTTTTACCATCGGATAGTATTTCGGGTTCATTCCTGGGAACAAATGATGCTCCGTGTGGTAAGAGAAATTAAAGTGAAGGACATCGACCCATTTCGGTACCGTTACAGTCAGACTATTTGCTAATGGATCATTTACAGGAACGAGTGGGTTCAACCTATGATTGGTCGCAATGTAAGCCATTACAATGAAATTAGCAATAAGCAGTGGAATGAAAAAGGCAAATAGCCATTTCACTGGGCCAATCCATACGAGGAGTCCAATCCATGTTGCCCAAGGAAGGATGAACTGCATCCAAGCCTTCATTTGCTTTTCTTTATTAAAATCTTTGATGTAAGTGACAAACATGTGAGTAGAGTGAACTGTAAACGTGAACGCTAATGCTACAAAACTGGACAGTGCACGAATAGTAAACGGGATTTTATACAACCATCGTAAAAGGCGACTTTTCGCAAGTTGATTAATAGACGGCCAGGCATCAGGGTCTTTATGTTCATCCTGAGTATGCTGGTGGTGCTCCATGTTATGCCACTTCTTCCACAACTCAGGTCCTGTCGTCAACGGCCAAAATGCCACCGCCCCCAAAAGATTTCGCAGCCAGCGTTTACGAACTACAGTTCCATGAAGAATTTCGTGTCCTAGGAACCCTAGTGAAGCAAAACACGAGCCAAGGATGACCGCAATGAGAAATTTCAACCATATATTTAAGTCGAACAGTCCGATTGACAACACGCCTCCAATTGCGATGAGGGCGTAAATCAAGCCTCCCCACAACCTCCCAGGCGCTGCCTTAAACGCTTTTTTAGGCATATGAGGCGATACTCTCGCCGCATACCATCCAAACGTGTGATATTCGGGGTCAGACCCCGTACGATTTTGTGACACTTTTCATCCACTCCTCTTCTTGACATAGATCTTTCGTATTTTTTTGGCCTGTCCATCTTGCTTATTAGTTCGTGTTCAAAAAAGGAGCATAAAAAGAGCCGAGTAGGTCGAGGCGGCGAAGTTTTCGAGCATCAGAGCGACGAGCAAAACATCGTAGCGATACTAACTCGCAGAGAAAGAGATATCTGTTGTTAATATGTGAGGAGCGAGAAACAAGCCAACGAGCTTCCCCAGGACGGGGTGACTTCTGCGTTCGCCACAGGGTGGCGGTATTTAACAGGAGTGCCTATTCTCCGACAGCTTTTTTTAGCGGACTTTTTGAACATCCTCTATTAGTAATTCCTTTAATCTTATCAGTGTTAGTTGGCTCTTGCAACCATTTTTATTACCAGGTACTAATCCTAGGTACTATATTATACTTTCCCCTTCCTTATTAATACACGTAGCATAAAGAATATCTTGCGGATTCATACTACAAGGAAGAGTCCTAAAAAAAGAATTAGAGGTGTTAAAGGTGAAAAAACCAGAAAATAGAGAGTATGCTAACCATGATAAACAACCTTATGCGAGAACGAATGAGGAAAATACAGATCCACAGCACCCAGAAACTAGTGTAACGGATGCTAACTACAGAGGTGACGCTGTTGATGAATTATCCAACATCGAAGAAGGAAATCACGATTTTGCTAAGAAAGAATTAGAGCAGCAAAACGGTAACAACACGATGGACTAACTCATATTAGTACCACTTCATCATTCATATATATAAAATTGCATACTATTTCAGCACAACATTTCCCTCCCATTTTTTTAAAAGCGTATCTACTTGTAGCTTCGTCGGCTTGCATCTGCTCGCTTTCCGCGGACGAACCGCCAAACCTCCTCGGGAAAGGCGCCCTGCGGGGTCTTGGCTGGTCCGTTTTTCCGCAGGAGTCTCGCAGATTTCGGCCAACTGCGCAGATGAGCCTTTTTAAAATGGGTGTGCTTTATATTACATGTTCAGTTAAAAATAGCTGGCTTTAATGTTTGAAATCCGTTGAGATTTATGAAATTCATTCAACTAGTAAAAAAGAGCATCTCTTTCCAAAAAGAGATGCTCTACTTTGTAAAAATAAATTGTTTCAATACACAGCTTATGCTACACTAGAAACACTTGTGTAGTTTTATTTTAAATATTTAATTTTAACCCAACTATATCTTACTACACAAAATGTAGTTTGTCAACTATCTTTTAGGGAGTGGTTTTGTGAGCGAAAATAACAAATGGACTGAAGAACAAGATCGCGTTGACTTTGTGCTCGATACGATTAAAACAAAACAGCGAATCCTCCAAGAAAGCTCAAGTGATTTAAAAAAAGACATTATTCACTTCCGAAAAAGCTTTTGGGATGATGTCACCGTTAATATCGATGATCCCGACGACATTATTGAAACTCAAGCCAGCATTAAACAACAGGCAGAATTTTTGTCAGAACGGGAACGAAGTCACGGGCAACAGTCCGAGAAATTAAAAACACTCCTTCGGTTGGAAGATTCTCCTTATTTTGGTCGAATTGACTTTCAAGAGAATGGCGAAACAAATACCGAAGTGGCCTATATCGGCATTGCTTCTCTCATGGATAAAAAGGAAGAGGATTTCCTCATTTATGATTGGCGTGCGCCGATTTCAAGCATGTATTACAACTACTCACCCGGTCCAGCCGAATTTGAGACGATGGACGGTTCGATTGAAGGGGAGATGACTTTAAAGCGGCAATTTATTATCCGAAATAGTGAAATCAAAGGGCTCTTTGATACCGGCATTACCATTGGTGATCGTTTACTTCAGAATCTACTTGGTAGCCATTCAAGCCCGCAAATGAAAACGATCGTGTCGACGATTCAAAAAGAGCAAAATCAAATTATTCGGAATGAACGTAGTCGTTATCTGGTCGTTCAAGGAGTAGCCGGAAGCGGGAAAACATCAGCCGCGTTACAACGTGTCGCCTATTTACTCTATGCCCACCGCGAATCATTAACAGCCGAAAACATGGTGCTTTTCTCTCCTAACCCGCTGTTTAATAGTTATGTAGCTACGGTTTTACCCGAGTTAGGTGAAGAAAACATGTGGCAAACGACATTCAATGAATACGTGCAAAAAGAGCTCGGAGAAACATTTGATGTTGAAGATCCGTTTGAACAAATGGAATGGTTTCTCGAGTCCGATGATTCTACCCAAGATGAAGAACGAAACACAGCTGTTCAGATGAAGTCATCTCTTTCTTTTAAAAACCAAATTGACGAATTTGTTTCCAAGCTGGAACACGGAGGTCTTCATTTTCAAAACATTCGTTTTCGTAAAGAGACACTCGTCTCTGCTAATGAGATTTCCGCCTATTTTTATGGACTCGATTCAGCCATTTCAATCCCTAACCGAATGGAACTTACATCGGAATGGCTTTTGCAACAAATAAAGGCCGTACAGCGTTCGGAATGGAAAAAGCCTTGGGTGGAAGAAGCGATCCAGCTTCTTGACAAGGAAGAGTATTTAGAAGGGTTTAACAAACTAGAGAAAAATAAACGGTTTACTGAAGATACGTTTGACGACTTTGACCGTGAAGAAGAATGGTTGAGTAAACGAGTCGTAAAAAAACAGCTTGCTCCATTAAAACGAAAAATCAAAAACCTCGCGTTTGTAAATGTCGTTAAGACGTATCGTGAGTTTTATTACTACCTTAAAACTGACGTACAAACGGATAACGCTGAATGGCACAATATTTGTAACGAGGCGATCAATAGCCTGCAAAACAAAAAACTTACTTGGGAAGAGGCAACGCCTTATTTGTATTTACAAGACAAAATCAAAGGACGACGCCCGCTTACCCACATTCGTCACGTGTTTATCGATGAGGCTCAGGATTACTCACCGTTTCAATTTGCTTATCTAAAACAGCTGTTTCCACAAGCGCGTATGACTTTATTAGGCGATGTCCATCAGTCGATTTACCTTCATACGTTAACGAACTCTTCACCGTTGGATGAGACAAATGAAGATTCGACTAGTAATACAGAACGGATTACACTAATGCGAAGCTACCGTTCTACTGCTCCGATCGTGACGTTTACTTCTCAGCTCATCGAAGGTGGTGATGAGATCATCCCGTTTAACCGAGACGGTAAAAAACCTGTTTATATAGAAACAACCTCCAAAGAAGAAATGAATAACAAGATCCAGGTATTGATCACTTCTTGTACTGAAAATAATATGGAAACCGTTGCTGTCATTTGCAAAACGATAAACGAAAGCAGAGCTGTGCATGATATTTTGGCACAGCACACTTCAGCCCAACTTATTGATAAAGAAACCTATACGTACAAAAAAGGTCTCGTCGTCATTCCTTCGTACTTAGCCAAGGGAATTGAATTTGACACTGTGATTCTTTATGACGCATCGAAAGACCATTATCACAAAGAATCTGAACGGAACCTCTTTTATACTGTGTGTACTCGAGCGATGCACGAATTGTATCTTGTCTCGTCAGGTGAAAAAAGTCCGTTTATCGACCAAGCAAAAGCTGACACTTACGAAATAAAAGAATGAATTTTCACTTTATTACTGTAGGTTCATTTGGTAAAATAAAACACAGCAAGGTAAGAGAAACACCTCTCTACCTTGCTGTGTTTTTAGTTATTTTTTTATTTCCACTAAACGGCCTCTTTTTAATTCACGCTCATCAAGCTTTACACCCGCTTCTTTTGCCGCCCGTTTTAATGAACGCTCTTCCCTTGGTTCCACAAGAGAAATGACCGTACCTTCTGCACCGCTTCGGCCCGTTCTTCCTGCCCGGTGAATGTACTGCTTTCCATCTCTTGGTACGTCCATCTGAATGACATGCGTTAACTCTTGAATATCCAGCCCGCGAGATGCCAAGTCAGTAGCTACTAACAACGAGGTATCTCCAGAACGAAACCGTTTAATCGCATGCTCACGCTCTTGTTTTTTTGTCTCGCTATGTAATACACCAACGTCAACCTTTTTAAAGCTAAGCTTTTCCCCGATCACATTGACTTCCCCGATGTCATTTACAAACGCCAATGCTTTGATCTGCTGGTTTTTAACAATACTGTTTACGACTTCGATTTTTTCGCGCTCCTCACAAACGACATACAGATGTTCCACTTTCCCAAGAGCTTTTTTATCATGACTTACCTTTACTTTCTCAGGCTCTTTCATTAGCGATGCTGCTTTCTTTTCAACCTGCTCAGGGACGGTGGCTGAAAATAATACGAGTTGGCGATCCTTTAATGTTGATTTAATAATCTGTTCGATCGTTTGCTCGTGCTCCGGGATTAACAGCTGATCTCCTTCATCTAACACAATCGTCTTCACCTCATGCATTTTTAGCTTCTTCATTTTCACGAGTTCAGCTAACCTGCCAGGCGTTCCGGCAATAATATGCGGCTTCTTCTTCAATTTTTCCAGTTGGCGTTTCGTGTTCGCTCCGCCGATAAAAGAGGCTGATTTCATGCCGCTTCCTTGAGACCACTCTTGAATTTGTTCCAGGATTTGCATCACGAGTTCCTGCGAGGACGCTAAAATAACTGCCTGGACATCCTTCTTTTCTGTGTCAATTTGCTGTAAAATCGGCAAGAGGTACGCTATTGTTTTCCCCGTGCCTGTTGGTGATTCCGCAATCACATCTTTTTTTTGTAAAATAAGCGGTGTTGCCTCTTCCTGAATAGCTGTAGGCTCTGTAAAGCCAGCTTTTTCCCAAGCCTGTTGAATAAAAGGCTGCATTGATTTTATATAGTCTGTCATCATATTTCTCCTTTTTTTAATCTAAAAGTGTCTATTGAAGAGTGTACCCTACTCTTCCCTTTTGAGCAAAATGGGAGTACGTATATGAAAGTAAAAATAGAGGTGTGTCTAAATGAGTATTTTAACTGTTAAAAATTTAAGCCATGGCTTTGGTGATCGGGCGATTTTTCACGACGTGTCGTTTCGGCTGCTAAAAGGCGAACATATCGGATTGATCGGCGCCAATGGTGAAGGTAAATCAACGTTTATGAACATTATTACTCGAAAGCTTGAGCCTGATGAAGGTAAAGTCGAATGGGCTAAAAGTGTCCGCGTAGGTTTTCTCGACCAACATACCGTTCTTGAAAAAGGGCTCACAATTCGTGACATTTTAAAAAGTGCCTTTCAGTATTTATTTGATATTGAAAATGACATGAATGCCCTATACGAAAAAATGGGAGAATCAACTCCTGAAGAGCTTGAAAAACTCCTTGAAGAAGTCGGTACGATGCAAGACATGCTTACAAACAACGACTTTTACGTGATTGATGCAAAAGTTGAAGAAATAGCTCGAGGTTTAGGACTCGATGAAATTGGGCTTGAGCGCGATGTAAGCGAATTAAGCGGCGGACAACGCACGAAGATTTTACTCGGGAAACTTCTTCTCGAAAAGCCGGACATTCTGCTGTTGGACGAGCCGACAAACTATCTTGACGAGCAACATATCGAGTGGCTAAAAAGGTACCTCCAAGAGTATGAAAATGCGTTCATTTTGATTTCTCATGACATTCCGTTTTTAAACAGTGTCATTAACTTGATCTATCATATGGAAAATCAAGAGTTGAACCGCTATGTCGGTGATTACGACCATTTTATGCAAGTATACGAAGTGAAAAAGCAACAGCTTGAAGCCGCCTATAAGAAACAGCAGCAAGAAATCGCAGACTTAAAGGACTTTGTTGCTCGAAACAAAGCACGAATCTCAACGCGAAACATGGCGATGTCTCGTCAAAAAAAGCTGGATAAAATGGATGTCATTGAGCTAGCTCAAGAAAAACCGAAACCAGAGTTCCATTTTAAGGCTGCCCGTACACCAGGGAAGCTGATTTTTGAAACGAACGACCTCGTCATCGGTTACGATGAGCCGCTATCTAGGCCGCTCAACCTCCGTATGGAACGTGGGCAGAAGCTTGCTCTAGTAGGTGCAAATGGAATCGGGAAAACAACGCTTCTTCGCAGTATATTAGGTGAAATCAAGCCGATTAGCGGATCGGTTGAACGTGGCGAGCACCTTCATATCGGATATTTCGAGCAAGAGATTAAATCTGCGAATAACAAAACATGTATCGAAGAAGTGTGGGATGAATTTCCTGCTTTTAATCAATATGAAGTACGTTCTGCTCTAGCCAAATGTGGTCTCATGACAAAACACATTGAAAGTAAAGTAGCAGTGTTAAGTGGTGGCGAAAAGGCAAAGGTACGTCTATGTAAGCTGATTAACAATGAAACAAACCTTCTCGTACTCGATGAGCCGACAAACCACTTAGACGTCGATGCAAAAGAAGAATTGAAGCGTGCGTTGAAAGAATACAAAGGCAGCATTCTGTTAATTAGTCACGAACCTGAATTTTACGAAGACATCGTCACTGACGTTTGGAATTGTGAAGACTGGGCGACAAAAGTATTTTAATCACTCGCATTAACCGATGTTCAAAAGGAGGAGAATAGATGATCACACAAGCCGAACACCAATTAAAACAACACTTCGGATATGAATCATTTCGCCCCGGACAACAACAAATTATCGAGCACGTTTTTGAGGGTGTCCCGTCCATGGGAATCATGCCAACCGGAGGAGGAAAGTCGATCTGCTACCAAATCCCTTCTCTCCTCCTCCCAGGGCTAACGATTGTCATTTCTCCGTTGATCTCATTGATGAAAGACCAGGTTGATGAACTGCGTGAAGCGGAAATCGGATCAGCGTTTATTAACAGTTCGTTGAGTTATGAGGAAGTCGAAGAGCGAATTTCTGCCATCAGAAATGGCGACATTAAGCTTTTGTATGTAGCCCCGGAACGTTTTGAGGTCCCATCATTTGTTACTCTGCTTAAAAGTTTATCTGTTTCCCTTGTTGCTGTGGATGAAGCTCACTGTGTCTCTCAATGGGGACATGATTTTCGTCCAAGCTACATGCGAATTCCTTCCGTACTACAGCAGTTTGGGTCACAACCGAACGTTTTGGCGTTAACCGCAACAGCTACGCCTGCTGTTCGTGATGATATTTGTCAGGCCTTTGGCATTGCTGAGGACCGCGTTGTTCAGACGGGATTTTCAAGAGACAACTTGTCATTTCACGTTTTAAAAGGACAAGACCGAGACCGTTACGCTCTCAACTACATCAAGAAAAACCCTGGTGAACCAGGAATTATCTACGCCTCTACTCGTAAAGAGGTAGAGCGTATCCATGATTTTTTACAAGCAAAAGGCGTGGATACAGGAAAATATCACGGCGGAATGACGGCACTCCAGCGTGAAGCGAGTCAGGAGGATTTCGTGTACGACCGAATCCAAGTGATGGTTGCCACAAACGCCTTTGGTATGGGAATCAACAAATCGAACGTTCGCTTTGTCATCCATTATCAACTGCCTCGAAACGTCGAAAGCTATTATCAAGAAGCGGGGCGTGCAGGGCGTGACGGAGAGCCGAGTGAATGTGTGCTTCTATATTCCCCCCAAGATATTCGCGTCCAGCAGTTTTTAATCGACCAATCTGATAGTGACGATGCTCGTAAGCAAAACGAGTACCGAAAGCTCCATCAGATGGTGAACTATTGCCATACAGAAGGTTGCCTTCAGTCTTACATTCTCGATTATTTCGGCGACTCAGGAGCAGAAAGTTGTAGTCAGTGCTGCAACTGTACCGATGATAGGGAAACGGAAGACGTAACGAAAGACGCACAAATGGTATTTTCATGTATTAAGAGAATGAATGAACGATTCGGCAAAACAATGGTCGCTCAAGTCTTAACCGGTTCGTCAAACCAAAAGGTAAAAGATATGTCATTCGACCGCCTATCAACATACGGATTAATGAAACAGTATACGATTAAAGAAGTCGTTCAATTTATCGACTACCTCGTCGCAGAGGAATATTTACGTATGACCGATGGTGCTTATCCTGTACTTACATTAACGGAAAAGACAGTACCTGTGTTAAAGGGTGAGGAAAAGGTTGAGAAAAAACAAGAGAAGCGTGCAGAAACGATTTCAGAGGCTCATCCACTCTTCGCTATTCTCCGCGAACTGCGAACGGGACTCGCTAAAGAATCGGGCGTCGCACCGTATATGGTATTTTCAGATAAAACGCTCAAAGAACTTTGCGATAAACTTCCTAAAAATGAAGAGGAAATGCTTGCAGTGAAAGGACTTGGGGCACAGAAGTTTGAAAAGTATGGGGAAGCGTTTTTGGAGAAAATCAGAACGTATCGCGAGGAAAATCCTACCATGGCATCTACCAGTACTACTGTGACTGGAAGCCGGTCTTCACGTCGTTCAGCGATCGGAAAAAAAGACAAAACACCAAGCCATCTAGTTACTTTGCAAATGTTCCAGTCCGACCAGTCTCTTGAAGACATTGCCGAGGAACGTGACGTCAAAGTGTCAACAGCAGGGGAGCATCTTCTTCGCTGTGCCGATGAAGGGCTCTCTGTTGATTTTTCCCGTCTCATTCCTGAGGAAGTGACCACTGCGATTCAAGAAGTGATCCAAACCGTTGATCTTTCTGAAGGGTTAAAACCGGTGAAAGAGGCATTGCCTGAAGAAATTGATTACTTTCAAATTAAAGCGGTTCTGCAAGGGTTAGTTGAAAAATCGTAAGGGCGCCTCAAAAGGGCAAAGACCTCTTATTTTAGGGCAATGGCTTCACTCGATGCTCGCCAGCTTCGAAAAAACACTCGATGCTGGCTTTAAAACATGCATCGGCTTCGCTCATTGCTCAAGGGCACCTCAAAAGGGCGAAGACCGCCCTTTTGAGGTGCCCTTTTTATTCAACTGAGACAAAGTAGTGGTTTTTGCGGTAGGCTACTGCTTCCATGGTTGCAATTAATTCATCATCGCTTTCGACTCTTACCTTATACCAGGATGTTCGATGATTCTTTTTCTCTTCAGTGGCTATTGCCCTCAGGCGTGACCCTTTCTTGCCTGCTGCCATATAGTTAACTGTAGTAGAGAGGCCAACGGATGTTTTTCCGTATGAGTTACACGCTACTGCGAAGACATAATCAGCAATTGCAAATGTAACAGCTCCATGAACTGTCCCATGGGAATTTAACATATGCTCTACCACATCAAGTTCTGCAACGGCGGTACCTTCACTGATTTCCTTTAACTCAATCCCCAAAAAGTTAGCATAAGGTTCGTTTTTCATTACTTCAAAAATCTCTTCTTTATACTGGTGATGTACCTCGGTTTCATCGATTACTCGTTTCAAGTCAGTTCCTCCTCGTATAGTACATGCTCAAAGGGGAATCCGAAATTTTGACCCCCTCTTATAAAACACGTTTTTTTCGAAGCATCCTTCTAAAGCCATGAGCCTGCTTGATTTGTACTTCGTTATCGATTCACCAGATACCTTTATAAAATTGGTTATATTGAGTAAGCCTATTGAAATGCTGTTAAAATGCGTGAAGTAGTATCACGAATGAGGGAAGGTAGAACCTTAAATGAATACGGTTTATATACACGCTCCGTCCATTTGTGTCCGTCTTTTCCGTAGACCCCCATATTAATAGAAGGAACATTTAGCTCTCTAATCTCATGAAATGGAATGGGGTATAATGTATCCATTTCAGGAAAGTTGTTCACAAGAGTGGCGATCTCTTCGTCTGTCTCATGTAAAGAAAGGAAGCTTCCATCTGCTAAATAAGGGAAGAATTTTTTAATAGCAAATTCTTCACTTGTTTTTTTGCTCATGCTGTCAATTGACTCATGAATGACCTGTAAAAGTTTTTGATCTTTTGGATACTCCTCATTTAAAAAATTGTGTGGTAAATAGGGAGGAGCATAGAAAATAATTACTCTCGGCTTTTTGTCTGGATCTAATTGCTGCAACTCCTCACAAATTTTAAAGCATAGCATCCTTTCTTCTAGATGGCTGTAATTTTCGATAACTTGTTTGGATACCTCACGTGGGTTAAAACCCATGTCTTCTAATTCTATAATAAAGTTCTCAAGGCTGGTCACTTCAATTTTCCAATTCCGTCCTCGCTCAGGAAGGTTCGAGCGCCTCGCGAATTCCCGATATTGACTCGACGCAGTTTCAGCAACTTCTTTACATGCTTCATTCGTTATGTTCTCCAATTTATCCATTACTTCTTTTGCCGTAGCTTCATAGATAAAGTAGTTAAAATATAAATAGCTGCTTTTCGCTGTCTGCACATTATAATCTGTCTTCGTATCCTTTTGATATAAGCAGGAAGGTGGCAAAATTAGTTCACCTCGTATCTCCTCTGTTAAATCTAAATTATTGTTAATACGTCTGTTAATCTCTGCAGAAATTAACGTCGGGTCAATACCTGATAATGTATCCCCCACATGTGTTTCACGGCCGTAAATATAAAAGCTTGGAAGCAATTTACCTGCTGATCCTGTATAAATGTAACGATGAGGGTCATTTTCATACATTGGAGTAATAAAATCAGTATTGACTGCCACGACATAGTCAAGTTTTTCCTCTGCTTTTAATCGGTTAAGCTCAGTTATCGATGATGTCACTCCTTTATGTTGACTTTCTTCATCTGGGTTAATCATAAATAAAATATTGCCTGGGAGTTCCTCTGGGTTCTCTGAAAAATACAGTAGGTTTGCAAGGTGTACAGCTATCCCACTTTGCATATCTACTGAGCCTCTTCCGAACAAATACTCACCTGAATAAGCATCCTTCTGAACATCTTGATTATATGGATAAGATTTAAAAAACGCTTCTAATGCATCAGAATTTAGCGCATCTTCTTTCACACTACCGAAATCGTCGGTGCCAACTGTATCTAGGTGAGCATGATAAATAACGGTTTTATTTGAACCAGACGCCCCTTTTAAGAAAGCGTATACATTTTTTCGCTCGAGTGAATCATTCGGGACAACTTGCTCCCAAACGTACGAAGGATTTCTTTTATAATAAGGAAACGTTTGAAGCCACTGCTTTACGGCGTATGAAAGATTTACTTCCCCACCCGTTCCATTAATACTCTCAATTTTCATAAGTTCCCGTGTCATAAACTCAATTTGTTGTGAAATGGATATCGTTTTTAATTGATGATACATGGATAATCCCCCTAATGTTGAATTCGCATACGTGACCAAATAAATATAGTATATCACTCCTGTTGCGATATAAAACGTTATAAAGAGTCTTCCCAAGCGGAATATGAACCTCCTTTCGCTAATATGATGTTTAGTAGCGCTTAAAGATAACGACGATTGGAGGCTCTTCATTATGTATCCTTATCATCCACTTCACCGTCATGTGTCTTCTCAAAGAAACAACAAATATACTATGAAGGTTAAAGGCGAGGGATCGATTTCTACTTCTCCTGATCAAGCTGAAATTACCATTGGCGCTGTAACCGAAGATCCTACAGTAAGCACCGCTCAACAAGAAAATGCCGGAATCATTGGTGCAATCACAAGCTCAATATCAGGGTTAGGCATTCCTGAAGATGATATTCAAACGATTGAATACCGAATTGAAACACAATATGACTACGTGGACGGCAAACAAGTATTCCGAGGGTATCGTGTAACTCACTTACTTCATATCACAATTGACGATATTGAACTCACCGGCCAAATCATTGACACTGCCGTTTCAGCAGGAGCAAACTCCATTTCATCAATTCAATTTTCATTGACAAACCCACATGTGATCTATAACCAGGCCCTTGAGCTCGCCATTCAGGATGCACAAAGGAAAGCGGAAACGATTGCTCAGGAGCTTGGGGTCAACCTTGACACTCCCCCAAAATCAATAAGAGAAGTAACTTCTGAGACTACCCCCATCCCATATAAAACGGCCTTGTATGCAGCAGCGGAAAGTACCCCCATCCAACCTGGCACATTGTCAATTCTCGCTAAGATCGAAGCGGAGTTTTATTATGGGTGAAGGCGCCGGTCACTCGAGGTGGATCTGGGCTTCTGGAACAGGATCTGGTCAAACAGGAAGTTTTTGTGATGGGATCTGATCGTCCACAGAGCAGAACTAGTCATATTGGAGGCTTTTCTGGTTTTACGAGGTGGTCCTCGGCTTTCTGGAATGGGATCTGATCACCGGAACTAGACTTGGTCATACAGTGCCGTGCCTCTTCAGCTTTACACTAAAAAAGAGACTCCCTCTTTTTGAGAAGCCTCTTTCCAGAACATCTTACTTATACCGTACTTTTCACTTCATTTTCATAGGCGAGCATCGCCGTATCTAACATCTTCAATCCTTCATCGATCTGCTCTTTTGATACGGTGAGTGGTGGGATCATGCGGATTACTTCACTTTCATTTCCGCAAAAGTAAAACAAGACACCGTTCTCGAGTGCTTTTTCGAGGATGTTAAATAGCGCATCGCCGTCTGCTTTGTTTGTATTCGGATCGACAACCTCGACTCCAATCATTAACCCGACGGCTCTTATTTCACCAATTAGCTCGTGTTTGTCCTTCATTTTTTCCAATTTAGCTTTTGCATACGCACCGAGTTCTTTTGCATTTTCGAGCAGGTTTTCTTCTTCAATCACGTCCAATACGGCAAGGGCTGCTTCACAGGCGATTGGATTTCCTCCGAATGTTGTGCCGTGACTTCCCATCGGCCATTTTTGCATCAATTCTTTTGACGCTACCGTGGCGCTTAACGGTAGGCCGTTTGCGATGCCTTTTGCGATTGCCATAATGTCGGGGGTGACGCCAAACGTCTGAGCCGCAAACATTTCACCCGTTCTTCCAAACCCTGTCTGAACTTCGTCAAAAATAAGCAGCATGCCGTACTCATCACAGAGTTCCCGTACTTTTTTTAACCATGAAGCTGGTGGAATGATATAGCCTCCCTCTCCTAAAACGGGTTCAAGAATAACCGCAGCTACTTCATCCGGAGCGACCTGGTGTTTGAAAACCTGTTCGAAATCGCGCTCGAGCTTTTCAATCAGATACTGTTCCGGATCAATTCCAGAAGGACAGTCCGTTGAATCAGCAAAAGGAACTTGGAATGTTCCGGTATGAGGCTGATATTTTCGATATTTACTTTTTGAAGTCGATACACTCATCGCTCCGAGAGATCGTCCGTGAAAACAACCGGTAAACGAGATGATGTAAGGTTTTTCAGTAACATGACGCGCTAGCTTCATCGCCCCTTCAATTGCTTCTGTTCCACTATTTGAAAAAAAGAAGCAGTCCAAGTTCCCTGGTAAAGCATTAGCGAGGCGGTCAGCTAACGTTAAAATCGACTCATACATAATGACGCCGGACGGCCCATGAGCGAGCTCGTCCGCTCCCTTATGAATCGCTTCAACGACTTTTGGATGACGGTGACCGACATTGGTCGTTGCAATCCCCGATGTAAAATCGAGATACGTTTTCCCGTCTGCGCCGTAATAATAACAGCCTTCTTCTTTTACAACAGGAAGGTTCGGATGATCTTTTGCCATGCTTGGGGCTAGTTTGTCTGACATGTTTTCATATCGTGATTTCCATTGATAGGTCATTTGGATTCGCTCCTTGATGCAGGTTTTTAGAAGAATAACATGTGAGCCATTAATGCTGCGATCGGTAACGTGATGATCGTACGTTGAATAAAAATGATAATTAGTTCTGTCAACGTTAGTGGAATTTTTGATTTGATGAGTAAAATTCCAATTTCAGACATGTAGATGAGCTGCGTTAACGATAGTACGCCTATGACAAAACGAGTAAGCTCTGACTCAATACTGCTTCCGATTACGGCTGGCAGGAACATATCGGCAAACCCGACAATCATGGCTGGTGCTGCCGCTTGGGCTTCTGGAATTCGTAACAGTTCCAAAACAGGAACAAGTGGGTATGACAAATAATTAAACACCGGTGTAAATTCTGCAACAATGAGGGCAACCGTTCCAAGTGCCATCACTAATGGGAGCAGGCCGACCCAAATATCAACAACATTTTTAACGCCCTTCATTGCAACAGCTTGGGCACTTTTTACTCCTGACGCTTTTTCAACGCCTTGTGTGACAGCCCATTTAAACGTTGACATATCTGATGGGACTTCTTCATTAATTTGTTGGCCAACTGGCTCGTAATACGTGTCGTTTTTCCAGGATAACGGTGGAATACGCGGACAGATGATCGCTGCAACGACACCAGCCACCATAACAGTGAAATAAAATTCAACGAAACGATGCTCAATGCCTATTACATTAGCAATGACTAGACTAAAAGCAATCGAAGCAATTGAAAAGTTCGTCGCAACGACGGCAGATTCACGCTTTGAATAGTAGCCACTTTCATACTGTTTTGTCGTAAGTAACACCCCGACTGTGCCACTTCCCATCCAAGAAGCCATTGCATCAACAGATGATCTTCCTGGTAACTTGAATATTGGTTTCATCACTTTCCTTACAAGGGTTCCGATAAAATCCATCAAACCGAATTCTAAAAGCATCGGCATGAATAAACTTGCAAATAAAAACCATACAGCTAATACAGGAATCAAATCATACAGTACGACTTCTCCTGTAAACTCATGACCGATCACTGACGGCCCCCATTGTAACAGTGTCATGATTGCAAATGCTGCACCCGCGATTCTTAAGGTTAGCCAGAATGGTGGGACACGAAAGACCGTTGAAAAGGCAGGATATTTTTCTATTAAACTACTAGGTAGTAATGAAGCGATAGTACTAACTAAAGCCGAACCGGCTAAAACTAAAACGAGTGCGATGGGTAAATAACCGCCAGCTGCTTGCTGAAGACCGTCAGCCATCACCCCTAAGCCGATCGTGACAGTGCCGTTTACCGATAATGGAATAAGGAATAGGAAAATACCAATAAGAGATGGAATAATAAATTTTGCATAATCTTGAATTGAATAACCTTTCTCATACGTATCTACGTAGTTTTGGTGTGTTTGATTCACTTTCATGTTGCGTTCCTCCAATGAACTTAATTGTATTTTTATAATAGATAAGTAATATTTATTAATCGCTTTGATAGTTTATAATATTATCATGTTGTTGCATATAAATACAACCCTATTATTTTATTTCCCACTCGAAATAAAAAGGTTTCTTGTTAAGAAAAGTATAGCGGGAACTTGGATCCATGCCGGTCGTCTCTTCGCATAACTCAGGAGTATCCTCTATAGAAGCACCGTTTGAACCTCTTGACAGGACCGGTAAGACTTCATACAATAAAAGGTAACATGATCATTTTTTGCAGTTAAAAACTCTCAATGAGGACGTGGATTTTTCTAAAGGCAGAAGTGTCTTTATTTTCGCCACACATCTTATACTGATGTGTGGCTTTTATTATGGACTTTATTAATACGGAGGCGAAGCATGATGAAGTCATGGTATTATGCTTTATTTGTTTTTATTGGAGGTTGCTTTCTCGGTGCCTTATCGACAAGTGTAAAGCTTGCATATGAAGCCGGATTTACTATCCCTCAAATTACGATTAGCCAGTTTTTATTTGGTACGGTTTTGTTGTGGAGTGTTGCGGTTTTTAGTAAAAGAATCAAAGTATCCTTGAAATTTACGGGTATTCTCTTGCTATGCGGGATTCCGATGAGCTTGACGGGGACTTTTTATTACTTTTCCTTACAAACATTGGACGCTTCTCTTGCGATTATTTTCTTATTCCAGTTCGTATGGATTGGCTCGCTGTTTGAATATATTCTTTACCGTAAAGTACCCACGAAGCTTCAATGGATGGCTATTGCGGTATTAATTATAGGATCTGGGTTAGCTGCTGGGCTCGTCACAAATGGGTTCAGTAACCTCACCTGGTCTGGTTCCATCTTTGGTACGCTTTCGGCCTTTACATTTACGAGTTTCCTCTTTATTAGCGGTAACGTCGGAAAACACATTCCACCCGTACAAAAAAGCACGATATTAGCTACAGGAGGATTTATTTTTGTTTTTATTCTATTTCCACCGTTCGCGGTATTTGAAAGTACGGGGAAACTCGTTGACATTGCGCCGTACGGACTGTTTCTCGGCTTGTTCGGTGTTGCGCTTCCCCCCTTCCTTTTCGCCATCGGTATGCCTAGGGTAGGTACGGGGCTTGGAACAATTCTTTCTGCATCTGAGCTACCGGTTGCCGTGATTCTGTCGGCCGTGGTTCTATCTGAGATCGTCCACCCTCTTCAGTGGATCGGTGTCGTTATTATTCTATTAGGTATTATGATTGGCAATTTAAAATTGAAATCCACACAAACAGATAGCACAAAAGAGAGAGCAGTGTCATAATAATTATGGAGTTTATTAGAAACATAGAGATATATGAATCACTTTCATCATTCATTTGTTTAAAAAAGCACACAACTTCAAATTAATATCTCTTCCCATTTTTTTGATTAGTACTTATTGTAAAAAGCGTATCTTTTTGCAGCTCCGTTGGCCTGCATCTGCTCGCTTTCCGCGGACGAACCGCCAAGCCTCCTCGGGAAATGCGCCCTGCGGGGTCTCGGCTAGTCCGTTTTTCCGCTGGAGTCTCGCAGATTCCGGCCAACTGCGCAGAAGATCTTTTTTAATACGAGACCTTGTAAACACTTCAATTCAACTAGGCTACGGTCTCCAACTCGTTTTATTGAAAATGAATCGTTCACTTACTAGTTTCAGGCTTTTGTCGGAGTTTTTGGGTTGTTGCTTGGTGTTAAATTAAGGGGGGACTTTATGCTACTCCGTAGGGGGCTAAAAAGACTCTCTTGTCGTACTATAGACACGACGGGTTTCCTCCCATTTCATTTCGTTTGTTTGGTCACTCACTAAATTCGACATTTGGGAGGTGCTCCTTTTTCATGTATTAGAACCGTTGAGCCGCCTGGGCTCAGAATTATGCAATTCATTCATATGAAAAACTAGTTAAAATTATTTTCAAAGAATATTAAGGGGGAGTAGGGATCATATGTTTATTTACATTTTATTAACAGCACTGTTATTTTTGAATCCTGTGCTCGGCATGTGGGTAAAGGCTTTAAAGAATCGACAAACTGCCAAGTACTTTTTGGCCGAAAATGGTGTAAGGTATGTTTTCGGTTTAATTTTGAGTTTCATGGTTTTATATGTCGGGTTAATCGATGTGACATGGCACGGTATTCTTCATTCATTTGCTGTAATCATTATCATTAATCTCATTGCTTCATCATTACTGTCGTACTACATGGAAAAGAAAACAACCGTATCAAACACAGGGGCATTTATCATTGGCTGCTTATTTGCGGTAGGTATCTCCTACATGTGGTTTGTTTATCCGTTACAGACAGCTTCAGAGCGACATGAGCTTCCAGAGGCAGAAACCGAGTTAGAAGTGATGGAAAGTGCCGATGAACAAAACATTCGAGTCGTCCCGCACGGAAACGCTCGTTACCGATCAGAGATTGTCTTCGGGGACTTAGATAATTCGGCACGCTATTCATTAGGTGCGTCAAGTATCCAAAAAATTGACGACGAACTGTTTTGGGTAAGTCCGATTGAATATGATGGGTTGTACAGATGGTTCAGTACAGATCATGTGCCAGGATACATTAAAATTTCTGCTGAAGACCCAAACGATCAAGCAGAGCTAGTAGACGAATATGAAATGAAATATGTACCAAGTGCTTACTTAGGCGAAAATGCTAAACGGAAAGTTCGGAGTGAATATAGCGACATTATTATTGTAAGCGAATCATTTGAGCCAGATGACAACGGGCATCCGTACTATGTATTTGCTTACGGGCATTATGAGTTTTTCCGTCATGGAAACAAAGCTGACGGAGTGGTTATTTTAGATGCTGTATCCGGTGAAATGGAACAGTATTCCTTAAATGAGTTACCAGAGTTTATCGATCAAGGTGTGGCTGAAAGTACCGCTCTGGATTACGCTACTTGGTATGGCCAGTACGGTGGCGGCTTCTGGAACAGATTTATTGGCCGGGACGGTGTACACGAACCGCGCAGAGATGAAATGATCGGTGTATTTGGAGCCGATAAAGATATGCACTGGTTTGTTGACCATGAACGTCCGCGGGGTTCCGGAAACACAATGGTTGGTTTCTCGATGGTTAACGCTCGTACAGGCGAAATGACGTATTATGGAGGCGAGGATGCGCGTGGTATTCTTAACGGTAATGCTGCTCGCGACCGTGTAGACCGTGCCTTTGAGCGAGAACAATGGGTCGGTACTCAACCTGTATTATATTCGATCTACGGACAATATACGTGGGTCGTCCCAGTCGTAGACCGTAATAACGGATTCCAAGAAATCGCACTCGTTCACGCTGATTCAGGCCGAGTGGTACACGCAGATTCACGAAGAGAAGTGTTTAATGAATATCAAAACTTCCTCGCTACTGGATTAGATTCCGACAAAGATGTGCCAACCGACCTTACGAATGAGGTTGAGGAGACGCTGGTTGTTGACCGCATTACGCAGGCTAGTGACGAAGATGGAACAATCGTTCTTATCTTGTTTGAAGGAAGAGACCAAGTTTTCACGATTCCTGTCAACAGATCTCAGCTCGCTTTATTCATCGAACCGGGTGACGAATTACGTGTGGAGTATATTGATACAGAAGAGGACACGATTGCCATCCGCGCTTATGAAAACCTTTCAATCGAGAGGTAGATTTTATACAAGATAGCTGTTAAGATCCATTCAACTGCTATCAAGAAACCCATGCTTTTCTGATAACGGGTTTACTTCAGAGGTGCAAACAAGCCAATTGCAAGCAAAATCACATGCGATTTCACAACAGAAATCACATGTGATTTTTTGTTGTTATATCAGTGTTTTATGGATAAAAGTAATGAAATCACAAAGTAATTCACATAGGTGGAAATAAATATTTCCCTTGTGTGATTTGAGTGTGATTTACCATGTTAATTTTACTGTGAAAGAGAAGGATTTGGATATTTATGTTAAAATAGTAGAAAGAAATATATCGACTTTGTGAAATGATTTACTTAACCTAACGAGGCAGAATAGTTAAACAAATTTACCAAGAAAACACAATACTTTTTTCTGTTAAAATTAGAATGTGTGGTATTGAAAAGGAGTGATTACGTGAAAAAGCATAATAAAGTAGGCAGAGTGTTATTTTTTATTGGAACATTTTTAAGTGCATTTGGTATAGCATTTGAAATTATTAAAGATGCCCCAGAGCCTTTTTCCGCATTTTCAATGCCTTTAATTATAATTGGAGTAATTTTATTGATTGCTTCAAACTTTTATAATGGAAGTAAAGATAAATAATTAAATCTAAATAAGGGGTGCGATTGTTGTTTACAGGACCAGTCGCAAAAAAGGAGGATTAAATAATGGAATATTCTTTTTTAGAAATAGTGATATTTGTTGGGGTTATTATTTTACTTTTTAAAGTTATTAGCATAGATAACAGCATCAAAGGTATCAAATACAATTTGGCACAAATAGCAAACAAGGTACAAGTATCTGATAAACCGATAAATGATGAATTACGAAGTCTCATAAAAGAGGGAAAAGATGAAAAGGCAGTTAAAGTAGCAAAAGAAACATTAGGAATGTCATTAGTAGAAGCTAAACAATACATTGATGCCTTAAAATTTGAAGGTAAATAAGTGTACTTAATCAAAAGGGCAATCGGTAATATTATTTAATTATTTTGGGAAGTGAGCTTATGAATATCATTGCTAATCAAGATAAGATTGGTACTTCTAAATTTGACCTATATTTATTTAAAATGTTGTACTTGCTTAGTTTTAAAAAGTCTAAATGGCTAAAGAAACAAATCATACAAATTACTAAAGACATTAAAACGGTTAAAAATAGAAAAGTGTTTTAGTCGGAGATTGTGAAATGAGGTACTTAAAGTAAAGGGTGGATTTAACAAAATAATTAAATCGTCTATAGCGTTAATGTCGCAGGATTGTATAACAAGGCAGTCGCTTTTTATGCTTATAAAAATCATTTTCAAATTAAATAATGTATCCGGAGACTAACAATGAATAAATATTACCGAATTATTATTACCATAATCTTTATTGTGATTATTTCCCTAATGTTATTCACATACTGGCTTAATCTAAATTTTGGTTATGGACAAATATTTTTAATCATAGCAGGAGGCTACGGTATCTACCTGAACCTCAATGCTCAGATAAAAGAGCGAAAACAAACCTGAATATCTAATTGGACTTTGTTATTGTGAAAAGATGCACTTAAAGTAACGGAAGCAATACTTCAAGAAGCTGTTGTGGCTGTTGAGGTGCTAATGGGGAGAATCCTTCGATAAGGAGATGCCAGTTTTTATTTAACTAACGAGCAGGTTAGCCAATAAGAAATTTTGTTTTTTGTGTAGAATAACCAATAAAAAAACGATTAAGGTGGTTTTAGTAATACATTTAACGATAAGGAGAATTTACATTGGAATTTAAGCTAATTTCAAAAAATGATTTAATTAAATGTACGGAAACATTTATTGAAGTATTCAATGATGAGCCTTGGAATGATGAATGGACATTTACAAAGGCTAAAAAGTATTTACTGAGTTTTTACCAGACACCTGGATTTTTAGGTGTTTTAGCGGTAGAAAACGACGAAATTCTTGGCTTTATTTTTGGTGCAAATAGAGTATGGTGGAGCGGAGATGAGTTTTTTATTAATGAAATGTGTGTAAAAACAAAATGTCAAAATAAGGGTATTGGAAGAGAGTTGTTAAATCATTTAATAAAAGAGCTTCATAGCAGTAATATAAGTAACATTACACTTCTCACAGATAGAGGTATACCTGCTGAAGAATTTTATAAGAAAAATGGTTTTGAAGAAATAGAAAGAATCATTTTCTTGCATAAGAACATCAAATAATCGGATTGGGGGAGGAAATAAGTGAAAAGATTTTTATTAATTGTATTTTTGGTTGTTATTAGTATTATTGCTTGTTCAAATGAGACAATTAAAAAGACCGAGGAAAGCTGGGAAGAAAGTCCGACACTTGTTAGGGAAGTCATAATTACGGATGATGGGCAAACGGGTGATTTTATTTTCCGCATTGGAGATAATGGAATCTTGGAATTGGAGAGTATGGTTCTTTTATAGCAGGCGAACCCCAAAAATATATGTGGCATTTTTGGGGTGAACAGGAAATACTAACACAACCATTTAAGGTGATTAGAATCAATAAAGAAGCAGGTGAAGAAATAACTGTTCTTGAGCGTGAGCACTCTACCAATATTTTTCTTTCACCTAACAACGGAGCAGACCATCACATTCCTTCCACTATGATGTTACCAAGTGCAGGGATATGGAAGTTAGAAGTATATTTTGGCGAGGGATTATTGGGAAATGTTATTGTGGATGTAGAAGAGAAATAAAACCATTCTTATTGAGTTATCGGGGAGCTTTTGTTGAGGAATTGTTGTAATGACAGTTCCTACTGTTATTGTTCGAGGAGAATAATTCATGGTTAAAGAGAGGGAAAGTTGTGAAAATCAAAATGATTATGCTTGTAACATCTACAAAAGAAGAAAATGGTAATTCGGAAATAGTAATGAAAACATTTAAATCAAATATTCGTCCTGTTAAAGGAGATATTATTGATGACCCAGGCTTTGATTCAAGATTTCATAATGGATATGAGGTTGTAAAAGTCACGATAAATTATGAGACAAATGAATGTTATGTATCTCTACAACCACTTGTAATGGAGTTGGAAGAAATTAGTGTTAGCGAATATATAGATAAACTTGTAGCAAATAAATGGGGTATAGTTTCAAAAGATAAATTTTTAACTAAATGACACCTTGTTGAACAAACGGAGAGCGTTAGTTCGGTAAGCAAATATGAAAAAATGGCACGAAGAACTGATTCTTCGTGCCATTTTAATATGCGAATTATACTATGATTTCGATTGTGAAAGTTGTGTGATTTAGAGTGTGAATTTGTCTGTGTTTTGCCGTTTTGCACCTCACAAGTAAACCCGTTACTTTTCTGAGCATGGGTTTTTTTACCGATTTTTCACGTAACAAAAATGAACGAAATCTGTTTTTTTAACATCTGAACAAAGCTTTTTTATCACATAAACACCAATGTTTTCTGGAATGGCATCCGCAATCAAACCTTCATAAATATCACTCGGATCTGATACTTTATATTTGCTTAAATTTCTCTTGCCCCTCATGTAAAACATTTGTCGCACTAAGCAAATGACCGTCCGGATCGTAGAAGCCAAATCCACCATACAAACCGTTTTTATTTAGGGCCCCTACTTTAACTCTTTTTGATTTTAAATCGTTATAACACCCTTCCAAGTCTTCTGTATAAAAATCAAGGGTACTATGTTCCACCCCTGTTCGCGTATTTAAAAAGGAGTGATGACTTACTTTTTCCGTTTCCACTAAGAAAACCGTCGGACTGCTGTTTTGAAAGGATAACATTGCGTTATGATCTCCCTCAAATATGCATGTAAGTTCCAGGTGAGTGGTGTATGTAATGGCAATATATTTATTTGAACGAATGACTCCGTTTTACTTTATTAACTCACTTTGATTTTCATCCAAGTTCATCGTATGCATTCATCTAACTCTCTTTTTTACAGAGGACCATCCATTCATCTATTTGAAGTGATTCAATGTTTTTATTGAGAAAGGAAACGTTAAAATAATTTTGGATTTCCTCGCTTCCTTCCGCAATATATTGATTGACACTCTCTATTTGACTCTGATTATTTGCTGTACGCTCCACCCACGCAGGAAAAGAATATGTCTTTTTTCGAATTTCTGATTTCGTCTCCAGCAAGGCTGCCCTAGAAAACAGATGCCTCCATTCTTCAATAGAAAGGCACTGTGAATGACTTTCATCCCTTAATTTTTCCAGTCTGTTCATAAATTCTGCTAGATTCTTCTCTTCTGGCACGACGTTATCGATCATGAGAAATAAGCCGTTTGGTTTTAACACTCTTGCAGCTTCATTTATAAAATGATGGGGGTTCGGGAAATGATGGGGCGCAATACGGCAGGTTACAATGTCAAACGTGTGATCAAGAAACGGCAGCTTTTCGGCATCGGCAATGACATAAGAAATATTGTGATAGGATTGATTCAAATGTTTTGCTGTGTTAGCTAACATTTCTTTTGTCAGATCTGTAGCAAAGACTTGTGAAACATGTGGTGATAAAGCTTTTGATACATGGCCACCACCTGTTGCAATATCTAAAGCTGTCCAATAACTTTGAGGTTGTAGCCATTCAACCAGTTTAGGAAGATCTCCTCCTCTAGCGTGAGATTCGCTCGTTACATATTTCTCCGCATTCTTACCGAATTGAGCAACCACTTTATTTTTCACATTTTCGTTTTCCATGTAACGACAACTCCTATAACATTAATTTTGTTGAATTTTCATCGGAAAGTACCACGTGTCAACGTCCATTAACCTACTAGGTATCTTTATTATACTTCGACAAAATACAGTAAATTCCTGTTAAAAGAGCGGAGGAATCTGGTCATTCAGCGCGAAGGCCTGGTTTTTTGGCGGAATGAAGTCAAACAACTGGAAGATCTGGTTTTTCGTCAGAATCTAGTCACCAGCCGTGCTTATATCTTCTGACCTTTTAATCGAAATGCAAAAGCTGTTGAGAGCAATGCTTCTCAACAGCTTTTCTAAGAGAGTTCAGAAGGTATAAAAACCTACGTTTCAATGTCTCTTGTTATTTTGGTCGCTCAAGAGAGAAGATCTCTCCTAAGTTTGTATAGTCTTTTCCACCGAGTCGAGAGATGGGCTTTAGTTTTTCTGCATTCACATGACCGTCTGCATCGAGCAGATCTTCTGTCACATGGTAGTGGACAATCCGGCCAAAGATGACGTCGGTTGCACCTTCCTTTCCTTCAAAACTCAGGTGCTTTTCAAGTTTACATTCAAAGCGGATGCGGGCTTCCTTTAAACCTGGAACCTCTACAGCCGAACTTTTCACCGGAGTAAGTCCAACCTTCTCAACTTCACTTTCGTCAGGCGGCAAATTCGCCGCTGTAGCGTTCATCTCCTCTAAGTTTTCCTCATCGGTTACGTGAACGACAAAGGACCCTGTCTCGACAATATTGCGTGACGTATCTTTCTTTTCAGCGCCACGCTTTCCGATCGATACCATAATCAGTGGCGGATCTGCTGAAACAACATTAAAGAAGCTAAATGGTGCCGCATTTAACACACCGTCGGCTGATTGACTAGTTACAAAGGCAATCGGTCTTGGAATCACCGACTCAGTAAGTAATGTATAATTCTCTTTTTTCGAAAGTTTTCCCGGGTCTAAGGGCTTCATTTCTCCTACTCCCCTTTCGTGACATTTTCATACCAGCGCGTCGCGTGATCGATTTCATCACGAGTCAGCTGGTGACCTTGATTAGCCCAAAACACGTCAACATTAGCACCTGCTTGGGTGAGCGCTTCCTCAAGTTCCTTGGTCTCTTCAGGAGCGCAAATCGGATCATTTTCCCCGGCACCGATAAAAACAGGTGTATTCGACAGATCTGGAAGCTCAAGACCTCTACGCGGTACCATTGGGTGGAGCAAAACTGCTCCGCGAAGTGCGTTTTTATATTGATAAAGCAAGCTTCCTGCAATGTTCGCCCCATTCGAATAGCCGACTGCAACCACTTTTCTCCGGTCAAAGCCGTGCTCTTTCGCTGCTTCATCTAAAAAGGTATGCAACTCTTCCGTTCGGAAAATCAAATCTTCTTCATCAAATACACCTTCACGCAGTCTTCGGAAAAAGCGAGGCATCCCGTTTTCTAAGACATTTCCTCGCACGCTTAAAATGGAAGCTTCTTTATCAATCATATTTGCGATTGGTAATAGGTCACGTTCATCTCCACCCGTTCCATGTAATAGAAGCAATGTATATGGATTGTTTTCACTGCGTTTTTCAAAAATACTTTTCATTTTAATCACCTCATGATTTTGGAGTGGTTATAGGTAGTACGATATTTTCAATTTTTTTGCGAGCCGGTTCTAACCAAGGAGGGAGCTTCAATTCGCTACCAAGCTCTTCGACATGTTCATCCCATAAAAATCCAGGCGGATCTGTAGCAATTTCAAAAAGAACGCCTCCCGCCTCACGGAAATAAATCGATTTGAAATACTGGCGGTCCATGACTTCTGTCGGTTGAAAGCCGTGGTTTTTTAGATGACTTTGCCATTCGAGCTGGGATTCATCATTTGCTGCTCGCCAGGCGATATGGTGAACAGTGCCAACACCTAAGCCGCCATACTCTGTGATTGATGAATCAAGATCAATGAGATTACCTAAATCTCCTTCAGCTTCGAAACGGATAAGTGACCCGTCTTCACCGACTTTCTTTAATCCCATCACATCGACAAGTAGATCCCCTGTCGCTTCAGGATTCGCTGTATACAGTACGGCACCACCAAAGCCTTTAATTGCTTCAGTTGGTGTAATGTCATCATAGGCCCACTGACTTGGCTCGCCTTGATTTCGCGCGACGATTTCAAGCTTTAAGCCGTGCGAATCAACAAATGAAAGATATTCCTCGCCAAAGCGCTCATGTTTTTTATACTGAATTTGTTTGTGCGTCAATCTCTCTTCCCAAAAAGATAATGCTCCAACCGGTACGACAAACGACGTGATCCCTACTTGGCCTGTACCAATTTTCCCTTGCCGGGCACTGTCCCAAGGAAAGGTCGTCATGATCGTACTTGGAGATCCTTCTTTATCCCCAAAGTAAAGGTGATAAGTTCCCGGATCATCGAAGTTTACCGTTTTTTTCACGAGGCGCAACCCTAATACGTCGACATAAAAATCAACGTTTTCCTGAGGGTTCCCGACAATGGCAGTAATGTGGTGAATTCCTTGTATTGGTTTATCCATAATACCCTCCTCTATTCGAACATTTGTTGCTTTCAAAAAGTAAGTAACTTAGTACTTTTATCATATACCCATTTGGCGTAGTTTTCAAATCATTTGTTTATTTTCTCCGTTCAACAGAATCAGGACGAACACCTTTACCGATTATCGTCCTTCCCCTAAAACCATTGTCTCTAAAAATAAATAGAAAAATTCCCGGTAATCAAGATCAACTGCAATTTCATGAAAAATCTCATCCCCACTTTCCCGTTCTTGTTCTTCATTTCTAGGGCGAAAATCAGCAATACTGACCCCTCTTCCAGGACCCGTACTAATTTCAACTGTCACTTGCCTACTCACAAAATCAACGATGTTTGGAGAAGTCAAACACATAACAGGAATAAGGTCATGAATGGAGGGACCAGATGCTAAAGGGTCAATCTCTTTATAAAAATCATAATAAAAAGTATACATTGATTTAATTAACGGTTTGATTTGTTCAATGGGGGAGTGAGCTAAAATATAATCAACCATATCTTCTGTAATCACAGCATCTGAGGTTACGTTTAGTGGGAAAAGTTTTATAGGAAGGTTATGAAGAATGACATTTGCAGCAATAGGGTCACCATGGAAGTTCGCTTCAGCAATAGGAGTAACATTTCCCGGAACGTGAAACGCCCCACCCATTACATAAATTTCTTTCACATTACTCATTGATCGTTTTCCTAACATGTAGGCCATAGCTAAGCTGGTGAGTCGACCAATTTCAATAATAATAAGGTCATCATACTCAGCGATTTTCTGGAACAGGTCACTAAAATTCGTTAGCATGTCCTCCATTTCTTTTTCTGGCTCCTTATGACCAAGGCCTGCTACTCCATGGATGTGTTGGAAAAATTCCGTCTCCACTTGAGACAAAGGCTGGTGTGCCCCAGTGAACACAGGAACCTCGAGATCTAAAAGACTAAGGATATAATGAACATTGCGTGTAGCTACTTCTAGTTCTACATTTCCATAACAGGCGACCACTCCCACTAATTTAATGTCAGGATGCAGGGCACAGTAAAGAATGGCGAATGCATCATCGATCCCGGGATCAGTGAATAGTAGAACATTTTTCATTCTAGTCACCTCTTCGCACACGATTTATAAAATCATTTGGTATTTTACTATATCGTGTGGATAAAAAAATCAGTATGCTACTTTATTCCTTTTTTATCAAAACTTGGTTTGTTAAATTTTTGCCGGTCTAGCCTGCTTCACTCGGGTTCTAGTCATATTTGAGGTTCTTCTAGTCAATTTTGGCTTCGGTTCTAGTCAAATTTCATTTCTCCCATCGTTTACAATCGGTCTTACTCACTCCTTCTTATGATACATATACTTTTTAATCTCTTTTACGTCTCTTTGAATTTCGGCTAAAGCTTTCAAACTTTCTGCTTGTTTATCAATGACATGAATGTAGCGCTTTTCTCTTTCATTGTTCATTGCCATTACCCAGCGAACACCCCATATCACAGTCGCCAGTAATATAATAAAAAGCAATCCGAATATCCCGACATTGGTTTGTATTCCATAACCTATTAGCGCTTCCCACATTTGTTTACTCCCTCCTGGTTCTCTCTTTTTCAATTAATAGTAATAGACTATGCATTATGACGTATTTGTTTCGGGCTTGTCGTCTGAGTCAAAGTGCTGTTTTTTTATTCGTTTTGAAGCTCATTTTCTAAACCAAATGACTTACAAATGTATAGCCAAAATTAATTTTCCGGAAAAATGAATGCCTTGCGCACAAAAACACGCCCTACTAAAAAGTAGAGCGCTTCGGTTATGATCTCGGCTATGGTCTGAAGCATTGCCCTGGGATGAAAGCGTCCGCCTGTAGCTGATTCGAGTACCAAAATGTAATATAAACTCTAGAGAGTACTAGGGTGACGTATGTCACGTTCGTTTAAAAGTCGACTCACAGTGAAACATGAGGCATCTGATCCAACATTAGTGTGTGAAAGTTGATTTTTCCATTCCATTTACTACATTTAGATGCTTTATGAATAATTGAGGTCTACATCTCCTGTATACAAAAGTGGTCAGGTTTTGAATCCTTAATGAGCTGAATGAACGGTTCGACGGTCTGTTTTAACACGGTATCGCGATGATAAACAATATAAAAGTGGCGAGAAAGTAAAATATTTTTAATTGAATACGCTTTTAATGATTGCAATCGTAGTTCTTTCTTTATTGCGCTTTTAGAAATAATAGACACGCCTAAACCATTTTCAACTGCTGATTTAATAGCCTCAGTACTCCCTAGCTCGAAAACAATGTTTAAATGGGCAGGATTTAATCCACCACTTATTAAATGTTGTGCCATCACCGTTCTAGTCCCTGACCCTTTTTCACGTAACACTAAAGGTAATTTAACCAATTCTTCTATAGAAACATTCATTTTTTCCTTTTCAAAAAAGCCGGGTTTTGCAATAAGTACAAGCTCATCTTCCATAAAGGGTTCAAGTACGAGCTGAGGGTCTTCCACAGGGGCTTCAATTAACCCTAAATCTAATACATGATCTTTTATTTTTTGTAAAATTTGGTTCGTATTCGTAATGTCTACACTCAAATCAATTAATGGGTAGTTCTTTTTGAAACTTCCTAATAACCGCGGGAGAACATTCTCACCAACTGTTAAGCTGCAAGCAATAATTAAACGCCCTTGGATTTCACCATGCAACTTTACTATCTCTTTTTCAGCAGATTCACTGATCTTAATAATTTCTTTTGCGTATTTATAAAGTAATTCCCCGGATTTAGTAAGTTCAACTTGTTTCGTTGATCTTTCAAAAAGACTTGTATTTAAATGTTTTTCTAAGGATTTAATTTGTGAGGTAATTGTTGGTTGTGATAAAAATAGTAATTTTGCTGTTTCAGAAAAGCTTTTCTTCTCTGCGACCGACAAGAACGTTCGTAATTGTTCATAGTTCACTTATATACCCCCAGCTCTTATATAAATGTATGTAGAAAATGATAAGAGAATCTCCTTAACTATAAGTTGTATAGTTAAGGAGATGAAAATAAAAAATACTTACCAATTTTTATGATCAAGATGGGCATATTTTGGCAACAGTCGTACTGGCATTTTTAAAGCATCTTTTCTAAACGGTGGAGCTAGTTGAGTGCCATCGACTTGAATATCTAATACAGTTGGTTTTCCAGACTTCAATGCTTCCTCAAATGCCGATTTTAAGTCTTCTGGGTTATCGACACGAATACCTCTAGCTCCCATGCTTTGTGCAACTTCAGCGAAATTAGGTCCTTCAATGTCAGCACCAACAAAGCGGTTATTGTAAAAATCAACTTGGTTTTTCTTTTCAGCACACCAAGCACCGTTATTAATAACACATGCGATGACAGGTAGATTTTGCTCTACCGCCGTGCTGACCTCATGTAAGCTCATTCCCCATGCGCCATCACCCGCAATTGAAACAACAGGACAATCTGGTGCTCCTCTCTTTGCCCCCATAGCTGCTGGATAAGCAAAGCCGCAGTTTCCAAAAGTTAAAGCTGCTATATGCTTTCTAGGTTGAGTAAATTTCAAGTAGGAATTGGATGTTGAGGAAGTATTACCAATATCAGATGTAACAATCGCATTCTCGGGTACTAGTCGCGAAATTTCTAACAAGGCCCGACGTGGATTCATAGGTTCACCATCTACCATAGCAAGCGCTTCAAGCTCTTCTTGCCATTTTTGTTTCTCCTCTGCTACCCTTGCGAGACGGTCGTGGTTTGTGCTCATTTCACGCTTCTTCTCTTTTAATCTTTTTGTCATTTCAGTAGTAGCCTCTTTTGCATCTCCAATAATCCCCACCTCAATTGGATGAGTTCTTGCAATATTTCTATGATTAATATCAACTTGAATAATTTTCGCATTTTTCGGGAAATAATCAATGTCATAACAAGGTAATGTACCAAATACAGAAAGTCGCGTTCCAATCGCTAACAAAACATCTGCTTCTTTTAACGTATTCATGGCTGCCTTGGACCCCATATACCCCATAGGTCCAACAGCTAATGGATGGTCACAAGGAAAAGCATCATTATGCATATAGGACACAGCGACAGGAGCTGTTAGATATTCAGCAATCTCTCGAACTTGATCAATACCATCCGCATCTACAGCCCCTCTACCTGAAATAATGACAGGGTTCTCTGCATTTGCTAATAATTGAACTGCATCATCAATCGAATCAGAATCCCCATATCCTCGTTTATCTACTCGATATTGATGCGGTTGCAAGATTTGTTCTTCGATTTCTCCAAAGAAATAATCTCTCGGTATGTCAAATAGAACAGGACCTCTTTCAGCATAGGCAATACGGAATGCCGTTCGTAAGCAGTCGGCTACCCTACTCGGATGAGGAACTCTTACCGTCTCTTTTGTAATGGACTCAAATACAGATACTTGATCACATTCTTGGAATCCATCCCATCCAATCGTCGGTGTACCAGCGGAAGGTGAAATAACCACCATTGGTGTATGAGCCATATTAGCAGCTGCTACTGAAGTCACCATATTTGTCATTCCAGGTCCATTTTGTCCAATGACAACACCAGCCTTACCTGTCACACGTGTATACCCATCAGCCATATGAGCTGCACTTTGTTCGTGACGGACAGGTATAAATTGGATACCTGCAGTCGGAAGTAAATCAAGCATATCCATAAATGCAGAGCCTAATATCCCGTAGATATGATCAATTCCTTCTGCTAACAACGTTTCAACAATCGCTTCACTTGTGGTCATTTTTACTTTTACATTAACCTTTACTTCGTTTGCAAGTTTAGCCATTTAATTCCCTCCTAAATAATAAAAATAAAACCCAATTGGTCACGACGTCCGTACCAGTTAAATTAATGACGGCTAAAGCTATTGGATTTATAAGTCAATTTAATCATGAATAAAATAATTTAACAACATTATATTCTAAAGATTCGGAAAGTTTGTTATTTTAAAAATTAATAACACTCTTTATTAAATTTAATCATTCATTGATTCGCTCACTAAACCTTGCAGCTAGTTTTAGAGATCTCTATCAACAACCTCTATAATGTAATCAAACCACCTAATAAATAAACCATGATAAGGCTAACGAGACTAACAGCTAATGCGGCAACCATTCCAATATAAAAGGGCTTCATTCCCAACCCTTTAAAAACACCAAGGCTAGTGGAGAGCCCTACTCCCGCCATTGCAATGCCTAGCATGTATTGAGAACCTACCGTACTGAGATTTGTCCAAGTTGACTTCCACTTCTCAGGATGTAATACGCCAAAAGCTAAGCCATTGTTTGAAACTCCTACATCACCAATCGATCGAACGATGGACAAAAATAAAAAGCCTAACACAAATAAAGGAATTAATTTGTACCACTTTTTATGGGAGGTTTCTTTTTCGCTAGCTCTCCCCATTACATTTCTTAAGTAAAAATAAGATAAAAGGGGAACGACAGCCACGATGAAAACATTTCTAGTAAGCTTTGTAATCGTTGCGATATCAACGACTTGAGGTATGTCAAACAGTTGGTTATAAATCAAAGCCGCACCTGCTACTTGCGCTGTATCATGGAGTGCTGTCCCTAGAAATAGTCCTGCTCTTATTGGGTCATCTTGAAATAAGTAAAAAGCTAGATACGGATAGGCAAACATTGCTGTTAATCCAAAAAAAGTAATATTCGCTACAGCGTAAGCTACTTCTTCGTCATTCGCTTTTATTCCAGGGGAAATAGCTACAATGGCTGTAATCCCACATATCCCTGTTCCACCCGCTACAAGCGTCCCTAATCTGTGGGATTGCTTCATCTTATGGGTTATCCATAAAGTTATGAGGAGTCCAGAAACAATACAAGCAAGTATAATCGGTATGCTCCAAGCTCCTAACATCACAACGTCCATAAAGCTTAAACGAATGCCAAGTAAAATAATTCCAAACTTCAGGATGAACTTGATTGAAAACGTAACGCCATCTCTAAATATTTCTTGCAGTCCTAAAACATTGCGAACGAGTAAACCTAAAATTACCGCAACAAAGATACTAGAAATTGGACTATGATTCGTACTTGGTAGTCCTCGTAATTGATTTATCGCTTGACCTAACCATTCCGCTAAAAAAACGCCAATCAACATGATAGAAAAGCATAGGGCCACTCCTGGTAAAACTCGAAACGCACTTTGTTTACTTTTACTTTTCTCCTTATTTATTGGATGTTCTAGTTCCTTTACTTGCTCGGCACTTGAAGAGCCCACTCCACATCTCCTCCCTCTTCCTTTTCTACTTAAACAGTATCATGTAGAAGAGGGTAAGAGTCATCGCGATTTATAATGCGGTTTATTAAAGATTTTTATTATCTGTTTGTTGGTTTATATTCACTAGTATTACAAACGCACTAAAATGATCGTCAAGTCAGAATCCTTTTCTTAAGGCTCTTTTCTAAAAGGTTGTGGCTTTTATCTGTTAGAAGTCGATACAGGCGGACGCTTTCACCCCAGGGGACAAGTGCGACATCCGTTCTTCCTTCACTTTGTTCAGATTCACGGTGTCTTCTTTGCTGCAGGCAACGCTTCATTCTCCGCCTTTCGCTTCTAATGCTAAGTTGCTAAGAACAACAAAGTTTGCGAAACAGCCTTGATTTAAATATTAATTGATTTTTTTCTTTTAGGATCAGCGTCGCCAAGAATGAAGTAGTCAAGTTCTTTCTTAGAAACCTGTCTATACCTTTTTCCGTTATATAGATAAAAAATGGTACCTAGAAGAACCCAAACAATTAAGGCGATCAATGAAGGGGTACCTAAGAAAGCTGGAGATCCTGGTATGAGTAATAAGCTCAAAAATGTAAGGCCACATAAAGCGCCTAGTAAAGATAAGCTCTTTTTAAAAGGGGACACAGCACCATCTAATTTACTGAGTTCTCCACTATTAACAGAATCTTTTTCCGACCATTTAAAGAGTTTAAATGCAACAATACAAGTATAAAAATAAGCAATGGTTACACCCGTTGCGGTCATATCAACAACCCATAAAAGGACCTCTCGACCGAACCATGGTGCAATAAGACAGCACAAACAGGTGAAAAGAATTCCTATATATGGCGTCTCGTGCCTTGGATGAAGCTTTGTAAAAATGTGAGGCAAAACTTTGGCACGACCCATCGCAAATAATAGACGGCTTGAAGAAACATAAAATCCATTTAATCCTGTAAATATTCCCATACATAGAGAAAGTGCTAACAAAAGGACGCCAGTGATACCGAGAACATTTGATACAGCATCACCTGTTCCCCATATAGGCTGTTCTCCAACTAACAATTGCCAAGGCATCGCAACCGCTGTTGCAATAATCATTAATGAATACAAAAGGGATGCAACAATGATCGATAAAACGATTAACATAAACGCTTTTTTCGGTGAAAAATCGAATTCTTCGGCCGCCTGGGGAATATTATCAAAACCGACATAAGCCCAAGGTGCAATGGCTACAATTGAAATAACCGCAGTCCAAACTGGTATTTGTGGATTAAATAATGGTTCAATATTACTTAGAGTTGAGGAAGAGTGAAGTAACATACTTGCTGTGAGGGTAACAATTCCTAAAACTAAGGTAGCGCAAAAAATAAATTGTATTCTTCCCGAGATTTCTGTTCCGCGAATATTGAAAAATGCAAAAGCAATCAATGCCAAGCTTGCAATCACAATTTCTCCAGCATAGACTTCCCATCCGCTAATGCTATAAACATAGCCTACTTCTACAAGATCTGGAATCAAAAATTTGCCTAATAAAGCGAGTGCAGAAGCATTTAAAGCAACGATACAAATGTATCCAAGTGTTAAAAACCATCCGCAAATATAAGCATGATTGCGACCAAAACCTAAGTATGCATAGGCAAATCCTCCTCCAGATACCGGAAAGTTATTGATCAAAAAACCAAAGCTGACAGCGATTACAATCATTAATAATGCCCCTATAACTAGTCCAAGTATTGCCCCTAATGGACCTGCCTGATCCATCCATACTACCGGGAGTATAAAGCATCCCCAACCGACAGCCGACCCTAAAGCTATTGCCCATACCCAATGTGGTTTTAGGACTTTTTTTAGCTGTGTCCTCTCTTCCATGATTAACTCCTCTCACTTATAAAAATTTGAATAATCAGAAAATATATATACCTAAAGGACAACTATACCATTCGATACTGTAAGCGCTTTCTCCATAAAATTGTAAAAAGGAGGAATTTTTATGTATTCCTCCTTTTGTATTGTATCTGATCACTAGCAACTGATTTCTTTTTACTAGATTACTACCTTAATTCATAAAGTACCGTCTTAATAGTATGAACAACTGATCTTAAATCTTCCTCAGTTGAAGATAAAGGCGGTGCAATGATCAGTACATTGTTATATCCAGGAACCGTATCCCCATTGCGACCAATAATTAACCCTCTACTTTTACACTCCGCAATAACTTTTCCCATATATTCCTCAGATGCAGGTGTCTTTAATCCTTTATCCTCTACCAGTTCAATCCCATATAGAAACCCTACTCCCCTTACCTCGCCGACATGATCATGCTCAATCAACTCTCTTAACTCTCCCAATATTGCTTCTCCAAGTTGTTCCACTCGGTCAACAATATTTTCTCTTTCGATGATGTCAATATTTTTTAATGCGACCGCGCATGATGCCGGGTGTCCTCCGTAAGTAGACACATGTCTAAAGTGATTATCCTTACCTGGCTCTTTAAATTTCGAATAAATCTTTGAACTAACTGCCGTTGCACCTAAAGGTAAGTAACCGCTTGTTAACCCTTTGGCCATCGTGACAATATCCGGTTGAACTCCCTCGGAATGCATAAAGCCAAACATCTCTCCTGTACGTCCAAACCCAGAAACAACTTCATCAATGATCAATAATACATCATGTTTTTTACAAATATTTGCGACGCGCTTTAAATACTCTTTTGAAGGAATGATGACACCACCACCAGAGATAATCGGCTCCATAATAACTCCCGCAACGGTTTCAGCTCCTTCCCATGCGATCATCTGATCGATCAGGTCAGCAGCAATAAGATCACCCTTAGATGGATCGTCACCAAAAGTATTTCGGTAACTGTATGGTGGCGGGACATGAAGGAACCCCGGCATAGTAGGATCGTACTTCACTCTACGATTCGCTTGTGCTGTCGCACTTAAAGCACCTAATGTAGAACCGTGATACGCACGATATCGTGAAATAAATTTATATTTTCCTGGATTCCCATTTTGGTTGTGATACTGACGCGCGATTTTAAATGCCGTTTCATTTGCTTCCGAACCGCTATTTGAAAAGAATGTCGTATACGCCCCTCCGAGTAACTCACTAATTTTAGATGATAGTTTAATAGCAGGGGTATGGCTTAACGTTAATGGAGAGTATGTTAGATCCATCATTTGTTTAGAAGCAGCCTCAACAATTTCTTTTCTACCATGGCCTAAATTTAAACACCATAATCCAGAAACACCATCAAAATATTTATTCTCATCAATGTCAGTAAACCATGAACCCTCTCCTGATACTGCAATCAAAGGGCTTGAATTTTCTGAATGACGAGACATTGCATGCCACAAGTGGTCTTTATCCTGTTGAACTAACACATCTTTCTCTACTCCAACTTTCATAAACAATCAACCTCCTAAATGGTTTGAGCTTGCTTATATTGATCTTATTATTTTGAAACCATAACCGGACCATTATTTAAAACCGATTCAAGTGATGTATAGTTCAATTGATGCGCTTCTGCAACGGCTCGATAGGTGACACATCCATTTAATGTGCTCACTCCTTTAGCTAACGCTGAGCTTTTTGTGACCGCTTGCTTAAATCCCTTATTAGCAAGTGAGACTGCATATTGACTAGTAACGTTTGTTAGTGCATAAGTTGACGTACGAGAAACTGCGCCAGGTATGTTGGCTACTGCATAGTGCAATACACCGTGTTTCAAATACGTCGGCTTATCATGAGTTGTTATCCGATCAATAGTTTCAATAGATCCCCCTTGGTCAATAGCTACATCTACTACAACTGAGCCTTGTTCCATTTGCTGAACCATGTCCTCTGTGACTAAACGTGGAGCACGTGCACCTGGAATAAGGACAGCACCAATTAATAAATCAGCTTTTTTTACTTCTTCAGCAATGTTATAGCTGTTTGACATAACGGTTTTAATTCTTCCTGTAAACTGATCATCTAATTGGCGTAATCGAGCATTACTAACATCTAAAATGGTTACATTTCCCCCTAGCCCTATTGCCATTTTTGCAGCATTGGTTCCAACAATTCCTCCGCCTATAATCACGACATTTGCTGGTTTTACCCCTGGAACGCCACCAAGGAGAACTCCTTTTCCACCTTTTGATTTCTCTAAATATTGGGCTCCTATTTGAACCGACATTCTTCCCGCTACTTCGCTCATTGGTATTAACAAAGGAAGGGAACCATTTTCGAGTTGAATCGTTTCATACGCAATAGTAGTCACTTTTTTCTCAATCAACTGTTGCGTTAATACTGGTTCTGCAGCTAAGTGAAGATACGTAAATAAAATGATCCCTTCCCGAAAATATTGGTATTCCTCTGGCTGTGGCTCTTTTACCTTCATTACCATTTCAGCTGACCAAGCCTCTGTTGCTGTTTCGACGATTTTCCCTCCAGATTCAATAAATTCTTCATTAGTAATCCCGCTTCCAATTCCTGCGTCGCGTTCAACCCACACTTGGTGACCGTTGTTCACAAAAGCTGTTACACCTGAGGGAGTTATGGCCACTCTGTTTTCATTATTTTTAATTTCTTTAGGAATTCCGATAATCATTATAAACACACCCCATCTATTCATAATGGCTTTAACTCTTTTCCTACTCTATGGCTTACGTAGGAAATCAGCTAACTTAGTACTCATAATGCTTACACACTCATCAACTCTGCCCATCCCATTTACATCCGAACATCCTGTCGTCCGTACCAGTTTAAATAGCATTCCCTCCTTCTTATTAATCTTCTTTGAAAGCGTGTTCATTTTTTAAGTTGTAGATATACTCTAACTCAATTTAACCTTGACTTATATTCAACACGAACACGATCAACTCCTTATTTTGTGCGAGTGATATGTCCGTGTTGTTTTACCTATAAGCGATTCAATCAAATCAGCAAGTTTCTAACCTTTTAAATAGACCTCCGTGATAATTTCATTTTGAACGAATACATATCCGAGCGAAAATAACCCTCATAATATTCGATCAACTCTCCTTCTGTGTCATAGGTCTTTCTTTCAGTAATTAATACACTTGATTGTTCGGGAACGTCTAAATGCTTTGCATCATCTTCTGATAAATGTCCACTTGTTATGACTTGTTCAGCTTCTGTAAACTTGATGCTTAACTCTTTTTCAAGAAGATCATATAATGTGCCTTTGTCTATATCATGTTTAGCCAACTTATTCCCTGTTTCTACTGAATAGTATTGATTTTCGATTGCAATGGGTGTTTCATCTGCATATCGTACTCTTTTGATAAAGTAAGCTTGTTCAAAGCCACTTGCATTCACAATGTTTTTGGGTGGCCGTACAATACCATGGTCAAGTAACTTTGCACCAGGCTTCATTCCCATTTTATAAATAATATCGGTCGTGCTACTAAGAGAGCCAAGCCAATCTTGAATAGGCTTAATGGAAACAAATGTACCTTTACCATGTTTTTTTTCTAATACGCCTTCACGAACCAGTTGTGAAATGGCCTCTCTTACAGTACTCCTACTAACAGAATACTTTTCCATAAACTCACGTTCACTAGGAATCTTATTTTCATAAAAGCCATTAAGGATTTGTTTTTCTAATTTATTTCTTAATTGTACATGTAAAGGAATTGAATCTTTATGGTCAAATTCCATCTCTTTAATCCTCCTTTAATCGGTGATTCAACTCCATGATATCATTAAAATACAAACAGCTATTTCCTTCCTCAAAAAGGGATTAGCCCTTTGTATTAAAAAGCAGGTCATAACTTTCCAAGTAGTATAAATTAATTAAATCACATGATTTTTAAATACTCAATAAATTCTGAAGATTTAACCCTATTATACTTTCCTATAAAATGAATTGAAATTTTTAATATGATAGCTTGAATTATTCATAAAGCACCTAAATGTAATAAATGGAATGTGAAAATTAATTTTCACACACTTATGTTGGATCAGATGCCTCATGTTTTTCACTGTGAGTCGACCTTTAAACGAACGCAATCATAAAATGACAATTTATTTTTCAAAAAAGATATACGTCACCCTAGGTACCCTCCGCTAATACCTAGCTTACTTCTTAAAAAAAGCCCTACTAAAAAGTAGAGCGCTTCGGTTATGATATTGGCTGCATTTCCTGCTTGAGCTGACTATGGTAGAGACTGTAATAGAACCCTTCTTTTTGTAGCAACGTTTCATGGGAACCTCTTTCAACAATTTCGCCTTGGTCAAGGACAATGATTTGATCTGCGCTTTGAATCGTATTCAACCTGTGAGCGACCACAAAGCTTGTGCGTCCTTTCATCAGCCGATGCAATGCTTCTTGGATCTTGATTTCTGTCACAGTGTCAATACTGCTTGTCGCTTCATCTAAAATTAAAATTGCTGGATTTGCGAGCAGTGCCCGGGCAATTGCTAATAGCTGGCGTTGACCTTGACTAATCCCGCCACCATCTACAGAAAGCTTTGTATTAAAGCCATCCGGCATTTTTTCAATAAAGGAAAAAGCATTCGCAAGCCGTGCTGCTTTTTCCACTTCTTCATCGGTTGCATCAAGGCGTCCGTAGCGAATATTTTCGCGAATGGTTCCTTCAAATAAGAACGAATCTTGCAGCACGAATCCCATCTGTTGCCGTAAGCTTTCCCTTTTTATTTCTGTAATGTCCTGTCCATCAATCGTAATTTCACCGGATTCGGCTTCATAAAAACGAGATAGTAAATTGATAAGCGTCGTCTTCCCAGCCCCAGTCGGACCAACAAAAGCGACTGTTTCACCAGGTGTAGCTTGAAAGCTTAAATCGTTGATCGTGTCTCCGTCTGCTTCATAAGAAAAGGACACGTGAGAAAATTGAACCTCACCTGTAACTGAACCGAGTTCCTTCGCACCTTTTTCATCCTTCATCTCTTCATCCTCATCGATGATGTTAAACACCCTCTCTGCACCTGCCACGGCAGAGAGCAGAAGGTTAAATTGGTTGGCAAGGTCGTTTAACGGGCGGGTAAATTGACGGGCGTATTCGGCAAAAATAACGATGACCCCGATCGATACCATCCCGTTTAAAGCAAGAACCCCACCGATGAAGGCGATAACTGCAAAGCTTAAGTTGTTTAACATGTTCATCAGCTTTGGAATGAAGCCAGAGAAGGTTTGCGCCCAAAACGCTGTCCCTCTCAGCTTTTCATTTTTTTCCATAAATTCCGCAATCACTTTCTCTTCTTGAGAAAACGTTTTTACAATTCGCTGACCGCTCATCGTTTCTTGAATGTACCCGTTTAGGTCGCCAAGGTTTTTTTGCTGGGCTTTAAACAGCTTACTCGTCCGCTTCGTTATCCACTTCATCCCAAGTACCATAGCTGGAACGATAAGCATCGTAATGACGGTAAGCAGCGGACTTAACCAAAGCATAATAACAACCGTCCCCAGAAGAGTTAGCACACTGGAGATGATCTGAATCATCGAACTGTTTAACGTGTTACTGACGTTTTCCATGTCATTGGTCACCCGGCTCATTAAGTCGCCGTGCTGCCGTTTATCAAAAAACGGTATCGGCAGCTTGTGTAAATGGCGGAACAGCTGTGTCCGCATTTTAAAAACGGTCTCTTGAGCAATCCGAATCATCCACATATGCTGCTGCCAAACGGATAGGGAGTGGAAGAGGTAAACAATGGCTAAGCCGATAAGCATGTAGACAAGGCCGTTTGGATCTTGATCGACAATATAGTTGTCAATAGACATGCCGACAATAAACGGACCGAGTAAAGCCATCGCTGAGCTGACAACAATCATGAAAATAACAAACATCAGCATCCCTTTTGTTTCTGCTAAATACCCTCCGATTCGTTTAACTGTCCCCCAGAAATTTTCAGTTTTCGGTTTTTGAAATGAATAGGCACCACTTTTCTCTGTATCCATTCGTTCAAGGTCGAGCTTTTTATATTGGAAAGGTTTTTTTAATGAATTAAGCATTGTTTCTCGTCCCCTCTCCAAGCTGGGATGCATATATTTTTTGATACAAACTGGAGTGTTCGAGCAGTTTCTCATGAGATCCTTCGGCGATCAGCTCGCCATCCTCTAATAACAGTACTTTATCAGCATTCATCGTTGTACTCATTTTTTGCGTAATAAGAAGAGTCGTACACTTGTACGTATCAAGGGCGTCTAAGAGCCTTGCTTCCGTTTTCATATCGAGAGCGCTCGTACTATCGTCTAAGAGAAGGATTCTCGGTTTACGTACGAGTGCACGGGCAATGGACAGCCTTTGCTTTTGTCCTCCCGATAGATTTACACCTTTTTGGCCGAGGAGCGTGTCGTACCTGTCAGGCAGGCTTTCAATCGTTTCATGAATTTGTGCACTTTTCGCTGCTGAGATAACTTCCCCCATCGAGGCATCTTCTTTCCCCCACATGATGTTATTTTTTATCGATCCGGTAAATAACATCGCTTCTTGCGGGACAAAGCCGATCTGTTTTCTAAGACGCTCCAGCGTCATGTTTCGTATATCTGCGCCATCAATGTATACCGAACCGTCACTAACATCATATAAACGCGGAATCAGCTGAAATAACGAAGATTTTCCTGAGCCGGTTGCACCTAGAATGGCCACCTTCTCTCCAGGCTTCACCTCGAATGAAAGTTCTTTAATGACAGAAGCAGAAGTACCTGGATATTGAAACGATACACGATCAAAGGCAATTTTTCCGTCCTGAATTTTTTTATCAGGATCTGCATGGTCAGTATCGACTAAGTCAATATCAGTTTCGAGAACTTCAGATACACGCTGAGCTGACGCTTTTGCACGGGAAAAAATCATAATAATCATTGAAAATACCGTCATCGCACCCGACATCCGTGTCGTGTAGTTCACAATCGCGACTACTTCACCAACAGTCGCGCCCCCTGTATTCACTTGAAAGCTACCAAACCACAAAATCGCCATAATACTAAGGTTCATGATCAATAGAATAATCGGCATGGTAATTTCAACAGTACGTAACGCTGAAACCGTTCGATCTTTAAGGTCTCCGCTTGCATTAGTAAACCGCTCATCTTCATGATGTCTCCGGGTAAAAGCTTTAATTAACCGCATTCCAGCGAGGTTTTCCTGTACCACACCGTTGACATTGTCCACACGCTTTTGCACGGCCTTAAATAAACGACCTGCCCGTTTCATAATGAATAGTAAAAAGGCTAATAAAAGTGGAACGGCGATCACGAGGATAAGAGCCAACGTCGGATTTACGACAAACGCCATCACGACACTTCCGATGACGAGTAAAGGAGCACGTAGCATGATCCGTAAACTCATAAACAGTGTATTTTGCAGTTGGGTAACGTCGTTTGTCATCCGGGTAATTAATGACGACGTTGGAAATTTACTGAAGTTTGAAAATGAGAAGGCTTGAATCTTCTGGAAGAGCTTACTTCGAAGGTCGTAACCAGTACTTTGACTCGTGTGCGCCGCGTAAAAGGAATTCGTAATCCCCGCGGCAAACGCAATTAACGAGAAGGCAATCATAATCGCTCCCCAGTAAATAACTGTAGAAAGGTCACCTTGCATAATACCATCATCGATAATGCGTGACATAAAATAAGGATGTAATAATTCAACAGCCAGCTCCACGAGAGTGAGCGTTAAAGCTACAGCAATCGGGAGCCGGTATGGACGTAAAAAGGGAAAGAGCTTTCTCATGTTGTCATCCTCCAACGAAACGAAACATTTCATACATATTTATTGTGTAATGGCAATTTTCAGAATTCATTATAAGTAATTCGGTTACCTATGAAACCTCTCTCTAACTTTATCATAAATAGACGAGAAAATGGGTGCTTCGAGTTTCGAAATTATAAGAAAAGCGTGAAGGTAGCTGTCATCTTATAAATTACAAGACCTTATTTAAAAAATAATTCCCGCTCCAGCATGACCAATGATCTCTTTCTCTAGTTTAAAAGTATAGTCGTTCGGTGAAAACGTATGTTTATAACGGTTTAAAGTGACTTGACCAATATCATTGATCGTGTAAAAAACGATAACGGGCAGGTTGTTTTCTAAATAATAGTGTGGATTTAACGGACGTGGAATTTCTTTCAGCTCTTCCCAGTCATGCTGGAAGGACAAATAGTCGGCAATGGTTGGCATGAATTCATCCTCTTCATCTCCTTTCTCAAAGCTTATTATCGTGTCTCGATCCCACGAGCAGCCATGCCACATTGCGCCATATTCACTTAATTCATGATAGACAATAGCCGCTTGCAAGTAGGATAACGGAGTATGATCTCCTTGGATGGCTTTCATATAATCATCCAAAGCTGTCAATGGTTTCGGAGGCTTGAGAAAATGATCGTTTAACATCGTTTCACAGTTTTCAGGCTGAGGAAAATCGTTATTTTTCGGGATCGCCCAGATCACACCGTTTCCATTTCCACCTGAATAATATTGATAGGCTTTTAACTGATAGGTTGGATTAACGTTTAAGTGCGAATAACCTTGAATAATGGTTTCTGGATTGCCTTGTGAGATAGACCACCCTTGTGGCAAGTCATACAGATGCTCATATGAGGAAGGAACGAAGATATTCGGAAAACAAGCCGATTCCGTAAACTGAATACACGCTTGCTTCAAAGCGATGTTCTCTTGATAAAGGTTAACCAATTCATCTAGAAGTTCGTTTGCATCAGCTGCAAGTTGAGGGCGTACGTGATAATAGTCTCGTTGATTTGTATGGAGCTTTCCAAATGAAGGGACCCCAGCCTCTTCAATATGAGAAAGCCAACGATTTTTTACAAGATTTAAGCTTGTAAGATTCTCAGAAAGGATCCCCCAACCTAACAATACCCACGGATGGCGCCTCAGTTCGTTTATACTAGGCAAGCTTTCCTCGATTGAAACCGTCTTCTTATTTACAAGATCGGTGAACCGACGAATCGCCTCGCCTTTTTTCGTATGTTGCAGAGGAAACAGATTGTAAATATAAAGACGGCCTTCTATTGGCTTCATCTCATAGATTCTTTCTATCAATTTAACAAGCTGTTTCATCGTTGGATCCAGGGTGATTTCTCCTTCAGCCTTGCCCTCCTTCTCTAGTAATTGTGCATCTATTAGATAAGCACCTCCAGGATTTAAGAGCAAACAACTCCCCAATGATTTTTCTGATTCACCCCATTGAATATAGGCACTCTTTCTAAAAACATAATCCCCTCTTTTTTCATAGAAACCATAAGCCGATTTTTTCAAGCTCTTCTCCTCCTAATTATCATGGTTACTTTATTATACAATATTTTCCTTTATATAACAGAATGAATCTATCGCCGTTATTTCGGCCGACATTACCGTTAAAACGGCTAATATTGTCTGAAATAAGTAAATATTACGATTAAAATAGCTGATTTTTAACAACGCTTTCCTTTTTACGGCTTGGCACAAAGTTTGCATATTATTTATTAATGTAAGCGATTACAACAAAAGTCTTGTAGGAGGGAAATCGAATGATTTACAGCAATCCAAACACTGAAGGTGCAAAAGTAGAATTCAAATCGCGTTATGAAAACTATATTAATGGAGAGTGGACACCACCGGTTAAAGGGGAGTATTTTGAGAATATTTCACCCGTAACGGGACAGGTGTTTTGTGAAATCGCACGTTCGACCTCTGACGATATTGATAAAGCTTTGGACGCAGCTCATGCGGCGAAAACAAGCTGGGGGCAAACGTCTACGACTGAAAGAGCCAACATATTATTAAAAATTGCTGATCGTATGGAAGAAAATCTCGAAAAGCTTGCAGTAGCCGAAACGTGGGATAACGGAAAAGCGGTAAGGGAAACACTCAATGCCGATATTCCGTTAGCGATCGATCATTTCCGCTACTTCGCAAGCGCGATTCGTGCGCAAGAAGGGACAAATAGTCAAATTGACAACGACACGGTTGCTTACCACTTTCATGAGCCTCTTGGCGTTGTTGGGCAAATCATTCCTTGGAACTTCCCGCTGTTAATGGCTACGTGGAAGCTTGCTCCTGCATTAGCAACGGGGAACTGCGTAGTTTTAAAGCCTGCTGAACAAACACCTGCGTCAATTTTTGTCTGGCTTGAGCTCGTTCAAGATCTTCTTCCAAAGGGTGTATTAAACGTCGTCAACGGTTTTGGCGTCGAAGCTGGTAAACCGCTTGCGTCCAGTGATCGCATTGCAAAAATTGCTTTTACCGGAGAAACAACAACCGGACGTCTCATTATGCAATATGCGTCTGAAAACATAATCCCGGTCACACTTGAGCTCGGCGGTAAATCACCAAACATTTTCTTCCCTGACGTGATGGATGAAGACGATGCCTTTTTAAATAAAGCAGTTGAAGGCTTTGTCATGTTCGCGCTAAACCAAGGAGAAGTGTGTACGTGCCCGTCCCGCGCGCTCGTTCATGAATCGATCTACGACCGGTTTATCGAGAAAGCGATTGAACGCGTGAAGCAAATTAAAGTCGGCAATCCACTTGATACAGAAACGATGATGGGTGCTCAAGCTTCCCAAGAGCAGCTTGAAAAAATCCTTTCTTATTTAGATATTGGAAAACAAGAAGGTGCTGAATGTCTCGTCGGTGGTGAACGCAACCAATTAGAAGGCGACTTTAAGGACGGTTATTATGTCCAGCCGACTGTTTTTAAGGGAGACAATAAAATGCGTGTGTTCCAGGAAGAAATCTTCGGTCCAGTTGTATCGGTTACGACGTTTTCTAACGCGGATGAGGCGTTATCGATTGCAAACGACACGTTATACGGCCTAGGCGCCGGCGTTTGGACACGAAATATAAATACCGCTTACCGTTTTGGCCGTAACATTGAGGCCGGACGCGTATGGACAAACTGTTACCACGCTTACCCTGCTCATGCGGCGTTTGGCGGCTATAAAAAATCCGGTATCGGACGCGAAAACCACTTAATGATGCTAAACCACTACCAACAAACGAAGAATCTTCTCGTCAGCTATGGTGAAGATGCTCTCGGATTCTTTTAGAAGATAACTCCTACAAAAGTGGAGGTGATGGATTGGTAGAACGAGTGATCGCAACAGAGTCCACTTTGGAACTCATTGAAAAGCTTAAAAGTCGGCACGGCCCACTCATGTTTCACCAGTCAGGAGGATGCTGTGATGGAAGCTCACCGATGTGTTACCCGGACGGTGAGTTCCGTATCGGCCAGTCCGACGTCAAGCTTGGTGAAATTGGGGATAGTCCGTTTTATATGTCAAAAGATCAATACGAGTATTGGAAACATACCCAATTAATCATTGATGTCGTTAACGGACGTGGAGGGATGTTTTCACTTGAAGGGCCTGAAGGAAAACGATTTTTAACACGATCAAGAGTATTTACCGAAGAAGAACGAAAAGAATTATAAATCACAAATGAGCACCTTGTATCTTGTAGAAGATACGGGGTGCTTTGTGTAAATAAGTTGAGCAGGTGATAGAAGTGAATTTTTACTCGCAGGACACGTTAATCCAAGACATTTTACGAGAATCGCTAGATGAGCGGTTTTTTGATTGGGCAAACAAAGAGCTAGAGGAATTCGGTGGACGTTGTGCTACTTCTATCGATGAGCGAGCAAAACATACAGACAGGGAAGGACAACCGCGTCTGACCAAATACGATAAACTCGGAAATGATCAATCCTATGTTTGGGTTAATGAAGGATATAAACAGACTGTAAAAGAAACATACGGTCGCGGCATTGTCGGCTATATTCATAAAGACATTCCTGAACTGAACCAGAAAGGAAACTACCTCTATTCATTTGCTCAAGGCTATCTCCTCTCTCAGTCAGAGCCTGGGTTTTACTGCCCGGTCACATTAACAATGGCGACCGCTTATTTAATTGAACAATACGCGAGTAATGAATTGAAGGAGAGATTTCTCCCTCACATATTGTCTACTGGAGAGGAAGAGCTTTATGAAGGCGCTACATTTTTGACTGAGCGTCAAGGCGGATCAGATGTCGGAGCGAATGAAACAACAGCGGTCTTTGATAAAGAAAGTGGCAGCTACCGTCTTTATGGAGAGAAGTATTTTGCCAGTAACGCCGGTATGTGTGGCGTAGCAGCTGTTTTAGCAAGAACAGAAAACGCACCGTCTGGAACAAAGGGCTTGTCTCTTTTTCTCGTGCCATGGAAAAAAGACGATGGTTCTTTAAATGGTATTTCTATACGACGGTTAAAAGATAAGCTTGGTGTTCGAGCCGTCCCGTCAGGTGAAGTCGAACTCGACGGAGCTAAAGCGTTTATGATCGGTGAACAAGAAAGAGGCTTTTACTATATGATGGAAGCGTTGAATCTTTCTCGCATTTGTAATGCTGTAGCATCGGTTGGGATTATGCGTCGTGCTTATACAGAATCTAAGAATTATGCCGAAGAGCGAGACGCATTTGGTCAGCAGCTTATAAATTACCCAATGATACAAGACTCTCTCGTTAAAATGAAGGTCAAATTAACGGCTGAGACACGCGCGGCTTTCGAGTTAATCCAGGAATATGATACGTGGTACCAAGGAAAACGTTCTCCTGAAAGCAGCGGTCTTTTACGGCTGCTCATTGCACTAATCAAAGCTGAATCGGCGGACCAAGCGATTCACTTTTCCCATGAAGCCATCGAAATGCATGGTGGAAACGGCTATATTGAAGATTTCGTCACCCCTCGTCTGCTACGAGATGCGCAAGTTCTCACCGTATGGGAAGGGACAGCAAACATTCTCGGCCTTGAGGTTCTTCGCCTGTTTTCAAAGTTTGATATCGGGCGAGTGTTTGTTGAAAAAATGACGGAAGAACTAGAACGGTACTCAGAAAACGAGCGTGAGTTAACGGATCGCATCGCCCCTTGTCTTCATAACTTAAAAAATGAGATCGAACTCCTTCTGTCTTTAGGAGACATAGAAAAAACAAGGCAGATAAAAACTCTTCAAAAAAAGATGGTCACCTTGTTTGAAGCGATAACACTAGTCAAAGCAACGTTGAATGGGCAGAAAAAAGATCATCGTATCGCTCGCCTCTTCATTGAAGATCAACTTGTCCCACTTTGGGGAATCGAAGGTCAATTATGGCCGTTGGAAGATGGGTTGGAAATTCTGTAAGGGTGGTGCCTGGCACCACCCCTTTCATTACCTTTACGCCGCTCGTCCCAAGGGAAAAACATGCGAGCTCACGCGGTTTTTCTTATCCCTATTTTTCATTAAGCCAATACCGAAGCTTTCTTTCCGTAACCTGAAGCCTCCTCGCTGCCTCCCGACGATTCCCGAATGTCTCCTCTAACGTCCGTTGTATTTTTTCCCGAATCATTTTCCGTTCAAATAACCGAATTTCTTCGAGAGCTTCGGGTAATGTCTCGATGTACCTCAGCTTTTCTTGCAGCACGTCATTAGGTTTTACAACCACACTCTCATCAAATTGTAGGTCATCAGCGTGGATCGTTTTGACCTCCTCTGATAAGAGTATTGCTGTTTTGATCATCACGTGGTTAAGTTCGCGAATATTACCTGGCCATGAATGGTCATAAAGTTTTTTTAGCGCTTCATCAGTTAATGTACGCACAGGGAAACCTTCTTTTTGAAACAGCCATTGAATAAGTCCTGGAATATCTTCCTTTCTATCTCGTAAAGGAGGCATGGTCAATCGCCCCACGTCTAACCGATACATCAGATCCTCTCTAAAGCCACCTTGTGCTACTTTTTTTCGAAGAGATTGGTGGGTAGCGGTCACCATTCGCGCATTCATTATTGTGCTGATTTCTGAGCCGATCCGGTAAAACTCTTTTGTTTCCAGAACCCGTAAAAGTTTCACTTGGTTTGACCAGGAGGCTTCACCGATTTCATCTAAAAATAACGTTCCTCCCGAAGCTTGCTCAAAAACCCCTTTACGGTCTCGTTGCGCTCCCGTAAAAGCTCCCTTTTCATGACCAAATAATTCACTTTCCAAAAGCGTCTCCGATAAGGCTCCACAGTTAATACCGACAAACCTTCCACCAGCACGACAGCTTATCTCATGAACCAATCGAGCCATCAATTCTTTTCCCGTCCCCGTTTCTCCTTCAATGAGAAGGTGATAATCCGTCTTTGCCCAACGAACGGCTTGCTCAATTACGTTAGACATTGCTTCACTTTTTCCTATGTATAAACCGATATTTTCAGCAAAATCGGCAGGATTTCGTTCAAGTAGTGATCGTTCGACTCCATTCAAACTCTCCACTCCTTATCTCGGTATCAAATTAACGAAAAGTAGGTGCTTTCGTTAATATTCGATGAAGATAGCAGTATTCCTTTTGATCTTAGGCTTTTTTCTCATATGTGGAATAGTTTAGGTTTTGCGTAGGATTCAGTTATTTTTTGTAGAATAAATTTTAGTTTGTGTACAATAGATTAAGTTTTATGTAGAATTGTTCCTGCTTTTAAAAACTAAAAGAGCCCCAACAGGGGTTACTCCGTTGGGGCTTCATCATTTAAAAATGCTGTTTTCATAAAGTTTGTTACTTTTTAAGCGTTTTTGGCTCAAATGATGTCAAATGAATTTGTCCTCCACGCTCAAAAAAACAAATAGCAACAATCTTTTATAAAAGAGCCTTTGAAACTACTAACCTACTCTTCTTCGTAAATTCCGACACCGTCAAATCCAGCTTTTGTTACAGCTGCTTCTTCGGAGTCATCTCCATAAATGTCTTCTGCAGCTTGGATGAATGCAAAGCGTGTATCCTGGAAATCTGATAGTGGTGTTAAATAGACAGTGAGAGCGCGGTAAACGATTTGCCCAAGTTTTTCACGGCCAATCTCATCACCAATTAGGAATGCTGCATGATTTATAATCGACGAATTAACGTGAACGCCACCATTATCAAGGTTAATAGGCAGATCATAGTATTCGTCCATATGAGCAGGGTAAGACCCGTCTCCGTAATCCCAATAAGCTTCGTTTACCGGGAACTTCCCTGGCTCTTCTAAGCTTCTTAATGCTGTTCTGCCAGATTCAATCGCAGGTGGAGCCATCACGTTATCACCAATGTCCCACGATTCTGTGTCAACAAGTACACCGAAAATATCAGAAATCGATTCGTTTACGGCACCAGACTGATCACGGTATACAAGACCTGCTGTATGAGTCGTAACGCCATGAGCAATTTCATGAGCCGCTACGTCCAGACCTGCGGATAATGGAATGAAAAACTCCCCATCTCCATCGCCATAAGTCATCTGACTCCCATTCCAAAACGCATTTGCGTAGTTATCTCCGTAATGGACGGATGATACAATCGACATCCCATCATCATCAATCGAGTTTCGTCCATGCTCCTCTAAAAAATATTCGTATACTTTCGTAGAATTATAGTGAGCATCCACTGCTGGTGCATCGTACTCGTCTTTAAATGCGGCTTTACGCTTCGAAAATGCAACTCCGGGTAAATCAAAGTCATCGGAACGCCACTGATTTTGAAAGTCATACGTGAGGATCCCATCTAAATCCGGGCGGGAAAAATCAAACAACTGGAATAAACGACCGCGATCTTCTGCTGCTTTATGAGAGATTTTAATGACGCGGTCTTCTCCGTGAACTCCAACACCTGCTCCAGAAGCACTTTGGTAATCTTCTGGATTCAGTTCATCCGGATTTGCAAAGACTTCGCTTTCTATAGCTAGTGCCTCATTTCCAGCACCGATATTACTCCCCTTTAGCCCTGCTGCTTCAGCCAAGTTGTGGATCGTGTTGTATTGATCGAGGATATCTCCAGAGATTGCATCAACGTATACAAACCAGTTCCCCGGTTCTTCAGCAAAGTAGTTCAAATTTATTTTATACGCTAATTCCACACTTTCACCAATCGGGTAGTAAACGAGCTCAGCAGAAGGGGGATCTTCCAATTCTTCCGGCGCCTCTACTGCGACTTTTGCTGCGTCAACTGCTTCCCTTTCGACCAATTGAGGTCGCGTTGGCAGTTTTAACGTTTCTACATCTTTATGATAGTGACCATTTACACTTTTGACTGACTCTTGTTCATCAAAGTGAACTATAACTTCGTGACCTTCTACTGGAATATCGTTTTTAACTTGCTGAAAACGGATATGAGTCATCCCTAGGTCATCGGTTTTCTCTGAATCTAATTGTAAGCTTTCGTTAGGATTATTAATGTTGAAAATTTCTTGGTGTTGACTTAAAAATGAAGTGGCCTGCTGCATTTTCGTTAATTCAGCTCCCGAGGTTGTAAAGAGCTTTTCTGAATCACCTTTTGCTGTGTAGAGGACTCTTGATTGCTCGCTATCCTGCTCCATGACACGATCATCACTAGCAGCATACGAGGTAAACGGTGTAACTAAAAGTAAGGCAGCCATCGCTGAAACAACGCTTTTTTTCAACATTCATTTCATCATCCTTTCGTATGTAGAGTACTTTTTGAACATCCTCTTTTAGTTTGGCATACGAAATATTCAGTTACATCTTCCAATGGTTTTATTTTCCACGCAATATTTCTAAGTGTTCTTGTCGAAATCGGTCATTTCAGTTCAGAAGGGCTACTCCAAATATGCTAGTTTGGGAAAGTATGATTTTCACCCACTCCTTGAATTTTTGAGGAGAGAACTTCTAACTAAGAGGATCGCGGTTTGTGATAGAATAAATGCATACTTGACCTGAGGTGGAGCGAAATGAATACCCGATTCTCGTTAGCTGAGATTGTCTTTATTTTTACTGTTACGATTGGTTTATTAATGGCTGCCATTGCCCAAAGCTATCCTCTATTTCTAGCAATCCTTCCTGGTTTATTTGCGCTCGGCTTTTTTAGCTTTCGAAAAGGAATCACACTAAAAGAAATCATCCGTTCATCCTTTACGGGAATGAAACGAAACAAAGATGTCGCCTGGCTCTTAACGTTCATTGGACTCATTTTACCTACTTGGTTTTTAGCCGGGACGATTGATGATTTAAATGCGTTATTCCTATTATTCATCACACCTGAATACTATTTAACGATTGCCTTTCTCGTGACGGCACTGATGTCCTTTGTCGTTGGTTCAGCAGTTGGAAGCTTAAGTATTGTAGGAATTCCTTTAATCGGAGTAGGAGAACTTCTCGGAATCCCTCTAGGCCTTGTTGGTGGTGCGCTTGTTTCAGGTGCCTTTGTAGGTGACCGTTCCTCACCGTTATCAAGCTCCTTTCAGCTGCTTGCATTTTCAGTGGAGTTGTCTGTAAAAGAGCATTTACGAACGATTTCTCCAACGATGGGGATCACGGTTTTTTTAACCACACTTCTTTTTTTGATCATTGATCTCACCATGAGTGTATCGCAAACGAGTGCAGGTACAGCAGGTTCAGCTATCGTATGGGGGGATTTGCTCGTTTCGTTACTTCCTCCGCTTCTGTTACTGTTGATGATATTACTCGGGAAAAATATGAAGACGTGCTTTTCTTTAAGTATTGTTGCTGCTGGAGGCGTCCTGTTATCCCGAGGTGTTTCTCTTGATGCATGGTTGGAAGGGGCGATGCTTGGCGTTGGCTCAGTCAATGGCCTCGTAGGCATGATTCCGTTCATCTTGTTCATTCTCATCGTTGGCGTTTATTGCCAAATAATTGAGGATACAAAAATGCTTCAGCCATTTTTAGAGCGTTTGTTTTCGAATAAGAAGTCATTACCAAAAAACACGGCGCAAACAATCGGAGTTGCAGCTGGGGTTTCTCTTATCTCCCCTAATCAGTCATTTCCGATTCTCCTTACAGGGCGAGCCCTTCTGCCCCACTGGACAGCTCATTTTCACCGAAGGGACTTGTCTAGAACGTTGGCGGATTCCACGGTCGTTTTCGCCGGTTTAGTGCCTTGGAGCTTACTTGCCATTTTGTGTAGTACGATTTTAGGAATGCCGGTTATTGTTTATTTGCCCTTCGCCATTTTTCTCTGGCTTTCTCCTGTCGTTACATTCGTTTACAGCTATTGGAAACCACAATCTCAAAATAAAAACGAACCTTCTTTTTCTAAACAACAAAGCCGCTCCCATTCGTCATAGGAGCGGCTTTATCTAGGTGGTAACGCTTCGAGGTCCCCTAAAAACCTTTTGAGACACCCCTTCTTTATTTTTGTACCGATTCAATTCGTTCTAATGCCTGTTCCCGCAAACGGAATTTTTGAATTTTTCCAGAGGCCGTCATCGGATATTCATCTACAAATTCAAAATAACGCGGAATTTTGTGCTGTGAAATCTTGCTCTTAAAATACGTTTTCATCTCTTCTGCTGTGGCAGTTTCTCCTTCTTTTAAGATCAACCATGCCGCAACTTCTTCTCCGTATTTTGTGTCTGGAACCCCTACGATTTGTACATCTTGAACTTTCGGATGCTGATACATCATCTCTTCGATTTCGCGCGGATAAATGTTTTCCCCGCCACGAATGATCATATCCTTCAAACGTCCTGTGACCCTAACGTAACCGCTTTCATCCATAACCGCAAGATCACCTGTATGAAGCCAGCCATTGTCTGTTAGCACTTCAGCTGTAGCCTCCGGGTTTTTGTAATAGCCCTTCATTACGTGGTAGCCACGTGTACAAAGCTCTCCTTGCCTTCCACTTTCGACTTCTTCATCGGTACCTGGATGAACAATTTTTACTTCGACATTCGGTAACGCACGTCCAACTGTTTCTGTTTTTCTCACGAGTGAGTCATTTACTCTCGTTTGCGTAATAACCGGTGATGATTCCGTTTGCCCATAAGCGATTGTCACTTCATCAGCACCCATTTTGTCGATGACGCCTTTCATCACTTCCACTGGACAGTTGGAGCCAGCCATAACGCCTGTCCTAAGACTGGACAAATCGTACTGATCGAAGTCCTTTTCGTTTAGCTCGGCAATAAACATCGTCGGAACACCATGAAGTGCTGTACAACGCTCTTTTTCGACCGCTTCGAGTACCCGTTTCGGATTGAACTCCTCTACTGGAACCATCGTTGCGCCTACATTAACACAAGTGAGCGTTCCGATTACACAACCGAAGCAATGGAAAAACGGTACTGGGATGCACAAACGATCCTCTAATGAAAGGTTCATGCAAGCTCCAATATTCGCCGCGTTATTCACAAGGTTATTGTGAGTTAGCATAACACCTTTCGGAAACCCTGTCGTTCCGGATGTGTATTGCATGTTAATTGCATCCTCGGGGTCAAGACTTTCCATTCTTTCATCTAATTCTGCATCGGCTATTTGCTCGGCTTTTTCTAGAAGATCAGGCCAGCTCCACATGCCCGGATGCTTTTCTGCTCCCATGAAAATAACGTTCTTTAAAAATGGCAGCCGCTCTGATTGCAGTTGTCCTGGTTCGCAGTCCCGAAGCTCAGGAGCAATTTCATACAGCATGTCTAGGTAAGAAGCCCCTTTAAATGAATCCATTAAAATTAACGTTGTCGAGTCGGACTGTTTGAGCAGGTATTCAAGCTCTGATGTACGGTAGCTTGTATTTACCGTTACTAAAACACCGCCCATTTTCCCACTCGCAAATTGGGTCGTTACCCATTCAGGCTTATTCGTGGACCAAATCGCCATATGTTCTCCACGTTCAATGCCTAATTTCATTAACCCTTTCGCCACTTTCCGGCACTCGTGATCAAACTCTTCATATGTATAACGCAACCCGCGATCCGGGTAAACGAGCGCTTCGTGATTAGGTTGTTTTGCTGCCATATCCTCTAATAGCTTTCCAACGGTTGTATGAATCTGTTCTGCCAAAATGAATACCTCCTTTATTTTATCTAACTACTGTGATTATATCGGTTGAGTAAACGCTCAGTCAATCCAAATTCTGAATATTCGCGTAACAACACGTGTCACCAGCCGAAAATTGTCGGATATTTTTCGGGGGTTTCAGCCCTATTCAAGCAAATGATTACGTTTTTAAGAATTTATTGTCGCTTCTTTCTTGAACTTGAAGAAGAGAATAATTTTAGTGGAACTATCCCCTCACCAGTTTTCCATGGCACGACTATTCAGACAACGCTCGTCTTTCATTATAAAAACCTAGTTCTGTGTCACTTTTACACACAGCACAAACTTAGTTAATTCAATAGACAAACTAAGTTTGTGCTGATACAATCTATTCATAGAAATGAAAACGGTAACAGTCTTGGTTATCAATCTTCAAGTATATCCATCCAAAACTAGTAGGTATGGATAAATTTATTAGATAGCAAACGACTTTTCAGTATTATATTTCCTAAGGAGTAAGATCTTTAAAAACATTTTAAAGCTAGGAGGGAGTGTAAAGACAGATTTTAATTTTTTGCTGTTCTCGTAAAAATTGTTGCTTTTTAGAGCGTTTTTTCGGGCTCAAAAAGCCTTTCTTATTTGGCTATTAAAACCTGTCTTTAATAAACTATGAAGCAAAAACAAAACTCACTTTATATTATTTTAATTACGCTAATTGCTTGTATTGGTGGTTTACTTTTTGGATATGACACGGCTGTAATATCTGGGGCTGATAGGTCGATAGAAGCCTACTTTATTGAACCTTTAGGGTTAGGATCGTTAGCACATGGTGCAACAATTTCAAGTGCATTAATCGGGTGTATCATTGGAGGCTTACTATCTGGTTACTTCGCTTCAAAATTTGGTCGTCGGAATTCTCTTATCGCAGCAGCTACACTTTTTTTCTTATCAGCTCTAGGGTCTGCTTATCCTGAGTTTTTATTTTTCACAAAAGACGAACAATCAATTTCTCTATTACTTGCCTTTAACCTGTATCGAATCATAGGTGGAATTGGTGTTGGTTTGGCCTCAGCGATTGTTCCAATGTATATAGGTGAAATTGCACCTGCTAAAATTCGTGGTCGATTGGTATCGTTCAATCAATTTACAATCATTTTTGGGATGTTAGTTGTTTATTTTGTGAACTGGGGCATCGCTAGCGGCCAACCATTAGAATGGATAAACGATGTGGGATGGAGATATATGTTTGCTTCGGAAGCTATTCCCGCTCTATTGTTTGGTATACTTTTATTTTTCGTTCCCGAAACACCTCGATACTTAGCTATAAAAAATCAAGATGATAAAGCTCTAGCGATTCTTACTAAAATTAATGGTTCCTCTGAAGCGAAAACCATCCTAAGTGAAATTAAACAAACAGTATCGGTAAATATTTCTTCCGAGAAAATATTTGCTTACGGGAAATTAGTGATCGTTATTGGAGTCCTGCTCTCTGTATTCCAACAGTTTGTTGGTATTAACGTTGCTTTATATTATGCTCCTCGAATTTTTGAAAGCATGGGCGCCGCAAAAGATGCTTCGATGTTACAGACAATTGTTATGGGGCTCACCAATGTTATCTTTACTGTCATTGCCATTTTGACAGTAGATAAATGGGGACGTAAACCTTTATTAATCGTAGGTTCCATCGGTATGGCTATCGGTATGTTTGGTGTAGCAGGTTTGGCGTTTTCAAATGTTATCGGGATTGGTACTTTACTATTCATTATTATATACACAGCCTCATTCATGATGTCATGGGGCCCAATATGTTGGGTATTGATTTCGGAAATCTTCCCTAACAAAATTCGTGGACAAGCTGTAGCCGTTGCTGTAGCTGCACAATGGGCTGCTAACTATCTGATTTCATCTACTTACCCAATGATGATGGATTATAGCGGTGGTTTAACCTATGGTTTCTACGGTCTCATGAGTGTGCTATCAGCTATTTTTGTTTGGAAGTTTGTTCCTGAAACCAAAGGAAAGACCCTTGAGCAAATGGAAAGTGTTTGGAAAAAAACTACATCAGCATAGACCTTTATTGAAAGGCTCTTTTCTAAGAGATTGTTGCTTTTTCAACTCGAGTCGCCGCCTTTCATTCCTTGGTGCATATCAGTGAAAACAGCATATTGAAAAGAGCGTCTTCTTTTCGGCAGATACTATTTATTTTATCGTGTTTCTTCCTAATTAAAGTAGGTATATAGTTTCTGTCATACTACCGTTATTCAGTAAATAACCATGCTTTAAAATCCCAGACACAAAAGCGTACAGTTTCCCACTGGACGCTTTTTTTACTGTAATGATGACACCCGACAAATAGCCCGTTAATTCGCAATACTGTAACCCTAGATTCTCCACAAACTTAGTCCTATATTTTACTATGCTAATCCACCTATTCAGCATTTATATCCAGCTAATTTATCCTACTAATTTCTCTCAAACGAAAATTATATTTAGTTAAATTTTCCTGTCTTTTCGATTCCCGAAGGATTTTTTTGTCGGAGGATGGAAAAAGTGTTGTGACAAAAATTTTAGGAGGGTTTCATACATGAACAAAAATCTACTTAGATTGACACTGGCAAGCGTGCTGACTTTCGCACTTCTTTTTGCTGCCGTTCCATTTCAGCAAACAAGTGCAGTCGGAAACGGACCAAATTTAAACGATAACCAAACGATAAAAAAAGAACGTGTAAAAACGTATGAAGAAATGTCTGATTTTCTCTATCATGTAACGGACCGTTCTGATCGTCTTGAGCTTGAAGTCATTGGGCAATCGGTGAAAGAACGTGACTTATTTTTAGTTAAATTCGGTAACAACCCTGAAAATCCAACGATTGTGTTTTTAACTCAGCAACATGGTAACGAAGAATTGATCACAGAAGGTGCTCTCAATGTAATTAAAAACTTAAGCACAAACAGCCGTGCAGTACGTGAGCTTGCAGACAATGTAAACGTGTTATTCGTACCGCGTATTAATCCAGATGGTGCAGAAGCTGATGTTAACTTCGATATTAGTGACTATACTGCTGGTGGCATCTCCACTCGCTTTAATGCGAACGGGATTGATTTAAACCGTGACCACAACGATTTAACTCAACCAGAAACGACTGCGTTGCATGAAAATGTTTTACAAAAGTATGACATTGATTATTTAATTGACTTCCACCACCAAGGAACGTCTCCAATTCTTGATGACCGCTACGTATCCGGTTCAATGCTTTATCCGACAAACCCTGGAGTAAATCCTGAAACAGTCGAAGGTTCAAAGCAATTGGGCAGTGTCATTTATGATGCCGTTGAAGCAAAAGGATGGGGACATCTTGCGAAATACCCAGGCGGGACAGCCAACACGATTGCGCGTAATGGCTTAGCCTACACGTATGACTTCTCAACACTTCTATTTGAAATGCGCGGCATGACAGATAACAGCCGTGAAGAAGCGGTTCTTGGACAAAAAAGTAATGGCTACCTCATTCAACAAGCCGTCGTTGCCATGGAAGCAGCCATGCATGCGATTGCCGATGGCTCCATTGAAGAAGCCGACACTACCTTCTGGGATGAGCTCCCTTACCAACAGTACGGACCATCTGAAGAAGAAGGGGAATAAACAGGCAAATAAATCCGCTTATTTAAAGTAAGGGGTGAACAAAAAAGGTTTACTATTAACCTTAATGATTATCCCCTTTGCTCAGAATTATGAAGGCATCAGACATGTTTACTACTTCACTTTTAATTATGGCTCTTTTCGTATGTATTGTTGCTTTTAATCTTCGCAGCTGAATTAAACTGCGACATCACCTACCGCTTCGGAAATACACTACGCTTTCCGCGGAAAGCGACTGTCCGGAGCGGAAATCAATCTACTTCTATGTCGCAGTTTATATATTTTGTGTCAAGAACAACAATCTTTTAGAAAACAGCCTTACTTATCAAGGCCCGAAGACACCACGACACTTCTACGGAAGTATAATATGCTTCTCATATGAATGATTTCTGAGCTAATGACATACTCATATTAACCTTTTTTGTTCACCGTGTGTTTCAGTTATTTATTTGAAGTTGTACCAATTTCACTTTCCAACTTTCAGTTTTACTTCAAGTGATCAATAAAATATAAATCACCTTTTGAAGTACAATGTAATACACACCGCATCTGATTAACTCTTTCCAAGATTAATCTGAGATAGGCATTCTCAAAACCGCTTAACAAAAACGTAGAATCGTTGAAATTTCACCTTATAATTATTATAAAATTCTGAGTTTTCGGTTGACTTTAAGTTAGAAAAAAAGGTACAAATATATAGTAAGAGATGATGAGAGGGCTTCACATTTAAAAATAATCATTCATACTTTCACTCTTACTGGTCTTACTGGTCTGACCGGTCTGATTTCTAATCCAAACAAGGAGAAGTTTGCGATGGCTATTGTAAGTGAAACTGTTCAAAAATTTGTGTGTGATTTAATTCAAAGTAAAAATCTTGAGCCAGGAGACCTGCTTCCTTCTGAACGAGAGCTAGCCAACCGGTTAAACGTGGGCAGGTCATCAATAAGGGAGGCTTTGCAGTCTCTTTCTGAGAAAGGAATTATTGAAAAGAGAATAGGGAAAGGGGCTTTTGTAAAAAAGAATCTATCTGTAGAAGATGTAGGGGTTTCCAAGTCGTTAATGTTGTCGATGGATATTAACAATTCACTTAATTTATTGGAGTTTCGTAAAGCTATTGAAGTGGAAATCGCTTATTTAGCTGCAAAAAGAATTCAGTCCAAAGACATACAAATTCTCGAAAAATCGCTCATCGACCTGGAAGTGTGTATCAAAATGGAATCATCTATTGTTGTACCTGACCTTGTGTTTCATGGAACATTGGCTCGCTCGATAAATAATGATGTGATGATTCAAACATACAATTCTATTTCCGATTTTTTCAAAAGAGTTCGAATCGAGATGGCTGTATATGATGATGTCAAAAATGCACTTTACTATCATCAACAAATTATAAAAGCTATTAACAAAGGAGAAGCAGAAAAATGTTCCAGACTGATGCGGGAACATATCGAAGATGTTGAAGGAAACTATCATGAGATGTTAAAAGAGTTTGGCATATAACCATAGGGAACCCTTCATTAGCTTTTTATTGTTATAACCTTGCTATCAAGCCCTCTAAAAAAGAGCGTGCAGATTGTGTTTAACTGACAGCTGCAAAAATGAGTCGTTAACCTGCCAGATAAAGTTCTTTTAACAAATTCTAGATAAAGGAGGTGGAATAAAGATAAAGGATTTTGCGAAAAAACTCGCTTCAATGAAGAAGACATCGTTAACTTCTACAGCAATACTCATTATTTTTTTATGAATATCTTATCCAATGTTTTATTTACAGTAGCAAGACTCCATCAACTAAATCATGTTTCATAGCCTGGTAAGACACAGGCCCGATTATTTTCGTAGAGTTCAACAGGATCATTCTGGAGAAAACCTTAATTTATCGAAGGAGGATATATTACATGTTCAAAAATAAGGTAGTCATTTTTTTCCTAGCTATAGTAGTTATGATACCGTCAATGGGGATCGCAGAGGTTAAAGCAAATGATGATTCCCCTCCAGCGGATGTCAACGACGCACCTCCTGCAGCTGGACAAATCCCTGATTCCTATATACCAGAAGCATATGTACCTTACTTTGGTCAAAGCATCGAGCAACCTGAACATATCAAGGAATTATATCCAGATCCCGGTGTTGGATACGATACTCCTGGGTTTCAAGACGGGAAATGGAACTTCACGACAACCGAGGAAATGATGGAGTTCTTAAACGAATTAGATAGGAACAGCGACGTTATGCAGATGGAAACGGCTGGTTACTCCCTCGAGGGGCGTGAGATTCCGTTACTTATTTTTACTACAAGTGACAGTGAGGAATCAGATGATTTTAAAAGCAAACCAACAGTTTGGTTAGAAGCACAGGTCCATGGAAATGAGGCAGGGTCAGGTGAGGCTGCTCTCGTGACAGCCCAAAAACTTGCAACAGATAAACTTGGTGAAGAAGTGCTCGACGATATTAACGTCATTATATTACCACGACTGAACCCAGATGGCTCTTATTATTATCAAGTTGGAAGTGCACGCGGGTTATGGATTAACCGTGACCATATGAAATTAGACCTTCCGGAAACTAAAGCAGTTAACAAAGCGTTCAATCGATTTAACCCAGAGGTAGCCATGACTTCACATGAGTACGGGCATAGAAACTGGGATACTTTTTCTCATTTAGGGGATGAGGGGGGAGCACCATACCACGATATTCTTCTTGCGCGAGGATATAATCTAAACATTCCCGAATCTGTCCGAGAGATGGCGGATGACTTGTTTATCAATAATGCTTTTGATGATTTAGAGGAAATAGGTTACTCCACTGATACGTACTTTTCTTTTGGTCAAGACGAAAGTGAAGTCACAGGCGAATTCACAATTTCAGAAGCTGGATCGGCGCCACGCTTCGAAACCAATATCGAAGGTCTTTCGCCAAGTTTGAGCTTCCTAATCGAAGGTCGAGGGGACCGCATTGGACGAGAGAGCTTTGAACGCAGAGTACACTCACAAGTGGAAACCATAAAGAGCTTTTTTAGAACAACGGTTGAAAATGCAACAGAAGTAAAATCGACTGTTGACAAAGCAAGAGAAGAAATCATCAGTAACGGTGAAACAATAGATGACAATGATAAAGTCATCATAACAAGCGAAGCTAAAACACTTCCCGATGAGAGACCGTATGAAGTCCTTGACATAGCTAGCGGAGAAGTTGTGGATGTTCCAACAACATACATCAGTTATGCTGAAGCCGAACCTACCTTAGAACGCGTCCGCCCAACAGCATATATTTTGCCTCCAGCTTACCACCATGTTGCCGAGAAGTTAAAGATACATGGAGTTGAAGTAAACAAACTGAACGAATCAATGGAGTTGACGGTGGATCGTTACATGGTTACCGATCAGGAAATAGCTGACAGTGTCGTTGAAGGTCACGTAACAAACCATGTCGAAACGGAAATAGAAGAGAAAACGATCTTTTTCCCAAAAGGTAGCTATGTTTTTCAAATGAACCAGACTTCAGCTAACATCATCGCTTTGGCACTAGAACCTGAAGCTGAAGATAGTTATGTCACATTTAACACAATACCTGTTAATGTTGGGGATGAAATACCGGTATACCGGTATATGAGTGAAGAAAAACTCGATGTCGAGATCGTTGGTGATGAGGCTGAAGAAATTGTTGAAGAAGAAGGTGCGGCTATGCCTGATACAGCTACCAACTATCCACTCATGGTCTTAACCGGCTTTTTATTAGCTGCCGTTGGATTGTTCTTCTTTCGTAAAAAGACTTTAATTTAATTGATTATTAAGTAGGGGGACAGGTTATTCTGTCCCCTTTTCCTCAAGGAGGTAAAACGATGAACGTGTTGCTAAAGCTCTGTATTACTGTGGGAATCACTTTGGTTATTTTGAGCGGATATCAATGGTGGATCGGATCAAGTAGTGTTCTGCCTATCGATGCTGCTTCTCACCCTCCTTTATCGGTAGATATATCTTCCACCCACGAAGGGGAGTACATCGCAGACCTTAAGATCCCTGCCCTGGAAAAAAAGTTTAAGGTATACTGGGGGACTGCCGAAGATAGCTTAAATCGAGGGGTTGGCATGTTTGACAGTCAGTATACGACAGCACCCGATAAAGAAAAGCATACTGTGTTAAGCGGTCATCGTGATACGGTTTTTACAGAACTCGGTACATTGGAAGAGGGTCACATCCTGCAAGTACAGTATAATGCTGAGTTGTATGAATATGAAATTCAGGATATTTGGATTACAGATGCAGATGATCTCACTGTTATCGTGGAGAAAGACCAGCCTACACTCACGTTAACCACCTGTTACCCGTTCAACTATATCGGTACAGCGCCGGAACGCTATGTCATTCAGGCTGAAAAAAATCATTAACGGAATAATTAACACCAACAACATTTAAAACTTATAATACTCATAACCTCTTAAAGTTGGTATTTATGCGTACTAATAATAACTTACATGCGATTGATATTAAATATTTCATCTCAAGATTTCCACATGCCCTCCCCTTCCCCCTCTGTTTTGTATGCATAGGAATGCTTAATAGCTAAAAAAGAGCATCTATCGAAGAAATAGGTTTTTGACTTTACACAAACTTTTCAACTAGTTGCATTAACTCCAAATAACGGCTTCTTTGATCATTCTACTTGTAGAGATATAAAACATTCTATTCATTTTTCTTTCTAAGAGAACCTGAAACGATTTCTCCTTTGAACATCGTAATAATTCGCTTAGATCTTCTTGCAATCGCTTCAGCAGAACAAGATGCTTCAACTAAGACGATGCTTGCATCGTCCCCAATTTTTGGCCAAATTTGTTCTCCTTCATGATTAAGTGGTGTTTTCCCATCGGTAATAAATGAGAGCGTTTGTGATAATGACCGTTCGTCTACCCGTCCTGAAATTTCTGCTAAACGACCTGCGCGTTCTAAAATATCTCCATTTCCAAATGGTGACCAAACATCAAAAATATTATCACATCCGACAGCAACCGATACACCTCCTTCGTGCAATAAGCCAACAGGTGGGAACTTTCGATTAATCGGCACACTGGTAATGATGGTGATTCCTGCATCGGCCAGTAGTTCTGCCATTCCTTCTGCTTGAGATAGGGGGATATCCCCAAGGCCAAATGCATGGCTAATCGATACCTTGCCTTGAAGACCGGCTTCTTCCGTTAACTTAGCCAATCTTTTCATTGTAAAGATACCTAGATGATTCGCGTCGTGTAAATGCAAATCGATTCCTGCATTTTCTTCGACAGCCAGTTCAACCATCTCTTGTAGAGAGGCTTCAATATCTCCATCCACGTTAGCTGGATCAACACCACCTACAAGATTTGCACCTTGACGAAGGGCTTCCCTAACTAAATCTTTCGACTTCGTACGCAACATTCCATGTTGCGGAAATGCAACAATTTCATAAGATAACTTTCCTTCAAACGTTTGCAATGCTTCTTGGACTTCTTCTAAATTCTTCAATCCAACCTCAGGATATACATCCACATGCGTTCGTACATGAGTCACGCCGGATTTCAAATAAATATTAAGTAACTTTTCCGCACGTTCTTTCGTTGTAGTTTCCAAAGAAGGAAGAACTTCTTTTTCAATTTCAAGGCGTTCAAAAATACTTTTAACAGGTGTGACGGAACGCCATCGGTCACCAAGCAATGTTTTATCTAGATGACAATGTTTTTCTATAAATGATGGAAGAGCTAATAACCCCTCCGCATCTTTTTGTGGTGAATTGTCTGTAATAGGTTTACTAGAAGGTATAATTTTCGCAACTTTCCCATCCCTAATTAACAGATGACAACATTCTGTCTCGGTTCCTGAAATCACGCCATGCTCAATCTGGTATCCACTCTCTAATGTGGTGTTTGTTAGCCAAAAAGTAGAACTCATATGATCTATCCTTTCCTTTTAAAGTACTCCATCAACAGGTTCTTTTTTAAAGAAAGCGGCCATTCTACTAACCTAGCAACAGCTTCAGTTGAACAACTTGCATCAACGAAATCTGCATCGTCTCCTACATTGGACCAAACACGTTCCCTTCGTTTATTCAAAGGAGTTACACCTCCTGTTATCTACCCTAGCGTTTGTCCAAGTTGACGTTCAACATTTAAGCAATAACGCTCCGCTAGTATCCCTGCTTTTTAAGGAGGCTGTACTGCGCAAAGATTCTCTAACGAATGGAACAGAATTGCTACGTAGTAAGCCATGTTCAATATCTTTTTCATAGCGGAACTCGGTTTACAATCTGACATTTGTTAACCAGTATTTTTTATCCGTCACTTCTTTGATTCCCCCTCACACTATGATTCAGAGAATTTCCTCAAAGTATGTCAACAAACTTTGTTAATCTATACGTATTACTATAGCCTTTGTAGCAATCATTTGGAAACCATGTTTTTTAGTAAGTTACAAAGGGAGGGGTCTGTCTCCATCGCATCTTCCCTCTTTGATTTAGAATGACCGTATCCAACAATCCAGTCCGATGCATCATTCGAGCTCGCCCTCTACTAAGGACAAATGTTTCGTCTTTTTCAAATATCATTAACAACCTTTAACAGAGCCTATAAAATAATAGCAACCAACAGGAAGATAAACCCCTTTTTTTCAACTCTTCACTAGATTGATGTAAGTACACACCCTACTTCCTCAACAACAAATAAAGAAAATACGGAGCACCGATAATGGATACGATAATGCCTGCTGGAAGTCCGTCTGGGTCGGTGAGATTTCTGCCGATCGTATCAGCGACAAGCAGAAGCCATCCGCCAATTAATATAGCGAGCGGGAGTATTCGTTGATACACTGGGCCGGTAAGAGCTCTTGCGATGTGAGGGGCCATTAAGCCGACGAAGGCGATCCCACCTGTGACGGAAACCGCAGAAGCAGCAAGAGCTACTGCGGTAAAAAGCAAGGTCATTTGTTCTTTTTTTACGGCCACCCCAGTTCCGGTGGCTACCAAGTCACCAAGACTAAGAAGGTTTAGTCGGTTCGCTTTATAAAGAGAAAAAGGGATTAGAACAAGGAGCCAAGGGAGAAGGGCTAAAATAAACGGCCAGTCTGTGCCCCAAATGTTGCCGGCAAGCCAAGTGGCAATAAAGTCGACTCTTGTCTGATCAGCAGATGAAATAAGGACAATCATGACCCCGGATAAAGCGAGGGAAAAGCCAACCCCAGTTAATATAAATCGAACCGGATGAAAGCCAACCTGTTTTTGATAAGAAAATAGATAAATAGCTATAGCAGTGAGAAGTGCCCCTGCAAAGGCTGCCACTGGAAGCATATAAACAAACGCACCAACCTGAATCGGAAAAAATAAAAAGAAAATAGCCACGGACACACCGGCTCCAGAATTGATACCAATAATCCCAGGATCAGCTAGATCATTTCGGGTAATCCCTTGTAAAATCGCTCCTGATAACGCCAGTGCCATACCAGCTAAAAGTGTAATGATCATCCGTGGTAGCCGCACTGAAAAAAGAATAAACGTTTCCTGGAACGTTCCTTTTCCAACTAAAACCGGGATCAGCCTGTCATAAGATAACTTGGCATAGCCGATCCCCATACTGATCAACATCGTTAGCAGGATAAGGGTTAAGAAGAAAATGATAAGCAGGTATTGTTTTTTTACTAGATTAGGATGTATCACGAGAACCCTTTTCCTCCTTTTCGCACTACCCATAAAAAGAAAGGCAGTCCCATAATAGACAGAATAGCGGCCACAGGTGTTTCGTAAGGTGCATGAATGACCCTACCTACCGTGTCTGCCAATAGCATAAACGTTGCTCCGACAATAGCGGACATAGGAATGATGTAACGGTAATCTGTTCCAATGACAGAGCGTACTATATGAGGAATCATTAACCCAATAAAGGCGATGTTACCAACGAGAGCAACGGCTGCTCCAGTGAGGAGAATAATGACAACAATTAGGACAACCTTTATTTGTTCTGTTTTTTGACCTAGTCCGGTTGCTACGTCTTCATTTAAGCTGAGAATGGTCACTTGCCTTGATAAAATCACAGCAGTGATCAGTCCAACTGTAATAAAAGGTACAATGACTTGAAGTTGCATCCAGTTTGTTCCGATAAGTCCTCCTGCCGTCCACATAGACACCTCTTTAGAAATTTTAAACGTTAAACCAATTCCTTCAGCAACCGCCTGTAAAAACGCAGTGACAGCCGCACCTGCCAGCACGATGCGAAACGGAGACATTCTCCCTTTTTTCATCCGGATGATCCCGAAGACAAGCCCCGCACCAAGCGCAGCCCCTATAAAGCAGGCCATCATCATCCAGAAATAATTCGTCCCAGGAAGAAACGCGATCGTTACAGCTAATGCCGCGTTTGCTCCCGCCGTTAGTCCCAGAAGCCCTGGGTCAGCTAGTGGATTTCTTGTCATTCCCTGCATCACTGCCCCAGACACAGATAATGCGGCCCCAACAAAGACCGCCCCGATTTCTCGTGGCAATCGGATTTCTCTTATAATAGATAATGATTCTCCCGTTTGAGCTGTTGCTACGGCTAGCCAAATATCACGCACAGGAATTTTCGCACTACCTAATATGAGTGATAACGCAAACATTAGAAGGAGTAATATAAACCCTATTAAAAATACAAGTGAAACAGGTATGGTGTTTGAGCTGGTCTTATTCATAAGCACCCTCTTCTTTTACAACTGCTAGATTTTATTTAATATAGGTCGCCAGTAGAGACAAACAAAAGAGGAAGAGCTCCAAATACAAGCGCCTTCCTCCTCGTGATCTCTTACTCAAGAAAACGTTCATGGTAAGTTTCAAGCTGATACTCTAGCGTGATAGGATCATTAAAGTAAAATTCTGCAGCATTTACTTCAATCACTTGATCGTTTTGAACGGCAGGAATGTTCTGGTACGTGTCGGTTTTCTCGAATGAAAGATCGGCGTCATCTACCTTGCTAAAAACCATATAATCACCAGCAAACTCAGAAAGCACCTCAGGAGAAAGGGCATAATATCCGTCTTCAAGAGCGACTTCCGCTACCTTCTCAGGCATGGCTAGTTCCATTTCTTGATAAAGGACTTCTGTGCCTCGACCCCAATTATCACCAAAGACATAAAGCTGCTTGTCAAAGTTTTCAAAAACGGACACGGTAGTATCCTCGCCGATGACATCTTTAATCTCTTCTCCTGCTACCTGGGCTCGTTCTTTGAAATCATCGACCCATTCTTTCGCTTCTTTTTCCTTGTTTAGTAGTTTCCCAATCTCTATATGCTGAGTGAGGTAATCGACATTGCCGTATGTATAAGTTACAACAGGGGCAATTTGTTCGAGCTTGCTTACGTTTTTAATGTCTGAGTATCCAATAATTAAGTCTGGCTCTAATTCAATTAGCTTTTCAAGGCTTTCATCTGTGACTTCTTCAATGTCCTGTAGCTCGTCTTCAAAGCGTGGATTCATTTTCGACCAAGGATCCACACCGACGAGGTTTACATCAAGTGCCATAACGTTACCTGCAAACGAGGATAAAACAGCTACGCGCTGTGGATCAGCAGGAACTTCCACTGGTCCATTTTCTGATTCATAAGTAATGGTGTCATTTCCATTTAATTCTTGTCCGCTCGATTCGCCACCTCCACAAGCACTAAGAATGAGCAATAATAGAGTGAACGGCATGATTATTTTTTTCATGGTGATTATCTCCTTTTAATAAATGGTAAGTCATACACATCGGTTTATTCGTATAAGGGTCTCGGCCGATCAGAGCGTCAATGTGAAAGACGTCTCTTAGCACATCGCGTTGAATGACTTCTTCACAATTTCCCGCTTTCATAATGCGGCCTCTTTTCATAGCAATGAGATGATCAGCAAAGCGCGCCGCCTGATTTAAGTCGTGTAAAACCATAATGATAGTCCGCTTCTCTACACGATTTAGTTCCTCTAGTAATTCAAGGACTTCGAGCTGATGAGCCATATCCAAATAGGTTGTTGGCTCATCGAGGAAAATCATCTCCGTCTCCTGTGCAAGTGCCATTGCAATCCAGACTCTTTGTTTCTGCCCTCCTGATAAGGCGTCAACAGCACGATACTTGAATTCCTGTATACCTGTAACTTCAAGTGCCCAGTCAATCATTTCCCGGTCTCGTTTTGTGAGTCTGCCAAATCCTTGTTGATAAGGAAATCGTCCATAAGATACAAGTTCTCCAACTGTCAGTCCGCTGGAGCTTTCAGGCGTCTGAGGTAGAATCGCCATTTTTTTCGCCAGTTCTTTTGTGTTTTCTTTAGAAATATGCTGTCCATCGAGAATTACGGAGCCAGAAGCATGAGGAATAATGCGTGTGATTGCTTTTAGAAGCGTAGACTTCCCGCATCCGTTAGGACCAATAATTGTGGTGATCTGTTGATCCGGAATGGAAATACTCAAATCTTTAATAATGAGCTCTTCCCCATAGCTGACAGTCATACTATCTACAAATAAACGGTTCATCGTTTCACCTTCCTTTTATTAAAAACAGCGTTAGCTTCCGCAGCATCCATTTAAAGTCTCAAGGACGCTTTTCCCTTGAGACGGGCGCCGTGAAGGTAGCTTTCATATCTCTTAATTTTAGCTTCTTCAAACATTTCCTGAAGTTTTCACTATGGATTTTTGAAAATTAAAGTCATTTTTAACAAGTTTCAAAATTTCAGTTGATAATGATTATCAGTTTCATCTACAATAATAACTATAAGATGATGAATTCTCATTGTCAATGGAATTTTAGAAAGCCACAAACTTTTGCTAATGAGGTGAAAAAATGAATGCTATAGACATGTATGACGTAACGATTATCGGAGGAGGCCCAGCTGGTCTTTATTCAGCTTTTTACAGCGGAGTTAGAGAAATGAAGACAAAAATCATTGAATACCAGCCGACTCTTGGGGGAAAAGTCCAGCTTTATCCAGAAAAAATCATCTGGGATGTCGGAGGATTACCACCTACGTCTGGAGAAAAATTTATGGAACAGCTCATTATACAAGGTCTCACCTTCAAGCCGACTGTGAAGCTGAATACGAAAGTGACATCAATATCAAAATCTGTAGACGGAACCTTTCGAGTACATACGAATAAAGGAGAAGTCCATCTATCAAAAACGGTGATTGTAGCCGTCGGAGGTGGTATCATTACACCTCAGCGACTTGATATTAAAGGAGCAGAAAGATTTGAAGTGACGAACTTGCATTACACAATCCAATCGCTTAAACGATTTAAAGGGAAAAGCGTACTGATTTCAGGTGGAGGAAATGCAGCCATTGACTGGGCCAATGAGCTTGAGCCAATTGCCAAAAAGGTCTATATCACCTATCGTAAAGGAGCTCTTAAAGGACACGAATCAGAAGTGAGTAAGCTATTAAACAGTTCAGTACAATGTTTTTTTCATACATCCATCTCTAAGTTGACGGCTAACAGGGACCAGGACATGATTGAACATGTCGAGCTTTGCCATGAAAATTCAGGAGAAACGATTACGCTTAAAGTAGATGACTTGATTATCAATCACGGGTATGAACGCGATACCGCACTATTGAAAAATCACAGTTTAAAAGTAACGCTCGAGGATGACCATTTTATTGCAGGAGCTGCAAACAGTACGTCATCTGTAGAAGGACTTTACGCGGCTGGGGATATACTAAAGCATGACGGTAAACTGCACCTTATTGCGGGAGCCTTTCAGGACGCTGCTAACGCAGTCAACCAGGCTAAACGATTCATTGAACCGGATGCAAAAAAAACAGGTATGGTCTCATCACATAATGACCTTTTCAAAGAACGAAACAAGGAGCTAATAACCAATCACGTGTAAGGCCTTCAAAGAGGAATGGAAAAAACGCATGGAAACCCATGCGTTTTTTCTCGAGCATTATGCTGCATTTCGTTTTTCTTTGATGGTTACAGGTAGTATGGTAAGCCATTTCCAGACGATTTCAACAGGACCTGTAGTGTATTTTTTCAGCCAAATGTGGGCAAATACCATCATACCGATACAAATAAACGCCCATACACCAATGATTTCAGCGGAGTTTAAGCTCCCTCCAAGTCTCAGGCCCCAACTGTAAAAGAGCAAGGAAGCGACGATGTTTTGCAGGATATAGCAGCTTAGGGCCGTTCTTCCTACTTCAGAAAGTCTGTTAAATAAAAAGCCGCTTCCCTTCTTTTCTATGATCCAGTGAAACAGCATTAAATACCCTAATGCCATGAGCGGGGCAAACGTATATCTGACAAAGACACCCATGGAGTAAAGGGGCAAAAAGACGAGTGCATTAAGAGGGATTCCGATACCAAGTCCCCAAAACAGAAACTTCTTTCTTCTTCGTTTGCTTTCATCCGTTTTGTCGAACAGACCACTCCTTACAAGGTAAACACCAAACAGGAAGAGTAGTATATTCATTGGAATAATCCCAATGGCTTCTGTTCTCATTGCCCAAAAGTCGTTGAACCGGTAGAGTACTTGGTCCAAGTACGTCCCAGTTAGATAGACAGCGGACATCTCCTGCATTTCAATGAAAAGCTCTTCTCGTAGTTCTTCTATTCGGAACAGTATTTCTACCGTAATGGCTAGTAGAGTTACTCCTAAAAGGTGAATGACTCCGAGTATAATCGCGATTGTTTTGATCACACTCGTTTTGCATCTGATCAAAAACGCAACAATCATTCCCGTTACGGCATAGCTCATGAGCACGTCAAATTCAAAAACAAACAAGTAGTGAAGAAAGCCGTCAATAAACAGGAGCAGCATTCCCCATACATAAAGCCACGGCCATAAATTCTCCTGGTTATTTTTCATGTAGGATCTACGTTTAATTTCCAAGCCCATACCAAACAGAATCGTAAGCAAGCCGAGAAATTTCCCATTCATAAAGAAAAGAAAAATCCATTCTACGATGGTTTCCCATGTATAAAGCCAATCTTCTTCCCCAAGAAGGAAATCATAGGCCCCGAGTGATGCAAAGATCCAAATATTCGTGCCTAGAGTACCTAAAATAGCTGCTCCTCTTGCAACATCGAGCACTTGAATACGATTTTTCATAAAATTGTCTCCTCCGCCTGGTTAGTGATCGCTTCCCATTTAGATGTACGTAAAAAAATGGTAAAGGTTTCGGAGGATGAGGAGAAGAAGGTTTGTTTTATTAGGATAAATTTGAATATATCAGGATTTCGTTTTATAAATCGAATATACCATTAAAGGAACGCATCGCTTCCGTTAAGAAAACGATGCGTTTCACACGATGGTTTATTCATTTTTGGTTAAATTCTCTTCCCTTTTTTAAATCTCATTGTCGCTTCTACTGCTGTTTTCCAGCCATCATAGAGGTCTTCTTTCACATCCTCTTCCATCTTAGGATCAAAGGTCTGATCGATGTGCCATTGCTGGGCGATTTCTTCTTTATCCTTCCAAAATCCTACGGCAAGTCCTGCGAGATACGCGGCTCCCAAAGCGGTCGTTTCTTGGACATCCGGTCTTTGAACCGGGACGCCTAAGATATCACTCTGGAATTGCATTAAAAAATTATTGGCTACAGCACCGCCGTCTACACGGAGGGTTTTAAGGTCAACCTTGGCATCTGCTTCCATCGCATGTAACACGTCTTTTGTTTGATAAGCGAGTGATTCTAACGTTGCCCGCACAAGATGCTCTTTTTCCGTTCCTCGCGTTAGACCGAAGACGGCGCCTCGGACATCGCTATCCCAGTAAGGTGTTCCTAGTCCTACAAATGCTGGGACCACATAAACACCATCAGTTGATTCTACTTTAGTCGCATAACTCTCACTTTCCCGAGAGGAATCTAGCATGCGTAACCCGTCGCGAAGCCACTGAATGGCTGATCCAGCAACAAAAATGCTGCCTTCTAGCGCGTATTCAACCTTGCCATCAAGCCCCCAAGCAATCGTCGTCAGTAACCCGTGCTCAGATTTTACTGCCTCTTCTCCCGTATTCATCAGCATAAAGCAACCCGTGCCATACGTGTTTTTCGCCATCCCTTTTTCATAACACGCTTGACCAAAGAGAGCAGCCTGCTGGTCCCCTGCAGCGCCGGCAATTGGAATCTCTTCACCAAAGAAGTGATAATCGATTGTTTTTGCATATTCAGCTGATGAAGGTTTAACTTCAGGCAGCATTGAATTTGGCACACCAAGAATATCGAGTAATTCTTCATCCCACTTTAACTCGTGAATATTGTACATAAGCGTTCGCGAAGCATTGGTATAATCTGTGACATGAGCTTTTCCACCAGAAAGCTTCCAGATCAACCACGTATCGATCGTTCCAAAAAGAAGCTTCCCTTGCTCGGCCTTTTCTTTAGCCCCATCTACATTGTCTAAGAGCCACTTTACTTTCGTCCCGGAAAAATAAGCGTCAATTAAAAGTCCTGTTTTATCTTGAAACAGCGGTTGGTACCCCTTTTCTCTGAGCTCTTCACATATCGGGTCTGTTTGTCGGGACTGCCAAACGAGTGCGTTATAAATCGGTTTGCCGGTCTCCTTGTCCCAGACAACCGTCGTTTCGCGCTGATTTGTAATTCCGATCGAAGCAATCTCTTTTGGTTGCACATTTTGTTTATTTAATACTTCTGCAATAACGCCTAAAATAGAAGACCAAATTTCATTGGCGTTATGCTCTACCCACCCTGGGTGAGGAAAAATTTGCGTGAATTCCTGCTGAGCTGTGTCGACGATTTGCCCTTGTTTGTTAAAAAGGATCGCTCTTGAGCTCGTTGTCCCCTGATCTAGTGCAAGTACATACTTTTTTTCCACTGTATTCTCCTCCTAAGCTTCTGTTTGAGTTTGAGTTGGGTTATGATAAACTTCCTCATTTGGTAACGTTTGCAAGTCTTTCTTATGAATTTGCAATGAAATAACTAAAACGACAAAGAAGGCACCGATAAATACCCATAATGCATTATAAATGATTCCTTCAAATAATGCGGCATAAACGAGCGCTCCTAAGCCCCCACCAATTAACGGACCAGCAATCGGGATCCATGCATACTGCCAATTTGAGCTGCCTTTTCCGGCTATCGGTAAAATTGCGTGGGCGATTCGAGGCCCTAAGTCACGGGCAGGATTGATCGCGTATCCTGTTGTTCCACCTAGCGAAAGACCAATGGCTACAATTAAAAACCCAACAATGAGTGGGTTTAACCCTTCTGTAAACTGATTCGCTCCAATAAAAAGTATGCCGATTACAAGAACGAATGTCCCTAAAACTTCACTGAAATAATTTGAAGGCGTATGTTTAATCGCCGGGTCTGTACTGAATACACCAAGCTTTGCCCCTTGATCGTCTGTTTGTTTAAAGTGTGCGTAATACTGAAACCAAATGAGCGTTGCTCCGATAAACGCACCAAGAAGTTGGGCAATAATATAAGCAGGAACGCTAGACCACGGAAACTCTCCAATTAAAGCGAAGCCTACGGTAACTGCCGGGTTCAAATGGGCATCACTAATTTCACCTACGGCATAAATGCCTAAAGCGACACCAAGACCCCAAGCCATCGTAATGACAATCCAGCCACCTCCTTCTGCTTTCGTTCCTTTTAACACAACTCCTGCTACAACACCGGTACCGAAAATAATTAAGATCATCGTACCAAACAATTCTCCAATAAATGGCGACATCCCTTTGTCCTCCTTTAAATGCTCCAGAGACAAAAAAAAGACCAACAGAAAGCAAACCTAGCACGCTCCTAGGCCGATTTCCGTTAGTCTCAAAGTCTCAATCAGAAAATATATTAACTTGTAAACTATTAAAACAGACTATGAAAACGTTGTCAATACTTTAAAAAAACAACTTTAGTCGCAGTCATTTTATGGCCTAATCCAGTTTGCCTTACCAGGTAGTCGTTTTAAAGGGCTAATAATGAATATCTGTACTAGAAAAGAGATACGCAGCTAATTTGGATTCGCATAATGGTTACTAAAGTTTTTACACCTCCGATTTTGTTATGTTGTAATGAATTAACTTTTTCAGAAGGTATCTTTTTTTGTATATAATTTCAAGCTTGAAGGTGAATCAGTTGATTCACTCATGTAAACATCAAATAAAAAGAAATGGCTCTCACCAACGGTGAGGGCCATTCTTTTTAGCTGGGTTTTGTCCCATCCTCCTCTACCAAACAATAATCATAAAACCATACTGCTCGGTGATGACTGTTGGACTCTTTCTTCTGGCTGCATTGCATAGGCGATTTCTCTATTTAGCTCTTCTCCAAAATCACGACGCTGTTCATTCGTCCACTGTAATCGATATGCTAAATAGTGAATGGCCTGCGTCTTCCATCCTTTAACCCAGTCAATATTAAAAATCAAGGCACTTGTACGACGATTAAAGAAATCTGATGGTTTCACTGTCATTTCTTCCTCAAGCCCGTAAACGAGTGAAGCGAATACGCTTTTTGGCAACTGGAATTGCTTAGCTTCTTCCCCGGTTGTTTCAATAATCTCAAAAACTCGTTTAACATTCGAGCCATAAAGTTTCACTAGTTTACGAGACTCATCTGCTGTAAGACCTAACTCAACACCGACTTTTATTTGCTTTTCGATAAAATCTTTATAATTCGCGGAACCGCCGACATCGCCTCCGGAAAGGACAATTTTGTCTGTGGTACACTTCTTTTCATTTCCGATATCTTTCGCTACCATGTCAACGATTCTTTCTGCCATTTTACGATAACCTGTTAATTTCCCGCCTGCAATCGAAATCAATCCCGTTTGAGAAACGAATGTCTCATCTTTTCTGGAGATCTCCGATGCGCTTTTTCCTTCTTCATGGATTAGCGGACGAAGCCCTGCCCAGCTCGATTCTACATCGCTTTCTTCCAGGTTGAGACTAGGGAACATGTAGTTTGCTGCATTCAAAATATAGTCCATATCTTCTTGTGTCATTCGCGGACTGGCAATTTCAGCATCATAGTACGTATCTGTCGTTCCAACGTAAGTTTTGCCGTCACGTGGAATCGCAAACACCATCCGGCCATCATCTTTCGTATCAAAATAAACCGCTTGCTTAAGTGGAAAACGCGACTGATCAATGACAAGATGAACACCTTTCGTTAAATGAAGGAACTTCCCTTTTTTCGAACCGTCTTTTTCCCGCAATTCATCGACCCATGGACCTGCGGCATTCACAACACGCTTCGCTTTAATGTTATACGTTTTACCAGAAATTAAATCTTTTATTTTTGCACCGATTACACGACCATCACGGTAAAGTAAGGACTCTGCCTTTGCATAATTGGCAGCTCTTGCTCCGCGATGAACCGCTTCTTTCATAATCTCTAACGTGAGCCTAGCATCATCTGTTTTATATTCAACATAAATGCCGCCACCTTTTAACCCTTCTTTTCGCAGCAACGGCTCTTTTATGAGCGTCTCATTTCGACTAAGCATTTCACGACGTTCATTGCGCTTAACTCCAGCCAGTCTATCATACACCTTTAACCCGACAGAGGTGGCAAATTTTCCAAAAGTCCCCCCTTTAATAATCGGCAAAAGCATCCATTCTGGTGAGGTGACGTGAGGTGCATTTTCATATACGATTGCTCGCTCTTTCCCTACTTCTGACACAAGCTTGATTTCAAACTGCTTTAAATATCTGAGTCCCCCATGTACGAGTTTCGTAGATCGGCTCGATGTTCCGGCTGCAAAGTCTTGCATTTCCACTACTCCAGTCGACAGCCCCCGAACCGACGCATCAAGAGCAATACCGGCTCCTGTAATCCCGCCTCCGACAACAAGAAGATCGAGCTCATTATTTTCCATCTCTTCCAAGTAGGTATTTCGTTGTATTGCTGAGAATGGTTTACCCAATTTGAACATCCTTTCTTTTTTGAGAAAAGAAAAAGACCACAACAGCTCCATCCTTAACGCTAAAAAAACGCATAAGTATGGAGTGTTGCGGTCTCTCCTGTTCTCCGACCAATTTATGAACTTATTTTTAGTATATCAGAGATTTGTTAACTTAGAAAGGGAAACTTAGGGGACGGGCGGGGATCTGGTCAACTTCTGGCAAGATCTAGTCAATTGAGCACAAGTTCTAGTCAAACAAGCTTCGGATCTGGTTTTCTAACGTCGACCTACTTGGGTTTTAGAGAAAGCTAATCCATAATAGAAAGAGGGCGCTTCAAAAGGCAAAACACATACCTTCTGAAACACCCTTTCTATGGATGTAACCTATTATCGAACTCTCAAGCTAGAATAATGAGAGTAATGCCGATTAATGTACGCAGCGTATTCTGCACGTGTCACATCGCTTGTTGGTTCAAAGGTTGCTGTAAACTCCGGTTCGATGGATGTTCCGCCTTGCTCTAATTCAAAGTAGGCGTTCATAAGGTTTAAATTTAGAGCCTGTTGGACGTACCCTTTCAACTCATCTGGAATCAGGTGAGAATCTTCAATAGCAATGCTTTCTCCTTTGAGATAAACCGTGAGCTTCTCGTCTTCTTCAAACTGAAGTTCTTTTGCTCCCTCTTGCAATCCTAGGCTTTGAACAAGAGAGTAAGCCAATTCAGCGCGGTTTACGGATCCATTTGGTGAGAATTTATCATCGCTAGTCGGCAGGATTACCCCGTCATGTTGCTGTTTACGATCTAGTAAGGCAGAACCGCGTGCCGTGGTAGCCTCTACGTAAGGTGCTAAATGCTTGTTTATATCTTTAAAAGAATCAGCACCGTCTAATGGTAAATACTGACGGATACCTGCGCCCATTGTTAAATACTTAGCCAGCTCTCCACGTGTGAGGTGATCATCTGGCCTAAACTCACCATTGGAATTTCCGTCAATAAGACGATTGTATACAGCCATGATGATCGCATCTTTTTCAGGGTGATTTTCGATATCGTTTAACCCCGAGTATCCATCAGAGGTTCTCGTTGTGATCGTTCCTTCCACCTCTTCCGGAAGAGCAGTCCCAATAGGATTCAGTTCATCTCCATGCAATCCACGAATCTCTACAGCCCATTCACCGGAATCTGGAGAATTTACAATCACTGTACGATCTGTAAATAAGGTGAATAATAGGGAGATTCCTGAGCTGTACTCCGTTCCATCAGGTGCAATCAATACGAGGTTTATCGGATTTCCACTTTCAAAAAAACCATGACCATCTACTCGAACGGCTAATTGTGTTAAGTCTTCTTCCACATCAAAAGTATATTGGTTATCTTCAGCAGACGCGGCAGGATTATAGTCAATCGTAATCTCTTCTGTTTGTGAATCGACATGCACTTCACTATTAAATTCCCGATTCATATTTAATACTTCACCATAGTCACGTCTTTCAAAAGCTTGATCTACTGCTGCATAGGCATTGACATATCCTGCCCCTACTTCAGATGGGCTGTACCCTGGCATATTCGTCGCTGTCTCTTCTAAAATCTCCTGAATTTCTATAGGCGATAAAGAAGGGTCCACTTCCAGAAGAAGAGCGACAATACCTGCTACGTGCGGAGCTGCCATTGATGTTCCGCTTTTAATCGTATAATAAGGAAGGTGGCCTGTTTCGATCACTTCTGCATCATCCGTTGCATTTGCGACCGATAATGGATCTGTCGTACGCGTGGAAACAATATTCACGCCTGGTGCTGTTACAGTCGGGCGGTCTTCCCACGTCACTTCCTCACCCCAAAAATCAACCGTGCCACCGCGTACTTCCAATCCTCGTGATGAGAAGCTTCCAAGATTGGCATTGCGATCACCGGCAGCAACTGTAATAACCCAAGGTGCTTTTTTAAAGTTACCTGTAATTGTATCTTCACCAGGACCGGAGTTACCAGCGGAGAAAATAACGGTAATTCCTCGTCCTGCTGCTTCCTTAGTGGCAATATTTGTAGGATGGTCAGGATCAAAATCAGTTCCTACATCGCTTGGAGAGCCCCAAGAATTTGTAATGACACGAATGTTATAGTCATTTTGGTGAGTAATCGCGTAATCAAAGCCACCTAAAGTATCAAGAATGAATAAGCCGGCACCAGAACCATATCCGATCAAATTTGCGCCCGGCGCAACCCCTTCGTATTTACCACTGGACTTTTTCCCCGTTCCTCCAACGGTTCCGGCAACGTGAGTTCCATGACCAGAGTCTGAATCTGTATTCGGAACATCTTCAACATAGGAAACTGGCAACAAACTGCTGAGCGCATTTAGGTTCGTTGCTGCCATGACATTCTGAACAAGGTTATTTCCAAATTTGTGATCCTCGTGGGTGCCATCAATCCCACTATCATTAACCACGACACCTACACCTTGTCCTGAAACAGGAACCCCACCATTTCTTGTACGGATTGTGTTGTCTGTACGCATGCGGTCAACGCCTGTTAGCGCTGTCGAGTCAAAGTTTTCATATTCAAGTTCACTGTTTAAATAAACCGAACGCACTTCGTCCAATTGAGTTAAATCTATCACCTGCTCTTTTGTTGCTAAAACACCTGCAATAGGTAAAGATTCTAAAGCAACCCCTGTTTCAATCCCTAACTGTTCTAATAAACCGATTTCTGATGCTCCAGGCCCTTCGTCACTATTAAATGTAACGATAACTTCCACCGGACCCTCCGCTGCCTTCAAGGCTTCATCTAATAATGGGTCAACTGTTGTTTCTACACCTACCTCTTGCAACGTCTCTTTAAGTGATTTAGTCGTATCCCCTAATAGAGAGCCGATTGCTTGTCCTGGCAAAAATGAAACAAATAAAGCCATGACTAATACGAAACTTAATAAGATTTTAGCCTTTCTCATTCAATTCCCTCCATTTAATCATTTGTATGCTTACATTCATTCATAAGAAAATCCCCACTCATTTTCAGGGGGATCCTGCCACTTTTTAAATTTTCACACAATTAGTCATATGGATGTACCTTTCGAAATGTTATTTTAGGTCATATGTCCCGTATTCACGTCTAGTGTACGACAAGAAAGTCTTTTAGCCCCCTACGGAGCTACATAAAGTTACTCTTTTTACAATAAGTAATAATCAAAAAAATGCGAGAGAATATTATTTTGAAGTTGTGTGCTTTTTTAAACAAATGAATTATGAAAGTGATTCAAATACCACTTAAATCTAAAGAGTAAGCAACATTAAATATTTCTTTAGAACTACATTGTTAAAACTTTATTACTATAAGGAGTACGCTAAATGAATTGACTTTTCCTTTTTATGATAAAACGACTTTTTTCTATGATAAACTATCCTCTAATCATCCCTTTCACAGGACTACACCAAAGAACCGATAAAGCTTTGAGGTGAAATTTGTGCTATCTACTAAGGTAAAAACATTGTTACTTGGAGCTCAAAGAGGAGACA